>JAYWEH010000556.1:0-18784 GCA_043780025.1 Deltaproteobacteria bacterium
GCGCTCTTGCTGTCTTTCAGCGCCATGAGCTGCAACATCAAACTGTTGAGCTCGTTGGGCGCGTGCTCGGCGTCGAGCAAGAGCCAGTCGAAGCCGGCGTAGCCGAGCAGCTCCGTGGAGATCGGGCTGGCCAGGGACGCCCAGCAGCCGATCAAGCGCTGGTTCGCGCGCAGGTCCGCTCTGAATTGGTTGTGTAGGGGTGAAAATGATTCGCTCATGAGTGGCTCGAAGGCGTTCAGTAGATCACAGGTTCTGGGGTGGGCTCAGTGCCGGTGAGGAAGTCGAAGTCACAGCCCTGATCGGCTTGTTCGATGTGCTCGAGAAACAGCCGGGTGTAGCCGCGCGCGTAGCGCGATGGCGCGCTCTGCCGCGCTGCTCGGCGCCGCGACAGCTCTGCATCGCTCAAGGCGACGTCGAGGCGGCGCTCGGGCACGTTCAGCTCGATGCGATCCCCGTCCGCGATCAAGCCGAGCGGCCCGCCCACGAAGGCTTCCGGCGCCACGTGCAATACGCAGGCGCCGTAGCTCGTGCCGCTCATGCGGGCGTCGGAAATGCGCAGCATGTCACGCACCCCGAGCGCCAGCAGCTTCTTTGGGATCGGCAGCTGGCCCCACTCGGGCATGCCCGGCCCACCCTTGGGCCCCGCGTTACGCAAGACCAGTACGGAGCTCGCGTCCACGTCCAGGTCGGGGTCGTCGATGCGCGCGAGCAGGTGCGCGTAGTCATCGAAGACCACCGCGCGCCCGCTGTGCACCAGCAACTCCGGCGCGGCCGCCAAAGGTTTCATCACCGCGCCGTCGGGCGCCAGGTTGCCGCGCAAGATCACGAGCCCACCGCGCGGGGCCACGGGAGCCTCGAGCGGCCGGATCACCTCGGAGTTGTAGACGCTGGCGCCTTTGATGTTTTCGCCCAGGCTCGATCCGGTGACGGTGCGGCAATCGAGGGAGAGCATCGGCCGCATCACCTCGAGCAGCGCCGGCAAGCCACCGGCGTAGAAGAAGTCCTCCATCAGGAATGTTCCGGTGGGGCGCAGGTTGGCGATCACGGGCACCTCGCGCGAGAGTTCGTCGAAACGTTCGAGGCCGAGCAAGATGCCAGCGCGGCGTGCCATCGCGATCAGGTGGATGACGGCATTGGTGGAGCCGCCGAGCGCGAGCACCGTGGTGATGGCGTTATCAAAGGCCGAGGGGGAGAGGATGTCGGACGGTTTCAGATCCTCCCAGACCATCTCGACGATACGCCGCCCCGACAGCGACGCCATGCGCGCGTGCCGCGAGTCCGCCGCGGGGATCGCAGACGCGCCTGGCAGGCACATACCGAGCGCTTCCGTCGCGCTCATCATCGTCGCCGCGGTGCCCATGGTCATGCAGGTGCCGAACGAGCGTGCGATGCCCTGCTCCATCTCCGAGAGCAGGCTCTCCTCGACCCGTCCGGCGCGCTTTTCCGTCCAGTACTTCCAGACGTCGCTGCCGCTGCCGAGCGATTGGCCGCGGAAATCACCGCGTAGCATCGGCCCCGCCGGCACAAACAGCGCCGGCAGGTTCATGCTGATCGCGCCCATCAGCAAGGCCGGCGTGGTCTTGTCGCAGCCGCCCATCAAGATCGCGCCGTCCGCCGGATAGGAACGCAGCAGTTCCTCGACCTCCATGCTCAGGAGGTTGCGGTACAGCATCGTCGTCGGCTTCTGAAAATTCTCCGACAATGACAGCGCTGGCAGCTCCACGGGAAACCCGCCGGCTTGCCACACGCCGCGTTTGATCTCTTCCGCGCGCGCCTTGAAATGGGCGTGGCAGGGGCTGATTTCGCTCCAGGTGTTGATGATGGCGATGACCGGTTTACCGGCGTAGTCGAGCCGATCGTAACCCATCTGCGCTGTGCGCGAGCGGTGGCCGAAGGCGCGCAGATCGCTCCTGCCGTACCAGCGGTGGCTGCGCAGTTCCTCGGGCGTCTTGCGTTTGGCGGAGAAGGGCATGGCTACAGGGCTCGCACGTCGACGGCGGCGCGCGGCAGCCGCTCGAGGGTGTTCTTCAAAGGTTGCCCGAACTCGGCGCATTCGATCTCGAAGACGTCGCCGGGCTCCGTGCGCACGCCGGCGGCAAAGCTGAGCGTCGCCGTGCCGAAGAAATGCACGTGGACGCTGCCGGGCTGACAAAACGCGGCGTACTTGAAATGGTGGTGTTCGAGGCTTGAAATGCGGTGCGACATGTTCGACTCGCCACTCTCGAACGGCGCCTGCCAGAGCATTTGACCTTGCCTCCAGATGCGCGACTCGCCGCCCAGCCGCTCCGGCAGTTCCCCGAGCAAGAGCTCGGGGCCAAACGAGCAGGCTCGCAGCTTCGAATGTGCGAGGTACAGGTAGTTCTGGCGCTCCGTGACGTGATCCGAGAGCTCGTTGCCGAGCGCAAAGCCCACTCGGCAGGGTGTGCCGTCCTCCGCGATCAGATACAGCCCGACGATCTCGGGTTCCTCGCCCGCATCCAGCGAAAATTCCGGCACCCTGAGCGGGTGGCCCGGGCGCGCCAACACATGGCCGCTGCCCTTGTAGAACCATTCGGGTTGGACGCCCACGCTGCCGTCTCGAGGCTTGCCGTGCGCGACGCCGAGCTGGAACAGTCGCATTGAATCGGTTTCGGGTACTCGGGCCGCTCTCTCTTCATGCATGGCGGAGCGCGTCGTGGCGCTGCCGAGATGGGTCAACCCCGTGCCGGAGACCAGGACGTGAGCGGGATCGGCGTGGTCGAGAGGCAACAGCAGGCGCTGTTCGGCGATGATCTCGGCGTAGTCGACTCGTTCGGTGCCGATGTCGCGCTCCACGAGCGCGACGAGCGGCTGCCCCTCCGCGGCTGCGCGGCGGGCGAGCGCGTAAACGCTGGCGGCGCTGGACAAGAGCCGTAGCAGGGGCCCGTCCACGCGCGCCACTCGGCGCTGACCCGCTCGCGTTTCGAACTGTACCAGGCGCATCGGGATCTCCGCAGCTCAGGTGCTGGGTTGTTCCAGGTATCGACTGAGCAGGACCTGAGTGCCCTTCTCGGCGGCGCCTTGTTCCACGAGGCTGTCATACAGCCGTTTGGCGAGCGACAGGCCCGGTAACTCCAGGCCGAGGCGCTCCGAACACGCGAGGGCGATCGCCAGGTCCTTGGTGAAATGCCGCACCGCGAAGCCGGGCTCGTAGTTGCCCTTCAGTGCCCGCGGCATGAGCTCGGACAAACACCAACTGTTGGCCGCGCCGCTCGTGATGCTGGTGAGCACGCGGCTGGGGTCGAGGCCAGCGCGCGTCGCCAGGGCCATCGACTCGCACACCGAGACCATCGTGGACGCGATCGCGAGCTGGTTACACAGTTTTGTGTATTGGCCCGCGCCGGCAGGGCCCTGGTGCACGATGGTTTTCCCCATGCAGGACAGCACGGGTTGGGCTCGCTCGAAAGCCTGCTCCGAGCCGCCCACCATGATCGACAAGGTGGCGTTGCGCGCGCCGATGTCCCCGCCGGACACGGGCGCATCGAGCACGTCGATGGAACGCTCCTGTGCGGCGCGGGCGATGCTGCGGGCGAGTTCGGGATCGGAGCTGGTCATGTCGATCAGCAGCGAGCCTGGCCGAGAACGCGCCACCAGACCCTCGGGGCCGAGGTACAGCCCCGCCACGTCATCGGGAGTGCCCACGATGCTGATCGTGATCGACGCCTGCTCGGCGATCGCTCGGGGGCTATCGCACCAGGTCGCACCTTGGTCGATGAGCGGGCGCGCTCGCGCCTGAGTGCGGTTGAATACGTACACGGGGTGACCGGCAGCGAGCAGGTGCCCTGCCATTGATCGCCCCATCACGCCGGTTCCGATGAAGCCGATGGCCGCTTGGTTCATGGTCCGCAGCGTAGAACAGGCCTGACGGCGCGCCCAGCCCTCCGTTATGGCTTAAAGGTGATCGGACGTGTTCCGTTCTCGTTGGGTACGGCACCCGAGCCGGCAGCGCCGGGCCGAAATCTGCCCAGGTATCATCCGAGGTGCTCTTGTCTGTTCACACGCCGAAAGCCGCCGACCCTTTTCGTCGACGTGGCTTTGGCCTTGCCCTGTTGTTTGCGATTTGCGGCCTGTGTATCGCCGCTTGCCTCGATCGGCCGCTCGGCTTGACCGAGCCGGGCACGACAAACATCTTCGTCGACACGATCTCGCGCCGGAAGCTCGCGCGCATCGATCTGCTGTTCATGATCGATAACTCGAGCTCCATGAGCGACAAGCAGGCGATCTTGCGCACGGCGGTGCCTGATCTGGTCAACCGCCTCGTCAACCCCATCTGCATCGACGCTTCCGGCAATCAGTACCCGGCGCCTCCTCCGGGTCAGGACTGCGAGCTCGGCAAGGTTCGTGAGTTTCAGGCAGTCGCAGACATCAACATCGCCATCGTGTCGTCCAGCCTGGGCGATTCGGGTGCGAACACGTCGTGCGACGCCGGTGACGCCATCGATCTGGCTCACACCATGGGCAGCTTGCCGCGCGGCAGCGGGATGGGCGCGAACGACCAAGGTTTTCTGGAGTGGCGACCCGGCGGCGATGTCGCGGATCTCGTCAGCCGCTTTCAGAGCATGGTGGCCGCCGTGGGGGAGCGCGGTTGCGGCTTTGAAGCCTCGCTCGAGTCTTGGTATCGCTTTCTCGTCGACCCCATGCCGTATCGCGAGTTGGTGCGCGCGCAGTGCCCCGGTGGCGGTCCAGCAGAGGCCTGTGTCACGCCTCTCACCGATGAGAGCGGAGCCATCATGCAGGACGAAGAGCTCTTGGCGCAACGGCGCGCGTTCTTGCGGGACGATTCGCTGCTCGCCATCATCATGTTGAGCGACGAGAATGACTGTTCGATCCAGGCCCGCGGGCAATATTGGGTGGTCGCGGTACCCAACGCGAACGAGCCGATGTACCGCGGCTCGAGCGCCTGCGAGGCGGATCCGAACGATCCCTGTTGCTACTCCTGTCCATTGCGCCCGCCCGCCGGCTGCGAGGCAGACCCCGCGTGTGACGCGGATGACGGACGCCTGGAAGACCGGCTCGCCAGCGCCGCGGATGGCCACAATCTGCGCTGCTTCGACCAGAAGCGCCGCTTCGGGTTCGATTTCCTGTACCCCACGGCGCGCTACGTCAACGCGCTCACGCGCACGTCGCTGTGCCTGGAGCGTCCGGATCTCGACTCGAGCGAATGCGCGCCGGAAGGCCTGGTACCCAATCCGCTCTTCGCCTCCGGCCTGCGCAGCCCGGACACGGTCTACCTCGGCGGGATCGTCGGGGTACCCTGGCAGGCGATCGCCTCCGATGTGGGCTCCACTGGTGAGCCGCTCGGGCCCGACGAGCTGCGCTTCAAGACGTTCTTCGAGCTGAGCACCGCGGATTGGGAAAACGTTCTGGGCGTTCCGGGCGTATCGCCCCCCGCCGACCCGTTCATGATCGAGTCCACTGGTGCTCGCGGCGGCGTCGAGGCCAGCAATCCCATCAACGGGCGCGAATACGACACCGCGCAGGGGAGCGGTCAAGAGGACGACCTGCAATACGCCTGCATCTTTCCGCTGCCCGAGCCGCGCGATTGCACGAGCGCCGGCGCAGACACGTTTTGTGATTGCATGGAGGGAGAGCTGGACAAGCCGTTGTGCGAGCCCGAACCCGGTATCGACGCGCCTGGCGGCCTGCAGCACTGGGCCAAGGCGTACCCGGGCCTGCGCCAGCTCTCGGTGCTGCGCGACTATGGGCGCCTGAGCGGAAATTCGGTGGTGGCCTCGATCTGCGCGCGCAACGTGCGCGACGACCAGTTGCCGGATTTCGGCTATCGCCCCGCCGTGGCCTCGATCATCGATCGCCTGAAAGAGCGGCTGGGCAATCGCTGTTTGCCTCGAAAACTCGATCCGCGGCGTGACGGCTCTGTCGCTTGCACGCTGGTCGAAGTGCGATTCGGCGAGTCCAGCTGCAGCTGTGACAACGCCCGGGCCCGCGTCGATCTCGACGGCAAGCTCAGCTCCGTGATCCAGGAGCAACTGTTGTCCGGGTTTTCGGAGTACTGCGGCCCCGATGATCCCACGTGCGAGAGTGCGTGCGCGTGCGAGGTGGAGCAGCTGCGCGACCCGGGTCAGCGCCTGAGCTGTCAGAATAGCCGCGACGCCGTCGGGGTCGAGGGTTGGTGTTACATCGCGGACACACTCGATCAGAGCGTGGGCAACCCGATGCTGGTGAGCGCATGCCCTGCCACCGAACGCCGCATGTTGCGCTTTGTCGGGGAGGGACTGGTCGAGGATTCGCTGACGTTCGTGGCCTGTTCCGGAGCCAGTTTCAATCCGTAGGGCCATCTGCGCACAGGGCCCCGCCGTTTCACGATTGACTAAAGGCGACGAGTCAGGCCTATCTTCGTTCAATAGCCGGGTGGGCTAGCGGAAACCCGAGAGGGAAATACAGGGTGGCGGACCAGCAATCGAGTCAGTCGGAGCAGCTCGAAGCGTCGCGTGCGACCCCTGTCGACCTCGCATTTCAGCTGGCATACAAGGTCGCCTACCGCATGATGCGGGTGTACTGGGGTGTCCGAAAGCCCACCACGCACGGCGCGCTGGTAACCTTGTGGAATCAGGGCCAGGTGCTCTTGGTGCAGAACTCGTACGTGCCTTACCGCTCGTTACCGGGGGGCTACGTCGCCCGGCATGAAACCGCGGTGCAGGCAGCAATACGTGAGCTGCGCGAGGAGATCGGCATCGAAGCGAGGCCTGAGCAACTCGACAAAGTTTTCGACCAGGTGAACGAGTGGGAGGGCAAGCGCGACCACGTCGAGATCTTCACGCTGGCGCTGGATCGTCGCCCCAGGATTTCGATCGATCGCCGCGAGGTCGTCTCTGCGGATTGGTACTCGCCTCGCGACGCGCTCGAGCTCAATCTGTTTCCGCCGATCAGGACCGTCATCGAGCGAGTGATCCGGAGCAGCCGGGTCGAAAGCTAGCGTCTGCCAAAGACAGAGCCGCTATCCAAAGATTCCGGGCTATCCAAAAACAACAGAGCGCATCGAAATCGAACCCGCATCGAACCCGCTGATCGGGAATGAGATGCGGTCCTCGCTCGTGCTCGCTCCCAGCGTATAGAGGAGCGGCAAGTAGTGGTCCGGCGTTGGATGGGCCGTGCGTCCGAGGTCGTTGTCGAGCGCACCGGACAGCCTTTTTTCGTCGCGGGCCGTGAGCGCCTCCGCCATTTGCGCGTCGAAGTCTGACGCCCAGGCAGGTGTCTGAGTGCGGCCCGTTCGCATGTTAGTGAAGGCGTCGCGGAGGTTGTGCACGATGTTGCCGCTGCCCAGGATCAGCACCCCTTCGTCCCGTAACGGTTGCAGGGCTTTCCCGATCGCGATGTGGCTCGCCGGCGCCAGGCGCGCGTCGATGCTGAGCTGCACGACTGGACAATCAGCGCCCGGCTGCATGTGCACCAGCACGCTCCACGTGCCGTGATCGAGCCCCCAATCGGAACTCACCGCAGCGCCGTGCGATGCCAGCCTGCGGGTGATCGACTCCGCGAGTGCAGGGTCGCCCGGCGCAGGGTACGTCACCTCGTGCAGCTCGCGAGGAAAGCCACCGAAGTCGTGGATGGTCTCGGGGTGCTGCTGATGCGTCAGAAACGTACCACCCACGAACCAGTGAGCGGAGACGGCCAAGATCGCGCGAGGCCGCGGCAGCGTTTGGCCCAGGTCACGAAATGCTCGCGACCAGGTGTTGTCGGTGATGGCGTTCATGGGTGAGCCATGCCCAACGAAGAGGACCGGCATCCGAGCTGTCGCCGCCTTTTTTGCCTTGGCGTCAGCATCGAATTGGGACTCTGGAGCCCCGATTGGGTTGGCTGGGCTGTTCATGTTTTCCGTTCGTGGGGGCTGACCGCTCGAGCGACAAGAGCAGGCGAGTACTGCCAGCGCCGCGCCCTGTAGGAAGTCGCGGCGGCCGCGTGCGTCAGGCTTCGACACGGGGTGATCGTATCGTTGGCCATCGGTCCGGGCAAGCGAGTCAAAAAAACTTCCGGCCAATCGCCTGCCCGTCGATAATGTACGTCATGGTTCCGAGCACCTGTCTGCTGCGCGATGTGCGCGGGGTCGCCTTGGTGGAGCAGGTCATCATCGCCGTGTTGCTGCTGGTCGGTGGAATTGCTGCCTGGCAGGCATTCGGTAAAGACGTGCACTGTGCGTCGGGGCAGGCTCGTGGTCAGTTTGCGCAGCTGGACGGTGACCCCGGGCATGGCGAAGACATGGACTGTCCGAAATAACTCGGGGCGCTCTTGGGCTCGTTGCTCGGGCGTGCTGCTGGCCCTCTCGTGCCGCGAGGCCCCCCCGCCACCGGATCCCGTGGCATCCGCCCGAGCTGAAGCGGAGCGCATCGTTGAAGCGGCACGCCGCGAGGTCTCCGGTGAAACCTTGTCCGCGCCCGTGCCGGACAACCCGCTGTACGTGCCCGAGCGAATCGTGGCCGGCGGTTACCCGCTCTTGATCTTCCTGCACGGGCTCGGCGGATCCGGCGTCGAGCTCGCGAGCGGCCTCGAGCTTCGTCAGGCGGCAGAAGCGTGGGGGTTCGCATTCCTCGCGCCCGAGGGGCACACCGATTTTGCGAATCGCCAGTTCTGGAACGCGGATCCGAGTTGTTGCAACTTCGACCAGCTCGACGTCGACCACGTAGCGCTGCTCAGGGACTGGATCGTCAGTGCGACCGCGGCTCTGCGCGTGGACGCGTCTCGCGTCTACCTGGTTGGCTTTTCGAATGGTGGCTTCATGGCGCATCGCGCCGCCTGCGAGATGGCTCCCCTGCTACGCGGCATCTTCAGCATCGCCGGGGCGGGTCCAAGTCAGGGGCGCGGGTGCAAGCCCAGTGCGCGCCTCAGCGTCGTGGAGATCCATGGCGATAGAGACGCTATCGTGGCGTTCAAAGGCGGGTACTTGTTTGCCGATCGCCGCAGGCCGGCGCACCCTTCGGCGGAGGCGGGCCTTTTGCCCTGGGTCGAGCAGAACGGTTGCACGGGCGCGCTCGTCACCGCGCGCGCGCTCGATCTGGATCCCCGTTTGCCCGGCGGCGAGACGGAGGTGTTCGCGTACGGCGGATGTGGGACGAACCCCGTGGAGCTGTGGCGCATTCGCGGCGGCGATCACGTATCGGGTCTGAGCCACGATGGACTCCGGGCCATCTGGCAATTCATCGCCAGCAATCCGGCTCCGCGCGGCTGAGCGCGGGGGCTCAGCTCAGCGAATCAGCGGATGCGCGTCGCGCAACCGACCTGGAGATCGGTGCGGACGTCGGCTTGCATGAACTGCGAGCACGTCTCCGGGCAGACGTTGATCTGCAAAGGCACCCCGAGCGGGTCCCGCACGTAGTACCAGCCCAGCGCCTCGGTTCCACACGCGCTCGGGTCTCCGACATTGAACAGCTCACTCTCGACACCGCCGACGTCGGTCATGCGCAAGTTCACCTGGTCGAAGTCGAGCGACGCGCCATTGTCGAGCCTAAATTCGCAACTGACCGCGGTGTCGCGGATGCGATTGAGGGCTGTCAGGAAGTCGTCCGCGACGTTGCCCGCGGTGTTGATGATGATCGCACTTTCGGTTCCGCCCGCCCGAGCCAGAGCGTCCAGGTTGGCTTGGCCGTCGTTGCCGAGATCGCTCTGTCCGAAGACGCCGATCACGAACGTGCGCACGGGCTGCGCGCCACCGAGGGCATTTCGCGCCAGGGCGGAGATATCGGGGATTTCGAGCGGCGCGCATTCGGTGGGCAATCCGTCCGTGGCCAGCACGGTCACGACCTGGCGCGCCGGGTTCTGCTCCGCCCAGAGCCGCGCGTGTTCCAAGGCTCCGCCCAGCGCAGGGCCCGTGGGCGTCAAGCCATTGGGAATGCGTTCGCGGAGCGACGCTATGATCTGCGTCGAGTGAGCGAGTCCGGTGCCGATGCCGACAGCGGGTGTCGAGTAGAAGTCGAGTTCGCAGCGCGTCTGATTCACGCAGCGGGCGGGGAAGGCACCACATGCTCCGGCGCCCGCGGGGCAGCCGAGCGCCGGCGAACAAAAGAACGGTTGGGCCTGGCAGATCCCCAATGGATCGCAGGCCGTACCGGGAAGGCCCGCGCAATCGGCGGTCACGCCGCAGAGCGGAGATACTTGCACTCGTGGGTCGGGATCCAGATCCAGGAACGCGCCGTTGGGCGCCTGTGCCGTGCCTGGGGGATAGATACATTCGCCGAGCACCGAGCGACAAATCTGGTTCGGCCCCGCGCAGTCAGCATCGCCAAAACAAGGCTGCTGGCCAGTGTCCGGCAAGCGCAAGAACTGGATAGGGGGTGCCCCGTCGCCTTGAATGTCCCGCGTGGCCTGTTGCACGCAGAAGCTGTTGCTACAGGGCCCACCCGCTTCGCCACATTCGGCGTTGGTGGCGCACTCGAAAGGCACGCCCTCCTGCACCTGGGGGAAATATTGAATGCCGATGCCGATGTCCGCGGTCTCCGGTGCCCCCACGAACGCTTCGAGAGAGCCGAGCACGGCTTCCCACTTCGACGGGGCGATCAAGCGGCGGCCTTGAAGCGGCAACGACTCCAGCATCGAGCCCGAGGTGTCGAGCATCACGTACATGTCCAGCGCAATGGCCTCGGCCTGGCGTGTCTCGCCTAGGCAGGTCGGGCCATCGGGGCCTCGGGACGCCGCTCCAGCGCCGTCGAGCGCGTCGTCACCGAGGATGATGCCCGAGCCGTCGTTAGCCCCAGCCCCATCGCTAGGCGGGTCTTCGGACGAGCATGCAGCCAATAAAGCAATGGCCACGAGCAAGGCCAGCGGCCTTCGGAACGCAACTGCGCGTATCACCGCATTTGACTACGCGGTTCCCGGGTTGTCCGCCAGTCATTTGGGCCATCCTGTCCGTGTGCTGGCGCACAGTAACGCTGTAGTACTGCCGCGGGGCTGCCCTGGCCCGATAGTGATATGTGCCTCTATGAGCATCGGGCCGTATCGGCTAGAGTGCGGCGTTTTGGCCAGGCTCAACGTCACACCAGGTGGCTTGCTGGCAACCAAGAAGGGAACACAAGCATGACCACGAAGCAACGTTTGCGCCGCCCGGCGCTGCTCGCCGGCGCACTCGCGATGGCCGCGGGATTGATCGGGGGGTGTGGGGGCCAGGCGGAGGCCGAGCTAGCGGACCCTGGGGACGTCGAAACCCTTTCGCAGGATCTCAACCTGAGCCCGCTATCGCCCAAGCTCGAGTGTATCGAGAATCTGGGTAGCGGCTTCTATCGCGCGCACTTCGGCTACGACAACACGGCGAAGAAGTCGTTGACCGTGCCGATCGGTGCGTTGAACTTCTTCGTGCCGCGTCCGCTCGACCAGGGGCAGCCGAGGACGTTTTCTCCGGGGCGTCACAAGGACGTCTTCAGCGTCCGTTTTAACGGTCGCGACGGCTGGAATCGCCTCGCCTGGTGGCTCGGCGCGCAACGGGCGCTGGCTACGCAGCATGCGCCGACCTGCGCGCCACCGCCTCCCGAATGTGCGAGCGCTGCTGACTGTGACGACGACAGCCCGTGTACGGCTGAAGCGTGCACACTCGGCAAATGCGTATTCCCTGCGTCGCCCGCGGGCACGGCGTGTGGGCACGACGACTTCTGCAATGGCGCAGGCCAGTGTGTGGAATGCCTGGGCGCAGCCGATTGTGACGACGACAGCCCGTGCACGAGCGACGTGTGCTCCGCTGGCAGCTGTGCGCATCCGGGTGCGCCTGCCGGCACGGTGTGTGGTCACGGCGGCGCGTGCGACGGCGCTGGCACGTGTAACCCGCCGGCGTGCTTCGAAGTGGCGGACTGCGACGACGATGATCCATGCAGCAGCGAACTCGCGTGCACCGCGGGTATCTGCAGCTACGGCTCATCGAGCGCCGGCACGCCCTGCGGCCATGGCGACGTTTGCAATGGCGCGGGCAGCTGCGTCGAGTGCCTCGTCGGCACAGATTGCGACGATGACCTGCCCTGTACGAGCGACGTGTGCACGGCTGGGACGTGCAGCCATCCGCCGGCCGCGAACGGCACGTCGTGCGGCCATTCCGGCACCTGCAGCGCTGGGGTCTGCAGCGGTTCCTGAGTGAGAGAGACGGTCCAGCGAGCCCGCTCGAAAGAGTGGTGCTCGCTGGGTCAGATGGCGCTCAGCGCGTCGTCACGTCGGGCGGCACGACCTTGTCGCCCTTGCCGATCACCGTGATGCCGCCGGGTGACACGGTGTAGCCGTTTGCGCGATCCTTCTCCTGGTCGACGCCGATTTGCGCCCCCGGCGGTACCGTCACCCGCTTGTCGATGATGGCACGGCGAACCACCGCGCCCCGACCGATGCGCACGTCGTTCAGGATCACCGAATCTTCCACGAGCGCGCGGCTGTGGATCGTGGCCCCGGGGGAGACGATACAGCGTCGCACCGTGGCGCCTGAAATGACGACGCCCGCCGCCACCATGGAGTCCAGCGCCGTGCCGCGCCGGCCATCGTCATCGAAGACGAACTTTGCGGGGGGCAGCGAACCCGTGGACGTGTGGATGGGCCACTCGCGGTTGTACAGGTTGAAGATCGGGTGCACGCTGATGAGGTCCATCTGCGCTTCGTAGTAGCTGTCGAGCGTGCCGACGTCGCGCCAGTAGCCGCGGTCACGCTCGGTCGATCCGGGCACCTGGTTGGTGCTGAAGTCGTAAACGGCAGCGTCACCCGCCTCCGCCAGCATGGTGACGATATCCCCGCCCATGTCGTGTTGGCTGCCGCTGTTGCGCGCGTCCGCGCTGAGCGATTCGATCAGAGTCTCAGCACGGAATATGTAGTTGCCCATCGACGCATAGACCTCGTCGGGGCTGTCGGCGAGGCCTGGCGGGGAGCTCGGCTTCTCGCGGAAACGCTGGATGCGCCCATCGGGCCGTTGCTCGATGACGCCGAACCGTTCGGATTGTGAGCGCGGCACGCGGATCCCGGCGACGGTGAGGCCGGCGCCGGACTTGATGTGCTCGTCGATCATTTGCGCGCAATCCATGCGGTACACGTGGTCCGAGCCGAAGACGCAAATGTGGTCGGGCTTCTCGTCCTTGAACAAGTTGAGGTTCTGGTAAACGGCGTCTGCGGAACCTTCGAACCAGCGCTTGCCGAGGCGCATCTGTGCCGGCACGCTCATCACGTAGTCGCTGAAGAGCGCCGGCATGCGCCAGGTGGTGGCGATGTGCCGGTCGAGGCTGTGGCTCTTGTATTGGGTCAATACCGCGATGCGCCGCACTCCGGCATTGACCAGGTTGCTCAGCGCGAAATCGATCAGCCGGTAGTTGGCGCCAAAGGGGACCGCCGGCTTGCAGCGATCACGAGTGAGCGGCATCAGGCGTGCGCCTTCGCCGCCGGCCAGGACGATTCCGAGAACGTGGGGGCGCTTCATCATCGGTGGGGGATGGTGCTTTGTGGACGCGCGCCGGGCAATCGGCAATCCGGCGCTGGCACGCAGAAATTTGCCCGCTTTGGTCCGGAAACCGAGCGCTGGGCACGCTGTGGGAGGCGCTATCGCTCCGTCGGAGCGGTGCGGATCGGCTCTGGCGCCCCGCACGGACCGGGTTATGCTCCTGACATGTTGGGGAAACGCATCCTGGTCACGGGAGCCTCGGGGGCCATTGGGCACACAGTGACCCGCGGTTTGCGTGAAAAAGGCCATTTTGTGCGCGGATACGACCTCAACGCCGCCACCCTGCCGGGGGAACACCGCGTCGCGGACCTGCTCGACATGGACGCGCTCCGGGACGCCTCCTCCGACGTCGACGTGATCATTCACCTCGCGGCGGTACCCGACCGTGACAACTTTGCCGAGCAACTCGTGCCGACCAACATCGTTGGCACCCACAAGGTGTTTGAAGCAGCGCGGCTCGCGGGGGTCAAACGAGTCATTTTTGGCAGCAGCTGTCGCGTGGTCGGCGGGCTCGACTGGACCCAGGAGAAAATCTCCTTGGACGCCGGGCTCGTCCCCGGCGACCACTACGGCGTGACAAAAGCGACGGGCGAAATCCTCGGCCGCATGTACGCGGACCGTTTCGGCATTTCGGTCATCTGTGCGCGTTTGGGCTGGTTCGTGCGCAACAAAGAGGAGGCGGCCCGCCTGGAGTCGGTGACGTCCGGCACGCGCATCTACCTGAGCCACGACGACGCCATGCAATTCTTCGTCAAGGCGCTCGAGGTGGAGAACGTGCAATTTGCCGCGTTGTTCGTCGCGAGTTTGAACGGCGGCCGCAGCGTGTTCGACACGGAGCCCACGCGTGTCCTGCTCGGTTTCGAACCCAAAGACAGCTGGCCCGAGGGGTCGAGCTGGACGGATCAGGTCTATTTTCCGTCGCCGCGCTACGGCCCCAGCCTGATCCCGTCCTGACGGCTCGTTGAAACCGGCCTGCTTCACGACTAGAGTCGCCCCGTGTTCAGCAAGCGTTTGTCGAACTCAGAAGCCCACGGGACAGAGCTGACGCGGACCTATGAGGACGCGCAGCTGATTTGTCGCGAGGGCGAGACGAGTGCCGAGATGTTCGTGATTCGCAGCGGTTCGGTGCGGGTCTTCAAAGCTTCGACGCGGGGCGACATCGAGCTTGCCGTGCTCGCCAAGGGAGACTTCTTTGGAGAAATGAGCGTCCTCGAGGGGTTGCCTCGCGACGCCAGCGCACAAGCTTCGGGCTCGGCCGAGGTGCTGGTGATGACACCGGGAGCACTGCTGGTGCGTTTGCGGCGTGATCCGACGTTCGCGTTCGAGTTGCTCAGGCGCCTCAGCGGCCGCGTGCGCTCGTTGAACGCCCGCCTGATCGCCACGCTCGGTGCGTCGCCGCAGGGGGCCGACGCACTCCTGTACCAATCGGAAGCCAGCGCCGAGGGAACGTCGGAGACGAAGTCGCTGGACCCGGACCCGAAGCCCGAAGCGCGCTCCGAGGTGAGGGTCGAATCAGGGCGTGTGTCGTGATCATCGACACGCGGCAGGAGCGGCTCTTGATCGTGTCCGACCTGCACGTGGGCAACCCGTACAGCGCAGCCAGCCGCAATCTGGGCGGGTTCTTCGAATACGCGCGCCGAGAGCGCTATAACGTCTGCATCAACGGGGACGGATTCGAGATCCTGCAGGCGAGCTTCGCCAGCCTGGCCGCCGACGCGGTGGGTGTCTTGAAGTCGATCCGGAGCCTGATCGAGGCCGGCCTGTCCGTGTTTTACGTGGTGGGCAATCACGACATCGCGCTCGAGAATTTCATCACCGCCTGGTCCGGTATACAGATCACCCCTTTTCTCAACGTCAGCTCGGGGATCGAGCGCATCCGCGTCGAGCACGGCCACCTCTACGATCCGTCCTTTGTGCGCAGCCCGCGCTTCTACGAATGGATGACGCGCGCGGCCGGGCCGCTGTTGCACCTGTATCCCGACGTCTACCGGTTGTGGACCTCGTACGAGGACATGAAACAGAGAGTGAAGCTGTCATTTCGGGGCGGGAAGGGCGAGAGCAGCATCTACCACGAGGCCGCGCGCATGTTGCTCAGCCGCGGTTTCGACGTGGTGATCTTCGGACATACGCACCGCTCGGAAGATCTCACGTTTGAACCCGGGCGCCGCTACGTCAACTCGGGTAACTGGGTCAGGGGAGGCACGTTCGTCGAGATTGACCACGGCAAGGTGGCGCTGCGGCAGTGGAAAGGAGCGTCTTGATCGTCGCGCTCTGTTCCGACGAGGTTTATCCCGTGAACGAGTGGGTCGAGCGGGAGCTCGTGTGCAGGGGTCACGAGGTCCGGCGCTTCGGCGCGCTGGCGAGCGGAGGCGAGGTGCCCTGGGCATCCGCGGCTGAAGCAGCGGGCCTAGCGGTGGCCGAGGGTGCTTGCCACGAGGGCGTGTTCTTCTGCTGGTCCGGTACGGGCATCTCGATTGCGGCGAACAAGGTGCACGGTGTTCGAGCGGCCCTGTGCACCGACCCCGGCATGGCCAGGGCAGCTCGTCGATACAACCACGCCAACGTCCTGTGTCTGTCAAATCGGCTCTTGTCCGTGGACATGGCCAAAGAGATTCTGGAAGGCTGGTTCGAGCCGTACCCGGTGGAAGTGGGCGCGGCAGGGGTTTTGGATCTCACGGCCGTCGAGGCTCGCCAGAGCGCTCGAGGCGTGCGCTGATCCGGCTGCGCCGCGCGGGAGTCAGGACGGGATGGTGATCGTCATTGGTGACGAGGGCGACGAGCGACTCGGGCTCTATGCCGACGTCGCGGCGCCCGATCGGCTGAAGGCGTCGGGCCATTTCGTTGTCGAGGGGCGCCTGGGGGTCGAACGCCTGATCAGCACCGGCCGCTATCAGATCGAGTCCCTACTCCTTTCGGAAACGGCGTATCGCGCGCTTCAGCCTGTGCTCTCCGCGTTGTCGCCCGAGACGCCCGTCTTCGTGTGCGCTCCCGACTACTTCGAGCGCTCCACGGGCCACGACTTCCATCGCGGTTGCCTCGGGCTGGCACGCCGACCTCTGCCGCTCGATTGGGTCGACCTCGCGTCCTCTGCGCTCCGACTGGTTGTGCTCGAAGCCGTGGCCAACGCAGACAACGTGGGTGGCGTATTCCGAAACGCGGCTGCTTTCGGCGTGGACGCGGTGCTGCTCAGTCCAACGACGTCGGATCCGCTGTATCGCAAGACCGTGCGCACCTCGATGGGGGCCAGCCTGAGCGTGCCCTTCGCGCGTCTCGGCACGGCTCCGGGCGAGCGCTGGCCCGATTGCCTGGAACAGCTGCGTGCGCGCGGCTTCCAGCTCGTCGCGCTCACGCCCAGAGAGCCAGCGGTCGACCTGGACGAATTCGCGGTCCGCGCTAGCTCCGGCGCCCGGTCCGCGCTGATCGTCGGCAGCGAAGGCCCTGGCTTGAGCCCCGCGGTCGAGCAAATGGCAGACGTGCGCGTGCGCATCGCCATCAGCTCTCGAGTCGACTCTCTCAATTTGGCTGTGGCCACGGGGATAGCCCTGTCGCGGCTTTGGCCCGCTCGAGCGGTTTGATTTTCGAGCTCGTCAGCTCGGCTAACTCCCGAGCTCACGGGCGAGTTCGAAAAGGACGTTGCCGTCGCGCCGTTTGGTCTGGCACTCCCAGATCACGACGACTCGATAGCCGCGGGCGGTCAGCTCGGCGATCACGCGGCGATCTCGTGCGACGTTTCGGGCAAACTTGGCCTGCCAAAATTCCGGATTGCGCGTTGGAGTCGTCGTCGCCTTGCAGCCATGCCGGTGCCAGAAGCAACCGTGCACGAACACGACCCAGCGCTGCCGGCGGTTGGCGATGTCCGGGGAGCCGGGCAGATCGCGATTTTCGAGCCGGTAACGGTGGCCGAGCTGGCGTAGGGCGCGACGCACGACGAGTTCGGGTGCCGTACCCCGCTGGCGCACGCCGCGCATTCGCTCGGAAGTGACGTCGTCGACGGCGATCACGTGGCCCTCGCGCACGCGGTAGCCCGAGGCCACAACTTTTCGCCGTGTCGGCATCGCCGGCCGGTATCCTGCCACGGCTTTTCGGCGATTGGCCCCATTTCCGGACGCTTGCCCGATCTGGTGTCGAGCTGGGTTCTGGGATTCTTCGCGGCTAGTATTCTGACGATCTGATGCTGTTTTCTCGCCGAATTATCTGGAGCGCACTCGCCGTGGGCGCTCTCGCGCTCGCTTGTTCGGACGATACCGAGTCGCCCTCGACGTCATCAATACGGGTCGTCATCGGCACCGGCCTGTCCGAGTACGAGCCCCTCGATGGCGAACCGACGGTGCCATTGATCAGCGGCATCCAGGGTGGCTTTCACGTTTGGACTAGCTTCATCACCTACGGTTTTGACACGGATGTCGTCTACATGGAGCTCAGCACGAGCACGGACGGCGTTCCCGATTCGGTGCTGCCGCAGAACGGCACCGTAGCGCTCCGGCCCGCATTCGACGACGCCGGTGAACCGGTGCTCACGTCGGTGGGATGGCCCGCGATCGTCTACGATCCGAAGTGTGCTCACGGCCGCCGCCTGCGGTTGTCACTCACCGTTACCGACCGCGAGAGCGGGCTACGAGCGCGTGACTCGCGCCATTGCATCGTCGACGTGCCGCCGGAATACAGAGAGAGCAACTGCGGCGCCGAGTGATCGGGCGCCGGACGTTTGCTCACTTATCTGCCCTGATGACGCAGCGCTTACTGCGATAAACGGCCTATTGTGGCGCGGCCAGCGTCTGCTCACGCTCGATTTATGTTCGAGGCCCTGAAACAATGCTGGAACGTAGGGGTCCCTACATGGACGCGCTTACATTTCGAGGCTATATCACCGTTGTCACATGAGTGGCTCCGTTCCAGGGCATCCGCTCGTTGGTTCGGTGCAGCATAGGAGACGAGGTGTTAGACGCACCCACCCGCCCCGCGGGGCGCGACTCGCTGGTTTCTCGAGCCATCCCTGCTCGTATTCTGGTCCCCATCTGGCTCTGTATCGGAGCCTGGCTGCTCGGCGCCTGTACGCTATCGAGCAGTGAATTCGAGCCGGTGAAGGTCGAAGGGCAGCTCGCCAGCAACAACATCGACGACGCCGACGACCTCCCCGTGGGCGTCCCAGAACCGGACGTTCTGTCGTGCAACAGCCCATCCGACTGTCCCACTGACGCTCAATGCTCCGCGGGCGCGTGTGTGCCGAACGCCTGTGCCGGTTCGGAGGACCTGAGCGCCTGTGTGACCCAGTTCTGTGCCGGTGGCTGCTCCGTTTGGTCGTGCAATGACGGCCAGCGGGGCCCGCAGGAGAGTGACATCGATTGCGGTGGGCCCTGCCGCGCTTGC
>JAYWEH010000557.1:0-3404 GCA_043780025.1 Deltaproteobacteria bacterium
CCAGCACACCGCGCGGGCTCCTCACGGAGATCTCCCACGGGCTGGCACCGGCATCGGTTGGATCGAGCGACAGGTCGCTCGGAAGGCCCTGCGCGTCGAGCGGAGCGCCACTCGGAAAGTCGAACGGCACGGAGACGGACGCGGAGCGCCCCGTCGCGAGGGCCGACAAACTGACCGAACGCTGTAGAGTGCGCCCACCCTTCTTGCGCAAGAGGACCGTGAGCGTTTGAGCGGGGCTCACGATGCCGCGCGTGTTCTTCAGCCGCAAACCGACACGAACCTCATCGCGAATCGCGGCGCGCAAGCCGCGCTCAGGCCACTCTTCGCCACACGAGGGCGTGATGGCCTCGACCAGCAAGGCTGGATTGACCGCCGCTGCGTCGAGATCCAAGTCAATCGGCGTGCCCGCGGGCACACCCGTCGAGACGGGCCCCGCGCTGGGCACCGCGACGTTGGCCGGCGCGTTCGCTGCGCTCGGCGCTTCATCTGCAACGGGAACCACCCCCAACGCTGCGAAGGCAATACCGGCGCTTGCACACAGTCCGGCGATGACACGCCCGACTCGGTTGCTGCGGGGGCCCCGGAGCCCCAGCGTGCGCGCGTTCGAAGACCGCTGGCGACGCGGTGTCGTGAATTTCATGCTGCTTGCTCCTCCGTCTAAAGACTCCACGACAGGTACTTGTCGCAGGGGGATGAATCCCTGACAGAGCTCGCGAAGCCGAGCGACGTAGCGCTATTCGACGCGAACGAAGCGATGTTCGATGCGCTGCCAACCAGCGCCCGACATGCTCGAATCATGCGCGAAGCGCTCAGCGTCGGCGATCACCCGAACGTCGCCGACGATCACCAGCAACGTCCCAATCGTGGGCAGAACGGCAGGCAGTTGTACTCGCGCCCGGAGCGCACCAACGGGCGTGGCTTCAAACGAGGCGGCGAGCGACATCAACGCTCCGTCACCCTCTAGATAGACGCGCGCCGCCACCGGGTCGCGCATGGTTTTTTCGGGTTGCAGGACGAGCCCGATGGACGAGCCGGGTTGCAGCGACAACGGCGCGGCCGGCGTTGCTTCATCGGCTTCGGCACGCTCGCGCGACACCGCGTTTTCCACTTCGAGCTCGTAACGCGCCAGGAGCTGGGGTTCGGCGTCCCCGCCCGAGCTGATCCATAAGCCGAAGGCGGCGGCGACCGGCAGGGCCGCCCACAGGGGCCAGCGCGGCAATGATTTTGGACGCGCCGCCAACCTGACGGGCGCGGGTAGCGGCGCTGCAGCGCGCTCCTGTTCGAGCGAGCGTGCCACCTGCTCCTGGACCCTGGCTTTGAAGTCGACGGGCAGCGGCTCGCAGGCAATGCGAACGGCTTCGTCGTCGTTCGCGAGCTCGCGTTCGAGTGCCGCCACCTCATCCGGCGAGAGCGGAGCACGGCCGAGCTCGTCGAGCCCCTCGGAGGCTTCGCGCTCACGGACTCTCTGCCCCACAGCCTTCAGCAAGTCCGTCATCTCGAGCCCTGCCCGGCCTGCGGTATCCGTTCCGCCGAAAGCTCGGACCGCGCGTCGAGCGCTGCTTTGCGGATGCGGCTGCGCCATTGATAGATGGATTCGAGACTCAGGCCTGTTTCCTTACTAACTTCTTCAGGAGATTTTTCGGCCACATAGAGTTGGTGAAACATGGCCAGGCCGGCGGGGGACAGCCGCGCCTGTAAACGGTGGGCGATCAGGTCGAGCAATTGGCGGCTTTCCGTCACGCGAGACGCATCCAGTGCGTCGTCGGAATTCTCGAGATCCAGATCCCCCGGCTCCGTCGGCTCCGCGCTGAAAGGGCTGCGGCGCCGGCTCCGAAGCGTCGCACCCGCCTGGCGTTCCGCCAGTAAACCAACGAAACCCTTGAATGAAAGGCCGCGCTCGGGGACCCAGCTCAGCAGCAGCCGGCCGCCGTTCGCGAACAGCCCGAGCAGCACCTCCTGCGTGAAGTCCTCGACCTCCGGTCGGAAGTTGCGGGCCTTGCCGCGCGCACCAAATAACAGCGCCCGGGCAACCCGGTGCTGCACGACGGGGGTCATTTCGTCGATCAGTTCTGTCAGACACGCTGCGTCACCGGCCAGGGCCCGTTGAATGCGCATCAGATCGGGATGTACGGACACGTCGGAGGCCAGGGTACTGCCCTGCTGAGCCGCCGTGAATCCGCTGGCGCCTGCGGGGTTGGATTTGACCCGGAAGACACTCGGGACAGCCCTGCTGCGCGCGTCCTGACCGAGCAAATCAAACTTCACGATATTTTGACGGCGCTGGTGTGGGTTTGACGCATTCCGACATGCGCTTTCTGGATCTCGCACCTCGAGCCAGGGCATGGCAAGCGACACGAGCCTCTCGAACGAGTTACCGGTTCGCGCCAGAGTCTTCTCGAAAACCGCGAAATCGGGTGGGCGCGTAGGGATCGCCCGTTCCCGGTTCAGTCATACCAATTGGTGTGGTACCGTTTCTCGGGCTTACCGCTGAGACGAGTGCCGACGCATTTTCATCTTGGCGTCCGCGCATTCAACCAACGACCTTCTCCAGGGGAACGAGAGATGCGGGTAAATCGATCGGTGCTAGCGTGGGCCCCCGTATTGCTGAGCGCCTGCGGCAATGGTGGGGATACGGGTACGGCTGGTGCAGTCGTCCCTTTCGCCAACCAGCCTGACACGAGCGGCTCTCAGGGCGGCAGCGACACCGCCATCCCCGATGACGAGATCCCGGCAGCGGCAGGCTCGAGCGGCAACTCCGAGACCCTGCCCGGTAAAAATGCGCCGATTGACGGTAACACCGGAAATGGTGCTGCGGGTACGACGTCGGAAGGCGCCGGCGGTTCCGGAGTGGTGGTGCCGCCGGAGCCATCGATCTGCCCCTACCTGCCCCCCGAAGACCCGGCCGCCTTCCCCGCGAACTGGACCAGCGGCGAGGTCACCGTCTTCAACCCCAACGGTGGCTGGACTTGGTACAACGACGAGCGCGTCGTGGTGGACGCCGAGGCGGGCAAGATCGTCGTGAGCAGTGCGGCGTCGAACGGCTCGAGCAACATCGAGGCCGTGATTCACGACCTCGGCACGGGCGCCAACGACCGGATGGTGTTGGGCACGCTGAGCTACGCCGATGACCACAACAACGGCGGCATCGTGGTCAAGGCTCCGGGAGAATACTTCGTCGCCTGGGCGCACCACAACGTGGACTGCAACACCTACTGGCGCAACTACGGGAACGGCGGCTGGGGGCCGCAAGTCACGCGACAGTGGGGCGGCGAGGGTTGCCCCTGGGGGACGCGCCCGGACGACATCACCTACAACAACCCCTGGAAGTTGAGCTCCGAGGGTCGATACTACAATTTCGTTCGCTCGGTCGAGACCAGCCCCACCTTTCTCACCTCCACAGACGA
>JAYWEH010000558.1:0-8035 GCA_043780025.1 Deltaproteobacteria bacterium
ACACCAGCTCGCGCACGATGAGCAGCGCCCAGCGCTCCCCCACCACGTCGAGCGCGCGTGCGATACCGCACGGATCGTCATAGCTGCGCAGGCCGGTCACAGGGTTCTTGCCACTTGTTAAAAAGTATTGACTAGTCCTAGTTTAGGACTACACCAGTCCGAAAGTCACGCGATTGGAAGACACCATGAAGAAGTTTCTCGCTATCTATATCGGCACGGCCAGCGCGCTGGAGAAAGCACAGTGGAATCAGCTGGACGAAGAGCAGCGCAAGAAGCGCGAAGCGGAGGGCATGAAGGCCTGGATGGAGTGGGGAAAGAAACAGGGTGCCGCCATCGTCGATCCGGGCACCCCACTCGGGAAGACGAAGCGCGTTTCACCGGAAGGCCTCTCCGACATCAAGAACGTGATGGTGGGCTACGTCGTGCTGCAAGCGGAGTCTCACGAGGCGGCGGCCAAGATGTTCGAACAGCATCCGCACTTCACCATCTTCCCTGGTGACTCGGTGGAGATCATGGAGTGTATGCCGCTGCCCGCGCGGTGAGCAGACTCGACGCGCTTGAATGCTCTCAATCGGTGCTGCCCAAGGAAAGAAGTTCGCTGTAAGATGGGCGCATGAGCCCAGAGGTTCGCCAGGGTCCGCGCGCAGCGTCACCGCCCGTACGTCTCGGCCTTGGCGGTGCGTAGCAGCGCGGTTATCCGGTCCTTGATTTGCTGGACGTCAGGGTCGTCGGCGAACTCGTTGAAAGCGGCATGGAAGTACTCCGGCGTGCCACGGTCGTAGATGGCAAGCAATACACTATAGGCGAAGTCCGCAGCGACATCGTCGCGAGCTGCTATTGGAGCGCCCGGGCGCATCAGAGCGGCGCGCTGGACTGATTCGAGCAACGCGGCTGCGTCTTCTCTGGCGAGCGTTCCCGTCGCCTTGCCAGTGATGCGGGCGTGCGGCATGGCCAGCGCGTTGACGCGAAGCTGTGCCCCCTCCTCAATTACGGTGGCGACATTGTACTGCCACAGCAGACCCACGGGGCCGACGACCAGCAGTGCTTTCAGCCGCACGCCGCAGAGCGTGGCCTGGGCAGGCAGGCCCTCCACGAGGTCCAGCTTGTTCACGTGGTAGCTGCCCGCGGTGTAGTCATCAAAGCGCGGTGTCCGGGTGGTTCCTTCTGGGAACAAAGCCTCGTGGAAGAAGCCAGCTCGGGACGGCACCGAGTCGCCGGGGGCGCAGCCGGGGTGGTTTGGTAACGCGAGCGAAGGCGCCACGGGAGCAGCAGTGTCAGCGCGCTTCTCCGGTTCGCGCGCCAGCCAGCAAGCTTGCACGAGGGTGAAGCCAGTGGCGATGAGCGCGCGTGGGCGCCTCGTGCTCCTCGCGCTCAACATCGAGGTCACAGATCCGAAATCGCTCCACCCCGCACCGGATCTGGATCCGGGACAGGCAGCCTGGCAATGTTGCGGACGGCGCGCGCCAGCTCGGCCTCCTTGCCGTAACAAAGGTCCGGCGACATGCCGCGAGGGTAAGCACCGACAGCCGAAAAATCTGCGGACTGTCCCTCGTTTCGGTGAGCCACTCCGGCCGGAATGAGCACCACGTCGCCCGTGTTCAACGTCACGATTGGGCCGTTTTCACCCCCGAGCCGCGCTTGCACCCAACCGCGGAAGATGCCGAGCACTTCATGGGCGGTGCTGTGATAATGGTGCATGGTGTACAAGCCGGCGCGCCATGCCGGCGGCCAGCCATGTTCGGAGAACAGCCGTTCGAATGCGCTCGCCAAGTCGAGCGTGCCGAGAGCCAGCACGTTGCAGTACACCAGGGCCGGATGCTGGCTGTTGGGGATGGCACCGTTCTGTGCGAGCAGATGGCGTTGCGCCGGTTGCATCCCTATCGCCTGCATCCCCATAGAGTCGACGCCCTCGCCGGCCCTGTCAATCGCCGTTCGCGTCGTGGACGGCGCGAGAGGGTTGAAGGGAGCCGGCACTTGATCGCGAAGACTGCGACCGCGGCTAGCACGGCCGAATCGAAATCTTCTCGATTGAGGTCGTGAGCACGGTTAGGTTGTCGTGTCGTGAGCAGGACGTGGCTACGAGTTCTGATCGGCGTGAGTCCGTCCCACACGGTTCGGGCGATGCTCGGAGAGTTTCTCCGGCAGAGGGGATTTTCCGAAAGCGTCGCGGACGGCGACCACGAGTGGTGGACTGACCGTCACACGTACCTCGGTCTATCCCTTCGCGACTCGAGGGACGGCAGCCGGGTGGCGGTATTCCACGATACCGGCAGCGACTGACCGGACCAGCAGGGGTCCTCGCGTCGTTGCCGATGCCGTCGCGGTGAGGCGTGTCGTCCAGAGCTCGACGAAGGCCTTGGATACATCGACGAAGCGCTCGACCATCCGGTCGCTGAGCAGCTGCGCCTCACGATCCGACAAGCGCCCGCTCCAACATTTGGCCGAGGGTCATTCGGCGGAGGCGCAAACTCCAACCAGTGCAGCGCAGCCTGCGCTGCTGCCCACGGTGCGCTCTTCCAATCCACGGATGGTGGCAGGGCCGCGACCCGCTCGTTCCACGTATGTCTCGAGATCAATCATGAAACGAGGCTGCGGCGGTGCGCAGCTTACGAACCGCCCACTCGTAGGCCATCTCCAGTTCGCCGCAGGCTACGTAGCGTTCGACGTGAGCCGCGCTCTCGCCCTCGAGAGCTGAAGACAGCTGCGCGAATATTGGAGCAAAACATGCTTCGAGCGCTTCGTAGGCTTTCTTGTCCATATCACGGATTGTCGAGAGCAGCGGCTGCTAGTCCTCCTCGAGCCCGTACTTGTGTCCCATAGCGGCAAGCAAGGATTCGACCTTGCTGACAAAACGTTCGCGCTGCGAGCGCGTGGCTGAATGGAAGGCAATGTACAGGGCTGGCCGGGTCCGAAGCTCGATGTCTTCCGGCCAATGCTCTCGCGGCGAGGCGGAGGCTATTCGAAATCCAAACCTTCCGTTGCCGCCTCCTTGCAACTGCACGAACTCACCGTCTGCCGCGCCTGCGACGAGCTCACTTGGCTTCGTGTTCACTCAGTGTAATTCCGCAATTGTATTCGATGCCCACTGCGTACCGGATTCATGGGGACGGCCCCCTCCAAACGGCCGGAGATTGGGCGCGTTTCTGATTCCGATATGTATACGGCATTGTTCGCAGACGCCAGGAGCTCGCCGCGAACGCACCCATCGAGCCGTCGCCCCCGAGGGCTCGGCGCGCTTGTCGGCTAGCGAGCGCCACGGCAAACTCGCCACCGCGCGACGGGCGTGTCTCGACCGAAGAGCTGGCTGAAATTGGCCGGATTTCGGTGCGGCTTTCCGTGGGACCGACCGTCGTCGAACAGACGCTC
Source organism: Deltaproteobacteria bacterium (assembly GCA_043780025.1). Classification (GTDB taxonomy): domain Bacteria; phylum Myxococcota_A; class Polyangia; order Polyangiales; family Polyangiaceae; genus SZUA-265. The sequence continues at coordinate 3,367 of JAYWEH010000558.1, forward strand.
GCGGCGAGCGCGCATCCGCTCGACTGAACGCGCAGCTGCGAACCTCAACTCTAACGCTCGAGCTCCTCCAACGCGTTTTCTCTCTGCGCCAGGTCGAGTAGTTGGGCGCAATACAGGCCGACGCATTCGCCGGGCTTTGAGGTCGCGATCACGGCCTGCATGGCGCGTACGTACTCGAGGTGAATGTCGCGCAGCCGTCGCAAATCACTCTTGGTGATGGCGAACACGCTGTAGCCGTAGTTGCCCGGCGCGCCCTGGCGCATGCGCTCGAGAGCCGTCTCCGTCCAGTTCACTTTCAGCCCCAGCGCGCGCTCGCGGTCGAGGCTGGTGTTCACGCTGACGACCTGCCGCAGCTTATAGCGCCCGCCGCGACGCTGCACCTGGCCCGTGGCTTCGAGCAAGGCGAGGGCCGCCTCCAGATCGCGAGGACTCTTGCCCAGGCGATCGGCGAGCCAAGCCGTCTGGTCACGCGCGCCGCTGCCTTGGAGCTCCAGCGCGCGCAACACGGCGTGCGACCACGGTTGATCATAGGCGGCCTGGCGCGCCAGGCTGAGCCGTCTCCAGTCTGCGGCCAGCGAGGGGAGCTCCGCCGGGTCGACGCAGCACGCCACGAAGTCGAGCAGCCGGCGGCTGAGCACCTCGATCAGGTGCAGGAACTGCGGCAAACGCGGCTCCACATCGCCGGCGAGCCAGCGCGAAACGCTGTAGCGATTGTAGCCAGACTCCTTCGCCACGCTCACGACCGGCGTTTTCCCTTGCAGCTCTCTGAGAAACGCGCCCACGAGCTCGGCTGTGGGGACACCGGTGTGGCCCGCGTCGTGCTGCTGCAAGATCTGGAGGAGCTCCGCGGGTGGCCGCGGGAAGAAACGCAGCAGCACCGACCTTTGCTGGCGCCGTTGCCCCGCCCCCACCACGCGCAAGAAAGCCGAGGCACTGGGAAACGCTTTGCGAGCCTCCCAGCGGTTGACGATGTTGCTCCTGTAACCGAGCTTGCGACTGAACGCGGCCTGCGAACGCTTGCCGCGCAGGCTGCGCAGCACTTCGGCGGCAATGATTTCAAAATCCATGACAGTCCTCAGTTCTCGTGGGCTCAACTTACCAGAGTTACAGCGGGTCGTGGACTATCTGGCACATAAGAGGGCCCGTTCTGGCGCACAATGTGCGGCCCCTGCATTGATGAGTCAGGGAGGCCGTGGCAGATTCTGGGGAGACGAGCCATGGAGGGCGATCACATGAAGCGGACAGTACGATGCGAGGCCGAGCGGGAACGCTCGATGCGAGAAATTCCACAGCGCCGCATGCGCGACCGGGTGGGCGTCGTATTGGCGCTCGCCGTCAGTGCCTGCGGTGACTCGCGCCCCGCTAACACGACGGCAGAGCCCAACACACCCCCCGAGCGACGCCTCGTGTGCCCCAGCTGCGCAGCCTGGACCGGCGGCGAAACATCGGATTTTGGTGAAGGAGAGGTGCCAACCGGCGAAGGCATCCACGCGGACCCGACGCCCTGCGAGCTCTCGACGCAGACGTCCGTCATCGATGAGGCTGCCGCACGCGAGCTCGGGTTCGGCAGCGGCCTCGATCAGCTCGTGACTTCGTTCGACTTGCCGCTCGAGTGGGAGCCGGGCGACGGCGACGACCTGGGCGGCGGCGGCCCTGCGCAAGGCTATCTGGCGACGTCCAACCTGCGTGGCACGACGCGTATCGCCGAGCTGCGGCACCGCGCGCCGACCCTGGCGGGTTGTGACGATTCGATCTTCGCCATTCTCTCGACCTCACTGGAGACCGCCGATGGATCGCTGGCCATCGAGGGATCCGTAGGGGCACACGTGTTCCGAGCCGCTGACGGGATCTCTGCACACGGTGCTCTCGACCTGGAGGGCGCGCACGGCAACCTCGAGATCTTCCCACCGGCATCTGATGCTGTGCTGCTCGGTCAGTTGCAGTTGTTTCTCTACTTTTGGCCGGGCTCCGTGCGCGCATTCACCCGCGTGCAAGTCGTTGCTGTGGAGGAAATCGGCAGCGATTCGCCGAGTTACGTGTACACGCCGCTCGAAGGGCGTGCACCCGTGGATTCTTGCGACATTCACCGACGACCGGTGGCCGTAGACGCTCCGATTTTCGATCCACCCGTCACGCTCGCGGGGGCGTATGCAGGCTTGAAAGGCCGTGTCGCTCCTGCACTGCCGTTGCCGGCACGCTGGCGGAGCGGTGACGACGCCACAGTGGAGGTACTACCCGGCGACCCCTTCGACGTGTGTCAGGACGATATCGGCGTCAGCTTTCGCGTGCCCTACGAGGTCATCAGCTCGGATGGGCGCGTCAACGTCCGAGGCGATGCGCGAGCTTCGTTCGGTCGCGCCGCGGGGGCCTGGACGCAGGGTTGGTTTGAGATCTATCCCGACATCGTCGAAACGGTGGAGCAATTCGCGGATCGCACGGGGATCTCGGGCGTCGACTTTCGAAGCCTGGGCGGCGCGCGCTGGCACACCGTCATCCGTTTCAACGTCGAAGGTGAGCCTGAACCTACGGGCAACGTCACCGTGGAGGGCGTCGACGTCGACGGTAGCGTCACCGGCATCGAGGGCGCCGTGGACGGTGTGCTCGATCAGTTGAGCTGGTGAGGGACGCCGAACACGCGCCCGCGCCGCTCGACGGGCAGCGGGCGCTCCGCCGAGATTGTCGGTCAGGGCCAGTGGAGATAGCGGCAGACGCTGTAGCAACACAGCGAGTGGGACGGAGCTTCCTGCGACCCCGCGTCGCCCTGTCCGATCGTGGCAGCGTCGCCGGCAGCGTCGGGGCTTTGGCCCGCGTCGGGCTCGCTGATATCCGGGCAGAAGGACTCTGTGAATCTGGGTATCGACGTGCTCCCGTAAGGACTCGGGTGCTGAACAGGGCAGCCATCGACAAGTGTCGTACTGAGCGGGTTCTCCAGCCAGTCGCGACATCGCCGTGCTTCCGACTCGCCAGCAATCGAAGAACAGCACTCGAGCAGGGGCTCGCAGCTGGCAGAAAGCGGAACCTTCTCGGCATCACCCAGGACGAACGCTACGGCGTAGCCCTCACTCGACAGGAAGTCCTGAAGGCGCTCCGCCAGCGTCGCATCCGTCACCGGGAGACATTCCGCTTCGCCCTGGCCTGGCTCCGAAATATAACACTTCGTCGCTTCGCTCAGCGCGGACGCTCCGGCGGAGCCGTAGCCGCCCTCGCAGACCGGTGAGCCTCCGGCTCCGGCAGAGCCGCCTGTAACGCCCAGCGACGCGCCGGAACCGCCGGTACCCGCCGTGTTGTTCAGGAACACTTCATCGGCGCCCCCGCCGTACGCTGCCGCGGCCGTGAAGGCACAGCGGCGGCGAGGCCCAAGTAAGAATGATGCATGGCCCCCATTAAGTAACATGTATGCCGATGACAACGCGACAAAGCTCGTGGCTGAAGTCCGGCGATTGGCACAGTCTGGCAGGCGCAGGCACAGCCTCCTGACGCCGATGTCAGGCGCTCGGCAGCTGGTGCCCGGGCGTCGCGTTGGCGTTCATGGAGCTTCCCAGGTCCACTCAGGCGTCTGCATGCAGGCCCAGGGCTGCCTTCGTCGCTATCGCCCAAAGATGGAGAGTTCGTCGAGATCGCCCTTGAATTCGCGGTGGTAAGAACAGCACACGTCCAAATTCATGACCGCTCCGACCGAGATCGTGTCGTTGGAGGGCGCAACAGGATAGACGAGATCGGTGCTCGCCACCTCGGTTCGGAATCGCGACTAGCTCCTGACAGGGCGGTTCCGCAACTTGCGTGCCAAAAATGCGAGCGCGGTTAGCTATGGCAGGAGCGCACGGCGCTTTGAAAATCCACGCCGTCGTGAGACGCTCGTACGCTGGGGAGAGTCCTCATGAAACGCCGTCAAGGGGATCGTCGAACGTTGATGCGAAGCTGGCCCGTTGCATCCTCATGCTTCGTGGCATTGATGGAATGCCTGGGCTGCGACTCATCCGATCCATCCCTGGCTACTCCCGATGGCGGTGTTTCCAACGAAGACGGCGCGGACGTGGGCACAAAGGTGCCCGACGAGCTGCCGGATGCCGAGAACGGCCCTGATGGGCCTGACGTGCCAGACCCCAATGCCACGCCGGACGCGGCGACCCCGCCAGAGACCTGTGGGACCTTGATTCGTGGTTTCAGCCCGCCTTATCCGACAACGCTGAATGTTTTCCCCGCGGCGATCCAGGTGCTCACGGAATTGGGCGTTCAGATCGCATTCAGCGCGCCGAGCGGCACACTCGTTCCAAACGGAACCAGCGCTCAGTTTACCTGCGCAGGCGCAGGCCCCGTGGAAATCGCGGTCGACGCCGCGCTCGGGAACTGTACCGAGCACTCGAGTGTGGTGGTCCAATGTGTCGCGGAGCTGGACACACCGCCGGAGCTCGTGTCGGTCGAGACGGCGTTGAGTGACGGCGGCGACATCATCTATCTGTTTTCGCGGTATTCCAACCGAATCTTTCGCTGGTCTGCGTCGGCGGGCGACTATCTGCCCTCGATCTGGCTCGACCCGGCGCGAGGCACTCCCGCTCAGATCGCGTACGCGACGCACGACGACCGATTGTACGTTGGCTATGAGCAGGGCCTGGTCAGCTTTGTCGATGCGGCGCTCCAGGAGCACGACTTCGCCACGATGTCGGCTCGG
>JAYWEH010000559.1:0-8027 GCA_043780025.1 Deltaproteobacteria bacterium
TCGGTCCCCAGGGTCGTGACGGTCTTGAACGTCTGCTGCAACGTCGAGCGTCGCCGGAGCAGGACTTGAGCCTTTGCTTGATCGTTCCAGAAGTTCGGCGCGCTCGAGAGCTGGTCGAGCTCTTCTATCTGGCGCTGGAGTTTCGGGACGTCAAAGATGCCCCCTTAGCGCATCCACGCGCCTTTTGAGGTCGAGCAATACCGGCCGGATCTCGGAAGCCATGCCAGCGTTCTAATACGCCGGGTCGAATGAGGCGATGGGAATTTCGTGTACCCGGACGGGGCTAACGCCAGGCGGCCCGCACTGCATGCGGCTGGGTTTGCGGCGGGCCGGCGGCCTGCCGCAGCAGTTTTGTCCGTTTTGAGAGCCAGCGCGAAAACCAGCCCTCCGTCAGGACATCGAGTCGGGCCACCGCCGAGAGCTCGCGCAGGCGAGCGGCGACCCGCTCGGAGGGCTCCACGATCTCGAGCGTGAGCTCGTAGCGTGCGCGTTGCCAGTCGATGAGCGCCGCGACGACGTCCCGGACGAGTTCGTGCCGCTGTTTGTCGGCGTCTGCCTTGATCCGCTCGATCGCGATTTCGTCGCGAGAGAAGACGGCGCGGTCCAACTGCCAGGTGAGTCGAGCCTCGAACCATAAGTCACGGCCTCCGTCGCGCGTGAAGCGGGCCGGATCGTCCAGGGTGGGGGCGAAGCGCAACGATTCGTCGCGCGAGGTGCCCGCCCCCAGGCGCACCTCGGGCAAGCTGGCGGCGGCCCGGGCGCGGGTGGCCATCGAATCCAGGCGGCCCGAGCGCGCGCGAGCCTCCAGCAGGCGCAGCGCCTCCGCGACCACGGCCTGGCTGAGAGCCGGCGTGAGCTCTGCCGCTGGGCTCGCTGCGCCAACGCCTCGATCCGCAACGAATGAAACCAGCGTTCCCGAAGGCGAAGCTAGCGTGGGGGGGTCAGCGAGGGCTTCCGGGTCAAAATGGGCCGGCTCCGGATCAAACGCCGCACTGCCGAGCAGCCCGTCGAAATGGCCGCCGAGCTCCAGTATTCCGACGCTGCGCTGGTGCTCCGCTCCGTTCGTCGCGTGGGTGGCGCGCAGCCGCAGCCATAGACGCGCCGGGCCCTGTTGCCCTGAGGCATCGGAGAGCGGGACCGGGGCTGCGATATCCAAACCGCCGAGGTAGGGCGCGGCGAGGTCCTCGTCGGCCGCGAGCGCCGGAGTGAATCCGAGCATGACACACAGGGCCAGGAGACCCAGCACACAGGTTCGCTGCACTTCGCTCTCCGATGACATGGAGGAACGTCGTCCAGAGCGACGGCACGGTTTCCGGATTTCTTTTGGGAAGCGACCGCGGGACGGGACCGGAGCTCACCAATACACGGACTTGGCCGCCGGCAGCCGCTGGAGCGCGCGGTCGGAGAGCGTGGGATCGAAGCTCGAATGGGGCACGAAGCGCGCGACCCAAGTGTTCGGCTCGGCTTCGCGCTGACGGCTGACGCAGGCGGCGACAACCAGCGGCTTCGATTCGGGGGCGCGCTGGCGGCTCAGTCGTGCCCGGACCACGGCTCGCCGCGGCAGCCCTTCCAGGCGTAGCGCACCCATCGGGGCGTGCACGGGGAACTGGCGTTCTTCGCGAACGCAGCCAGCGCCGTTCGGCGTGTGCGTGACGATGGAAATCCAATGCGGGCCGTTGGAATCGTTTGCCGAGGTGTCGGCAGTAACGAGCTCCCAATACAGGTAGGCCTGCGGCGTTTCCTCGATCAAGACCAGACCCGGCGCCGTCGGCAGCTCGACCACCGTTTCAGGCGCCGCGGTTTCAGCCTCGACCACCGTTTCGGGCGCCGCGATTTCAGGCTCGGCCACGGTTTCCGATTGGGCCGCTGCGCTCGGCTCGACCCGAGTGACGGGTTCGACCACGGGTTCCGAATCCCGAGTCACAGGCTCTGCCGTGGGGGGCGCTACGCTCACCGGTTCGTCGCGGGTGACTGGCGTGGCCATGGCAGCCGCCGCTTGCGCCAATGGGGCCTCGGATGCCCGTCGCTGTTCCAGCGCGGGTTGCTCGACGGCTTGCTGTTCGAGGCGCTGCTTCAGCTGCGCGCGCAGGTCGCGCGCGATGTCGTGATCGGGGTCGCTCGTCAACACCTCGTCGAGCGTGCCCAGGGCGCGGCCCAAATGACCTTGCGTCGCGTAGATCCGTGCCAGGGTCACCGTGGCGACCGGCGGCGGCGGCCGCGCTGGGGTGTTCAGGTTTGCGTCACCGCGGATCAGCGCTGCAGCGTCGGGAAGGTTCAGACCTTGCTCCACGATGCTCGCGAGCAACCGCCGCGCCACGCTCACCCACGTCACCGGTTCGGCACGTGGGCGCGGCTCGGGCCGCCTGGCTTTTTCGATGGCTGCGCGCAACTCGGCGCGCGTCATCACGTCGGCGTCGGAGACGCGCAGCTGTTGCGCGAGCTCCAGCAGCTGCAGCCGCGACATCGAGTTGGGATCGGCATTGCTCTCGAGCATCGTTCGTCTCCTCGAGGCCCACGGCCCCGCGTAACCTAACCCAGACCGGGAACCGTATAGGTTTTTTTCAGCACCACCACAAAGAGCGTGCTCGAACGCTGGCGGGCTGCACGGGATCCGGCTGCGAAGTCGGAGACATGAACGCTCACGAGCGCTTCAGTGCCAGGCGCCGCGGGCCATGGCATCGGGGACACGGCCTGCCAAACGTTCGGCGCCGTCCTGCTTGTCCTGCTCGAGCTGCGCTCGGAGCTCGTCGAGGTTAGGGAAGCGGCGTTCGTCGCGCAGCTTGGCGACCCAATGCGTGCGAAGTGCCTTGCCGTACAGGTCTCCCGAGTAACCGAGGAGATGCACCTCCGCGCGCAGGTCGCCTGCACCGTGGGTGGGGCGCACTCCGATGTTCGCGATGCCGACGCCGAGCTTCTCGTACGCGGTGCCTTCGAGCACGTCCACGAGCACCGCGTAGACACCGCGCGCAGGCATGAGCTCGCGGACTTCGCCCAGGTTGGCGGAGGGCACGCCGAGCTGGCGCGCCCGCTGATCGCCAGGCTGCACGACACCGCTGATCGCGTGCGGGCGACCCAGCAATTGCTCCGCTTCATCCACGGCACCTGCTCCGATCAACTCGCGAATGCGTGTGCTGGAGATCACGCCCGAGGGGTCCGCGTGCAATGATTGGGCGTGCGCCTCGAAGCCGAGCTCGCGCCCCAGCTCGCCGAGCACGGCGGCGTCACCCTCGCGGGACCGCCCGAAGCGAAAGTTCTCTCCCACCATCACGGTGTGGGCGCCCAGCCGCTCTTGCAACAGGCCGCTCGCAAACAACCGTGGGGACGCCGCGGCGAGATCCATCGTGAACGGTTCGACCACGATGCGGAGCTCGGGCGACAGGCGCGCCAGTAGATCGACTTTTCGGTCGAGCGGCGTCAGTACCGGTTGGGTCCCTCGGCCCAATACCTCGCTCGGGTGGGGGTGGAAGGTCAACACGACGGGCAATAAGTTTGCACGCCGGGCAGCGTCGAGCCCGAGACGTAATACCCACTGGTGGCCGCGATGAACCCCGTCGAAATTGCCGACCATCACCAGGGTGCTGTTCCGCAAAGCGCCGAGCGCAGTGGCTCCATCCACACGTTGTCCGTTCACGCTGGAGCGCTCTTACTACACGCCTGCCTCGCTGGCGAGCCCGGCCCTGAACCCTATCCGTGCGCCTGCCCGGGGCATCAACGCGGGGGCCGTGGGGCGGACTCGAAACCCTGCGCGCCGATCAGCGGTACGAAACGCACGTCCACGAGTGGCTCCCGTTCGTATTTTTCTGCGCTGACGCGCACCATCCGCACCAGGGTCTGCGTACCGTCGGGACCGACGGGCATGATCAAACGACCTCCGATATCGAGCTGCTCGAGCAGCGCGGGCGGCACCTCGGGGCCCACGGCAGCCACGGCGATCGCCTGATAGGGAGCGTGTGCGGGCCAACCGAGCGAGCCGTCGGCGCACTCCACGTGGATATTCTCGTAGCCGAGAGCCGACAGCCTCAACCGCGCCGAGTCTGCGAGCGCGGGCATACGCTCCACGCTGTAGACTTCACGCGCGAGCAGGCTGAAAACGGCGGCGGCATAGCCAGAGCCAGTGCCGACCTCGAGCAAGCGCTCGTGACCCTCGAGCTTCAACGCCTCGGCGGTGAACGCGACGATGTACGGCTGCGAGATGGTTTGCCCAGCGCCGATGGGCAGGGGAGCATCGTCGTAGGCGCGCTCGGCGAGGTCGGCGCTGACGAAGCGTTCCCGCGGAACGCGGCCGAGCGCGCCGAGCACGCGGCTGTCGCGAATGCCTCGCGATGCCATTTGTGTGCGCACCATGCGACTGCGCTCATCTTGAAATTTGGTCATTGCTGCTCGAGTACGCCGGATCGCCACGGCACGGCCGCGGACTGCCCCCGATTTCCCCGTGGGGGACACTAGGCCGTTTTGCCTCGAATCGCGAGCCATCCCGGGCCGCTCGGGGCTGTGCGACGTTCTTGCCCCAGCGCGGGCTGCCTCGATGTGGCGTGGCGACGCACGGCCAGGGTTCCAACTACGCCAAATCACACTGGGCACGCTGGTTGCTAAGTGGCTGGCGGGGCCCGGACCCCAATTCAAGGAGAACCAGATGTTACGCTTTCATAATTGTGGGCTGTTGGTCCTCGTGCTCGCCACGGCTGCGTGTGAGAAGTCCGCTCGTGAGGAGCGAGACGAGGCGATCTCCGCCCAACGAGAAGCGGACCAGACCGCGCGCGAAGCGCAGGGCGAACGCAACGAGAAGGTCGCCGAAGTCAATCGAGAAGCGAACAAGGAGGTAGCCGAGGCCAATCAAGAGGCGACTCGTGAAACCGTAGAGGCTCGCCGCGAGGCCCGGAAAGAGACCTTGGATGCGGTAGAGAACGAGATCGAGAAGACCTCGGGTGCGCAGCGCGAGGCCAACGAGGAAGCGCGAGAGGCCATACAAGCCGGCAAGGAATCGCGTATCGATGTGAACAAGTCGGTCGCCAAGCGGCTGAGCTCGATCGAGGAACGCCACCAGGAGCTCAACAAGAAGGCCATGGAGTCGACGTCCCCGTTGCCGGCGGACGTGCGTCAGAACCTCGACAACGTGGCTCGTGAGGCCGCCACCTTGCGCACGGAGTTGAAGACGACTGAATCGGACACCAGCGGCTCGGTGGAGCAGTTTCGCGTCCGAGCCGATCAGAAGCTGAATGAGCTCGATCGCACGCTGGAACGCGTCGACGACAAGATCTGACCACTAGATTGAGGCGGTGCCCCGAATCGGACATTCGGGCCACAAGACGGCCTTGCCTCGGCCCTCCGGGCTGCGTATGCCCGGAGGGTGCCGCAGCTGACGCCGGAAGAGGCCATTGCAGAAGTGCAGGCAGGCCGGCTGCGCCCGGTGTACTTGCTGCTCGGAGAAGAACGTTTCTACCGGCAGCAGGTGGTGGCTGCGCTGCGCCGAGCGGTGCTCGGCGGCGATGGTGCGAGTCTGAACGAGGATCAGTTCACTGCGGGTGAAGCTGATCCGCGTGTCATTTTCTCGGCAGCTCGCACACTCCCGATGTTTGGTCCACGGCGCCTCGTGACGGTGCGCAGCCTGGAGCGGTGGGAGGCGAAGGCTGACGCGGACGCGACGGCGGCAGAGAACAAGTCCGGCGGTAAGCCGCTCGATCAATTGGCTGACTACGCCGCGGCCGCCGTGTCGAGCACGACGCTGTTGCTCGTGGCCGACAAGTTGGACAATCGTCGGCGCCTGGTGAGCACGGCGAAGCGAGAGGGCTTCCTCGTGGTGTGCGCGAGCCCGGCACGGCATGCGCTGCCACAGTGGATTCGCCAACGCGCTAAGGAACAGGGCCACGCCATTTCGGCGCGTGCGGCCGACCTGCTCGCGGAGCTGGTCGGTGCGGATCTGTCCGCGCTTTCCGACGCGCTGGAACGCGTCGAGCTGTTTGTGGGCAAGGGCGCGGCTTTGACGGAGGAAGCCGTGGTCGAGTGTGTGGCGAGTCTACAGCCGGCGACAGTGTGGGATCTCGTCAACGCCGTTGGCCGTCGTGATACAGCCGGCGCCATCGCGGCGCTTGGGCGGGTCTACGAACCCGGTGCCGGGCCACGGCTCGTTGGATTACTCGCCTGGTCGGCGCGCCAGCTGATCCGGTTCTCCTCCGCGCGGCGTGCTGGGCTCTCCGCGGAAGACGCCGCGCAGCGAGCGGGTGTACCTCCTTTCAAGGTGCGCGAGATCAGCGACCAAGCCAAGCAGCTCCCGCTCGAAAGGGCCGCAGCGTGGCTCGAGACGCTGGCGCAGGTGGACCTGGATTTGAAGGGCGGGTCGCGATTGCCTCAAGATCAGGTGTTGCTCACTGCGTTGATCCAGTTCTGTCGCTCGGAAGTGGGCGCGCGGCGCGCGAGCGCCGCGCGTTGACGAAGGCTCGCACGATTTCCTGTCTGGCTGTCTTCCCGTCTCTCCCGTTTATCTGGCCTCGTCAGGGCCCGGGCTTCTTGGGGCCACTGCCGGAGGCCTTCACGCGGGCTTCCTTCTCGGCTTTCAGGCGCTCCCGCAGGCGTGAGGCGTATTCGGGCTTGTTCTGCTGGCGGACTCGCCCGATCGCGAGCGCATGTGCGGGCACGTCGTCCGTGACGCTGCTGGCGGTGGCCACGTACGCGCCGTCCCCCACCGTCACCGGAGCGATCAGTTGAGAATCGCTGCCGATGAACACGTCTTTGCCGATCACCGTCTTGTGCTTCGAAAAGCCGTCGTAGTTGCAGAAGATCGTCCCCGCTCCGATGTTTGTGTTTTCGCCCACGTCGCCGTCGCCCAGGTACGACAGGTGGTTGGCCTTGGCGCCCTTGTGCATGTGCGTCGCCTTCAGCTCGACGAAGTTGCCGAGATGTACGTCCGAATCGACAGTGCTGTCGGGCCGCACGTTCGTGAACGGGCCGAGCTTGCACGCCGGCCCCACCCGGCTCTGGCTCACGATGGTGTAAGGCAAGAGCGCCGTGCCCGCGCCGATCTCGGAGTCCGAAACCACAGAACCCACGTCGATGCGGCAACCGTCGCCGAGCACCGTGCGCCCGCGCAGGTGCACTTGATGCTCGATCGTCACGTCGTGCCCGACCGTCACGGCGTCGTCGATGCACACGCCGCGCGCGATGCGCGAGCCCGCCAGGCGATGTTTGTTCGCGATGCGCGCGAACATGCGCTCTTCCACCTCGCACAGTTGCGCGCGGTCATTCACGCCCAGGGTGGCGTCCGGTGACATCGCGATGGCGGACACGCCGCCCGCTCGCATGAACACGGGTATCACGTCCGTGAGGTAGTATTCGCCCTGGGCATTGTTGGTGGACAGGCCCGCGAGCGCGCGCCTGAGCGGCTCCGTACCGGCACAATACAGGCCCGTGTTGATCTCCCTGAGCGCTCGCTGGGCGTCGTCTTTCAAGTCGCGCTGCTCGACGATCGCCGTCACTTTGCCGGAGGCGTCGCGGACGATGCGACCATAACCCGCGGGATCGGGCAGCTCGCACGTGCCCAGGCCGAGCGCGTCCTCGCGCCCCGCGGCCACGAGCCGTTCGAGCTCCAGCGACGAAATCAACGGCACGTCGCCGCACACGATCAATACTTGGCGGATGCCCTGATCGAGCGCGGCCATGCCGACGCGCGCCGCGTCCCCGGTGCCTCGCGGCGGATCTTGGACGACGACCGTGAGCGAGATCGAAGCGAATGCTCCACGGAGATAGCTCTCGATCGTGCCCTTGTCTTTCGGGCTGGTGATGACGACGACTTGGCGCGCGCCGGCGGCGACGGCGGCGGCTACCGGGTAATGCAAGAGCGGGCGGCCGGCAATCGGGTGCAAGACCTTGCTGAGCGGGCTCAGCATGCGCCGGCTCATACCGGCAGCCAGGACCAACGCGGCGAGTTCGTTCATGCTGGCCGCCTAGCTTGCCCTCGGTGCCGACCTCGCGCGCCACGCGCGTGACTTCCGACGCGAAGCCGTTGAGCTGATCGACCAGCGTGTTCATCGTGT
>JAYWEH010000560.1:0-8003 GCA_043780025.1 Deltaproteobacteria bacterium
TCACGTGTCTCCTGCGAAAATAGTTGCCCCTTCACAGTCACTGCTGTCGCTGCTGCTCAGTCTGTCGATCGGGTTGTCCGTCACCTCCACCGTGGCCGCAGCGCCCCGCGCCAGAAGTCGTCCAGCGAAGCCGAGCGCGGCGGCCACTCCCGCGCCAGCTCCAACGCCGGCGAGCAGCGCCAGGGCGCCCTTGACGAACCCGCAGAAGCCCGCAGCGCTGAACCCCACCGCGCCGCCCACAGCGCGACCTCCCGCCGCCGCGAAGGCCGCGAGCGAAGGTGCCAAGCCCGACGAGGCAACGGTGAAGAAGGCGCGCGGGCTCTGGTATCAGGGGGTGGAGGCCTTTCGCGAAGGCCGCTACGAAGAAGCCCGGGTCGCCTTCGACGAATGTTATCGGTTGATGCCGAAGTCGGACGTGTTGCGCAACCTCAGCATCTCCGAGCTGCAGAGTGGGCACTACCTCTCGGCCGCGCGGCACCTGCGGCAGTTGATCGCCACGCCCGGTGAGTTGCCCGAGAAGGTCCGGGAGGAAGCGCAGACTCGCCTCACTCAAGCCGAAGCTCAGGTGGGCCAACTCGCCTTGACGGTTGACGTGCGTGAGGCCGAGGTCAGCATCGATCAACAGGTGATCGGCCGCTCACCCTTCGCGGAGACCTGGTACGTCGAACCCGGCCAGCATGAGGTCAGCATCGCGAAGCCCGGGTACCCGACGGAGGTCCGACAGATCTTTGCGCTCGCGGGTGTGACAATTCCGCTCGACGTCTCGCTCGAGGAGCTGCGTCGCGAACGCGCCAACGAGGAGGAGGCGGCCCGCCTGATGGGGACGAGCGAAGGCCAAGTGCTCGCGGGGCGTGAAGGGGGCGGCCCGAGCACGGGCGCCACGGTCGCCCTGGTGGCGGGCGGAGTCCTTTCGGCCGCAGCGCTCACGGGCGGCATCTTGTTCAGCCTGTCTGCGGACGACCACGGCGACAAGGCGGACGCGGAGAAGAAGCGCTTCTACGGTACGAACGCCTGTGCCTCGGACTCTCCGTTGTCGGCCGAGTGCGCGCCCTTGCGGCGGGAACTCGAAGATCAACGAACCAACAAACAAGCTGCCATCATCAGCTTCGTGGGATTTGGCGTGGTTTCGGCCGCTACGTTGGGTTATGCATCGTGGCTGATTTGGGGAAATGACAGTCAGCCGTCAGATAGCCCGGCGCTAACGCCGACCGCATCGGTGGGCCCAGCGGGTGGGATATTGGGTGCTCGAGGTCGCTTCTGACGGTCCGAATAATTCTTCTCTGAATACTTCAGAGTATCGTCGAGTTGGAGAAAGTCACAGTCATGCGCCGTTCGTCCCTCACCCTCTGGTTGTCGTTGGTCGGGGGCCTGCTCGGTGTGCAATGCCTCGATCCGCTTTCCGACGATTGCACGAAGACGCTCACCTGCGGTGACGAAGCGCGCGCCGCGCTCGGGCCTGACTGCAAATGGCGCTTTCCGGACGGCGGCATCTGGACCGCCGGCCCGCAGCGAAACGCTCAAAACCGCTGGGTGTGGCCCGACGGCACCGAAACGGTGACGCAAGACTACGCCTGCGACGCCGATGCGGGGTCAGTCGACGCGGGCGCGAACGAGCCGGATTGTACGATTGCGAGCGTCGGTTGCGATGCACCACTGCGCTGCAATGACGTCAGCAAGCGCTGTGTCGAGTGCTTCGCCAATTCACATTGTACGGACGGCGAGGTCTGCGATCTAGAAGCGCAACGTTGCGTCGAATGCCTCGGCCGCGGGGATTGCACTGCGCCCGGCGTCGTCGGCCCTTGCCGCCGAGACCCCGAAGACAGCCGCAACAACAAATGCGTCGAGTGCGAGGCCGCGAGTGGCGCCACGGATTGCTCCGCCGGAGAAGTTTGCGACGATGCCGCGGGCGAGTGCACCCTCCAATGCAACGGCAGCGCGAGCGACCGATGCCCGGAGGACAAGCCTGAATGCAATCTGACGCGCGGCGTATGCGTCGAATGCAACGTGCACACTGATTGTGCCGGCAATGCCGACCGTACCCAGTGCGACCCCGACACCAATCTTTGCGTTGCCTGCGTCGACAACGCCCCGTGTGTGGCGCCCAATGGGGTCTGCGATACAGCCAATAACGTTTGCGTCCGGTGCAACAGCAACGACCAATGTGAAGGCGCAACCGGCCAGTGCAACCTTTCCGATCACACCTGTGTCGCGTGCCTGAACGACGGTCAGTGCACGGGCGTCGCACAGTCGCGATGCAACCTCGTCACGCACACGTGCGACATTTGTACCGACGAGTCGCAATGCCAAACCACGCTGGGTGAAGCACCGCATTGCCGCTTTGACGACGGGCGATGCGTCGAATGCCTCAACACAGCGGACTGCGCCGGTGAACCGTTAAATGAGCGGCTTTGCGAGGTCGCTTCGGGAGTGTGCGTCCAGTGCCTCGAGAACACCGACTGCACTACAGGTGGCGCTGCCGCCTCGCGCTGTGCCAACAACCAGTGCGGCCCCTGTGCAGTCGACGCCGACTGCAACGAAGTTCCGGGACTGCCCGCGTGCAAGACCGGTGTCGGTGCCCACTGCGTTGAATGTACCGAAAACCCCGATTGTACTGACTCCACCCGCAGCGTTTGCAAGACAGTTGCGGGCGACGGCGTTGCCGCTGTCGATACCTGCGTCGAGTGCGTCGCCGATGCCGACTGCAGGGCCGCAGGACGCTCGAACTGCGTGAACAACGAGTGCGCCCCTTGTGCGGTGGATACGGATTGTCGGCATATCGTTGGGCCTCCCAACAATTCCGCGTTCATCTGTGACGCCCCCGCGGGTGGATGCGTCCAATGCAAGTCGGATGACTTCGCCCGATGTACCGTCAACGGTGTTCCCCGTGTTTGCGACAGCCGCGGCGACGCGCCGCCGGTCTGCAGCACGACCATTTCACCGGGGGCGACCAATGCTTGTGGTCCCTGTATCGCGGACGCTCAATGTGCCGATGGCCGCCTTTGCGTCCAGCAGACGTTCGGTGTTGCCAATGCTCCCGTCGAAGACGTCGCACCCGACGGTACAATCGTGACTACGTTCTGCTTTACCCGGGTGGCGGATGACATCTGCCCCATCAGCGGTCGCCCGTTCACGAGTCTCAAAAACAACGCCGTGAGCATCGATGGTGTTGTCGGTGACGTATGTGGCTTGGCTCTGACGACCTGCCCTGCGCTTGGCGACTTCAGGGAAGGCAAAGTCTGTACGACGGATCCGGACTGCGGTGCGGTCCCCTTTGCAGATGGCCTCTGCAATCCATCCGGGGGATGTACCGTCCCTTGCGGCGGAAATGGCGGAAATTGCGAGAACGTCTGCTCGGATACGTCGCCTTCGTTTTGCCAATAGCCGCGGCCCTCTCCGGTCAGCAAAAAAAAGGGGCGCGGCGAGCCGATCGGGCGAACAAGTCCAGACTGCTCAGCCCGTTCGCAAATTCCAAGCAACTGGCATCGCCTTCGGACCGACTGTGCATCGTGACCCGTCGAATCTGCAGCACGGCACGAATGACGAGGCGCTACACGCCAACAATTGGCAAGATATGGCCTTTCGGCGGCGTCGTGCTGTGGCTCGCCGCGCTAGCGGGTTGCGAAGGTACCTATCGCCACTTCGGGTCGAGTGACGCCTCAGTAGCCTCGGACCGTCGCAACAGCGAAGACCGAGGCAATGCCGACACGAAGGACGGCGAACCGGAGTGTGACTCGTCAGCGTGTGACGTATCGGTTCACACGCCGGAGGACGCTGGCATTCCACGGGTGTGCGATGCTCCTCCCGGTCCCGCTCCTGCGGAGCACGCCTGTATCGAATGCATCACCAATAGCGACTGCACCGAGCCAAGAGCGTCTCGCTGCGAAGACAACCGGTGCGTTGCTTGTCGGAATGACTTTGACCAACTCGACTGTCACGGCGTGACAGGGGCAATACTGGGGTTGCCTCTCAATGTTTGCGACGACGGAACTTGCGTGGAATGTACGGGGACAGAGCGCGGTCCGTGTGCATCAAACGTCTGCGACAGCAAAGCCAAGCGGTGCACAATGACTCGGGCGAACAGCGCTCGGCCTTGCGAAACCTGTGTATCCGACGACCATTGCTCGACGAATGGTACCGCGTTCTGCGTCCAACACAGCTTCGGCGGCGTCGACCTGGGCTACTTCTGTCTTCCCGCGGCGCAGGCGGGCGCATGTCCAGGAACCGGCCGGCCCTTTGTCGACCTACTTGCTGCCCCCACCCTAGACAGTCCTGATCGGGCCCTTTGCTTTCTTCGAGCGACGAGTTGTCCGGCTTTCAACGACAATACGGAGCCTTGCCAGATCGACACTGATTGTGGTGCTGAGTCAGTGGGCGATGGATTCTGCTTGAACGCGCCGGGCATCGGCCTTGCCTGTACCGTTGGATGCGTCAATCCCCTTGATTGCCCCGGCAACGCGGACTGCCTCTCGACGGGGCTTTGTGCACTGTAGCTCCTAGAGTCGGCGCTAGATGAGAACAAGGTTCACAATGCTTCTAGCCACCCACCGCTCGGCGCTGATTGTTCGGCCAGTTTTCGCGTCCTCGAAGCCTTCGCGGATCGCGTCGTGCAACGCCTCACGCTCCTCGTCGTCCAGGTCGTCCCAGTCGTTGGCGCTTCGGCGCGGCACCACGGTGCCCTCAGGCAAGTCGGTAGGCTCGTCGAGCTTGATGCAGCTCAACGCGCGTCCGCGATCGCCGTGCTTCGGCGGAAACCCGGCAGTACCCACACCGCTCAGCCTCCTTGCGGCACGACAACGTCGAAACCTTCGGCGTCTGCCGCCACCGCGAGGCGAGCATCAGCCGTAACGAACGCTCTGCCTTTGGGTCGGTCGCGCACCTGAATCAGCGCAGCGCCCAGCTGTAGGGCGTCCGCGGCCGTGAGTACATGCGCGGCGAGCAGGCGCTCCGATCGCTCTCGCACGATGTCGAGCGCATCGATCTCCGCCCAGGACCGGGCCAGAGCCTCCATCCGGCGCAGGGCGGTCGACGCACCCGCAGCGTCGAGTTTGGCCTCGCGAGTCAGGCGGCGGATCGCACTCACGATCTCCGTGCGCGTCAGCGCCCACACGACTATTACCCGGTCCGTGCGACGGAGCGCTCGGCACTCGGCGCTGCGTTCCTCCTCGATCACCAGGGGCACGAGCGCGGACGAGTCCCAGAACCTCATCGTCCAGAGCGCCGCTCGGCGAGTAGGGCTTCCACCGCGCCACCCTGGCTCACTCGAGGTCCAGGTTGTTCGAGCTCGCGCTCCGTTCGGGCGTCGAGCGCCGACCCGCGGCGAGCCAGCCCGAGTTTCTCCAGCTCCGCCAGCTCCGCGTCGTCGGCACCCTGCTCTGCGCCGCTCGCAATGGGAACGAGATCCGCCACCGGAACGCCGCGCACCAAGATGCGCACCGAGCCGCCCCGCCGCACCTGGGCCACGTACCGTGACAGGTCGTTTTTCACGTCGGACAACTTGGCTATGCGCATCTAGCTATTATAGCCAGATTCAAGAGTACGGCAATCTCGTGTGCGTGAACTTCAAATGGCCCCAGAAAGCGGCACGCATGTCCACGAGCGTCTCGTGTCGGGAAAGTGGCGACGCGAAAGCGTGGACCCAACTCCGCAACGCTGCATAGCCCTGACAGGAGCATCTTAACTTGCGAATTCCGCCTTCCGGTCACACGAGTAGGATTGGGGGAGGAGGGGCCAAATTTTGTATTCGCATCGCACTGCCGTTTCGAGCCTGACTCGACAGCACCGGCTGGAGGACGGCGAATTGACACTGCTGGGTGCACACGCCTCGGTCACGGGGGCCATGACGCGCATCGAGCTCGGGGGTTGGCGAGTATTGGTGGATTGCGGAGTCGCGCAAGGCCTCGAGGCGCACGATTGGCGCCTCGACGAGGCAGCGCTCGATGTCGACGCCGTGATCTTGACCCACGGGCACCACGACCACGTGGGCAGCTTGCCGGCGTTGGTCGAAGGAGGGTTCCGCGGCCCGATCTACGGCACCCCCGCTACGTTACAGATCACCAAGATCGTGCTCGAGGATAGCCTCGGTGTGCAAGGTATCAGCGAGGACGAGATCGCCAAGATGCTTCAGCAGATCGAGCAGCAGCTACGGCCTGTGGACTACGATACGCTGGAGGAGCTCGGAGGTGGTGTTCAGTTCGCCTACCGCGAAGCGGGGCACATCTTGGGATCCGCGAGCGTGGAGCTCACGTCTCAGCGCAGTCGCGTGATCTGCTCCGGCGATCTGGGCCGGCCGAATTCGCCGCTGCTCCGGGACTACAATACGCTGTGGGCGCGCGACAAGCCGGTCGACCTCGTGCTGATGGAGTCCACTTACGGGGACCACGATCATCGACACGGGCACGACGACATCGAAGCGGAGCTCGAACGCATCCTGATCCGGGCGATCGAGCGGCGCGGCCACGTGCTGGTGCCGGCGTTCGCGATTGGACGCACTCAGGCGCTGCTCTATCATCTGAATCAGCTGGTGGAGGCACGGCGCATTCCGCCCATCCCCGTTGCGGTGGACAGTCCGATGGGCATCGGCGTCTGCGAGACGTATGCGGCGTTCTCTCGGTTGTTGGATCGAGAGAGCCTGGAGCGCATTGCCCGTGGGGATGACCCACTGGACTTTCAGAATCTGTACGCAGTGCGGCGGCACCGCCACAGCCAGCGTTTGACCGAGCTGCCCGGCCCACTGCTGATCATCGCCAGCAGCGGCATGTGCACGGGCGGGCGAATCGTGGGGCACCTGCGCCGCCTCTTGCCGCTCGAGCACACCACGCTGTTATTCGTGGGCTACCAGGCTGAGGGGACCCCGGGCCGTGCGATTCAGCGGGCCGCAGCGCGCGGTGGCCGAGTCTGGCTGGATCACGAGGAGGTGCGGGTGCGGGCGCAGGTCGAAACGCTGTCGGGGTTGTCCGCCCACGCCGACCGCACGGAGCTGGCGCGCTGGCTCGGTGCCATCCCCGACGTGCGGAGAGTGGCCTTGCATCACGGTGAGCCGCACGCGCAGCGCAGCTTCGTGGAGTGGTACCAAGGTCCGCGCTGAGCCGCCACCTCTCCAGCGTTCGGGCCTTCCCCGGGCGCGGGGTTCGAGTAACGTCGGGATGTGCCTGGCTCTAGCCCGAGAATCGCTCGCGTCGAACATCGCGCACTCTCGCTCTCGCTGAACGAGCCATTCGGCATTTCAGGGGGCAGCCAAGACCAGGCGCGCATCGCCGTGGTGCAGGTCTGGCTGGACGACGGCACCCTGGGCATCGGTGAGGCCGCGCCACTGCCGGCCTACAACGGTGAGACGCTCGAAGACGTTCTGTCGGCACTGGAGGCCGCGCGCCCATTATGGGTAGGCGCGGAGGCCGCACAGTTCCGGCTCCGGGCCTTGGAACTACGCCCGGTGACTCTTCAGAGCCCGTCGGCTCGTTGTGCCTTGGAGGTGGCCCTGGCCGATGCGCTGGCGCGCCGCGCACGCTTGCCATTGGACGCCTGGTTCGGAGGCAGCGGAGCGCGCAACCTGGTGAGCGACGTCACCTTGCCGATCATGGATGCGGCGACCGCCAAGAGCGCTGCAGAGCGCTGGTGGGCTCGGGGCTTCCGCTGTTTGAAGATCAAAGTCGGGAGCGGTGACGATCTGGGGCGCGTGCGGGGCGCGCACGCCGGGGCGCCGGGCGCGCGTTTGCTGCTCGACGCCAATGCTGGGCTCAGCGCGAGCGCGGCATTGGCGTTGATCGACGACCTCGCCAGCGCCGGCATCGCCATCGATCTGTTCGAGCAACCGGTGGCTGCCGATGATTGGGCTGGGCTCGAGCGCGTATCGAAGCGCGTGCGTTTGGCGCTAGATGAGAGCGTCGTGGACGCCGCTTCGGCAGTGATCGCTGCAAATCGGCTGGGCCCGCCCCACGTGCTCAACGTGAAGCTGATGAAGTCAGGCATCGTCGAGGCGCTCGACATCGTCGCGGTGGCGCGCGCGA
>JAYWEH010000561.1:0-3391 GCA_043780025.1 Deltaproteobacteria bacterium
GACGAGCCGTCGCTGCTCCTGCTTCGATTCGTCGCGGGAGAGATCGCCGGCAGCAGGATCCTCGTCGTCGGCACATACCGCGACGTCGACCCGACCGTGCGCGATCCGCTCGCGTCGACGCTCGCGGAGCTGGCGCGGGAGCAGGTCACGCGACGCATCGAGCTCGGTGGATTGACCGAAGAGGACATCTCGGAGTATGTCGAGCGCACTGCCGGCACGACCCCGTCCGCAGGGTTGAGCGCGGCGATCCATACGGAGACGGGAGGCAACGCGCTCTTCGTCACCGAGGTCGTGCGCCTGCTCGCAGCGGATGGACATCTCTCCGACGTCGATGCCCGCGAGCTCTGGACACTCGGGATCCCGCAGGGCGTTCGCGAGGTGATCGGGAGGCGGCTGCGGCGCTTGTCCGAGGAGTGCGTGGTCGTGCTCACGCTCGCCTCCGTGCTCGGCCGCGAGTTCGCGCTCGATGCCTTGCAGCGGTTGACCGAGGTCCCCGCGGACGAACTGCTCGACTTGCTTGACGAGCCTGTCGCAGCTCGTGTGCTGACGTCGGTGCCAGGCGCGCGGGGACGCCTGCGGTTCGGGCATGCGCTGGTCCGCGAGACCCTGTACGAAGGGCTGACGACTCCCCGGCGGGTGCAGCTGCATCGACGCGCGGGCGAGGCGCTCGAGGCGCTCTACGCGCAGGATCAGGAACCTCATCTGGCCGAGCTTGCCCATCACTTCCTCGAGGCTGCCCCGGGCGGAGACCTCGACAAGGCTCTCGGGTACGCGCAACGCGCCGGCGATCGCACGCTCGAACTTCTCGCGTACGAAGAGGCGGCGCGCCTGTACGAGCTGGCGCTGCAAGCGCTCGAGCTGCAGCAGCCGGTCGACCTGTCTGCGCGGTGCGCGCTGCTGGTCGCGCGCGGGGACGCGCTCGCAAGGGGCGGGAGCACGCCCGAGGCCGAGCAGGCGTTCCTCGCCGCTGCCGATCTCGCAAGGGCGTCTCTGCTCCCCGAGCACCTGGCCCGTGCCGCGCTCGGCTACGGGGGCAGGTTCTCGTTTCGCCGCGCCGGAAGCGACCCCTGGCTTGTCCCGCTGCTCGAAGAAGCGCTCGAAGCTTTGGGCGAGACCGAGCCGGTGCTGAGAGTGAAACTGCTCGCACGCCTGGCGGGAGCCCTTCGCGACCAGCCCTCGCTCGAGCCGAGATCTTCCCTCAGCCGTCAAGCGGTCGAGATCGCGCGCGGCCTCGGTGACCCGGACACGCTCGGTTACGCGCTCGCAAGCCTCTTCACGGCAACCTGGGGACCCGAGCTGGGAGAGCTGGCGACGATCTCCGAGGAGGTCACCCGGCTGGCAGCGGAGACCGGAGAGGCGGAGCGAGCTCTCGATGCCTGCCGGCTGCACTGGTGGGTGGCGCTGTCGCTCGGCGATGTTGCAGCCGTCGAACGGGCGGCGGTTGACCACCGAGCGCTCGCGGAGCAGCTGAAGCAGCCCTCGCTGCAGTGGTACGACGTAGCAATGCGCTCGACCTTGGCCATCTTCCGCGGTGAGTACGCCGAAGGGGAACGGCTCGCAGAAGACGCGTTGCAGCTCGGCCAGCAGGCAGAGAGCTGGGAAGCCGGTTTCGTGTACCGCATGGCGCTCTTTTCCCTACGCCGCGTGCAGGGCCGGCTGGAGGAGATCGAGGACATGGTCCGACAGAGCGTCGACGAGTACGCCGGATATCGCTCGTTCCGCTGCCTCCTTGCACTTCTCGAGTGGGAGCTCGGGCATCGGGAGGAGACGCGAGGCATGTTCGACGAGCTGGCAGCCGATGATTTCGCTGCGCTTCCGCGCGATAACGAGTGGCTCTTCTGTCTCTCCGTTCTCGCCGAGGTCGCTGCGTACCTACAGGACCGCGACCGTGCGGCGATTCTTCACCGCCAGCTCCTTCCCTACGCGTGGCTGAACGCGGTCGCCGCCGGCGAGGTCGCCATCGGCTCCGTGGCGCGTTACCTCGGACTGCTCGCCACGACGATGGGACACTGGAACGAGGCCGCGCAGCACTTCGAGGACGCACTCGCAATGAACGAGCGCATGGGCGCCCGCCCCTGGCTCGCCCACACCCAGCACGACTACGCGCGGACGCTGCTCGCCCGCGACGAGCCTGGCGACCGCGAACGCGCCCAGGAGTTCCTCCACCAGGCGCTCGCGACCTACCGCGAACTCGGCATCGAGCCATCCGCAGCGAAGGGTTCGGCGGTGACGTGGACGCCCTAGTCGACGTCCTGGAACCCCGCATCGGTGACCGTCGAAAGCCTAGAGCGGGAGGTGGCGACAGCCGGCGATGCGGTTCGCGGAGCCGTGGTGCACGAAGCCGTGCGGATCATGGCTGCGGTAGCTCCAGACGAGATTCTGGTCTCGGAGACGGTCCCGGCCCTCGTCTCGGGTCTGGGTCTTCGCTTCGAGCCGCGCGGCGAGTTCGAGTTCAAGGGGTTCAGGGCGCGCAGCCTCTTCGCGTACGCGGACCGAGCGCCAGCGTGACTGCTCGAGAGACATTCCCGAACTGGCGCAGGGCAGCATCGCTTTGCCGGAGTCGTGCGGCGCGGCCGGGCCCGAGGGAAATCGGAAATGGTGCGCCTCTAGACTCTTGCGGAGTGGCGATCGAGATCACCCGCGCGTCGCGTGACCGGCTTGCCCCGTTGGCGTCCGTCCTCGGACGGTCGTTCGTCGTCGAGCCGATGATGCGCTGGTCGCTGGGTGACCACGGCGACATCGAGGAGCGGTTCACCGGATGCTTTGCGTACTTCCTCGAGGACCTGATCCCACTTGGGATGGTGTGGGAAGCGGGCGCCGCTGACGGAGCGGCCGTCTGGGTACCACCGGCCGGCGCCGAGGTCCGGCGGGAAGCACAGACCGGCGATACACGGGTGGAAGGGCTGACGGTGGACGGAGGGCATCGCTACTCGGTGTTCTGGGAGTGGGTGGAATCGAGGATCCCGGACGAGCCACTGTGGCACCTTGACTCGGTCGCGGTTGGCCCCGAGGCCCGAGGCCGCGGCATTGGCGCAGCGCTGATCCAGCATGGGCTGGTCCTGGCTCGTGCCGACCAGGTTGGAGCAGTGCTGGAAACGGCGAATCCACGCAACGTCCCCTACTACGAGACGTTCGGGTTCCGCGTCGTCGACGAAGCTGAAGCACCCGATGACGGCCCTCGTGTCTGGTTCATGCGCCTGAACCCATAGCGTCCTCGCAGACCCAGTCGTCAAGGGTCATTCCCGCACACTCGCGCAGGCGTCGCTTCTGTGCTCTGACGTAAACGCCACCGCACGTAGCTGGAGCGACACGTCCGTTGAATTTCAGGTACCGCAAAACGCCACAACCGGTGAGGTGCTGGTGCGGGTGGGTGGTGTGGACAGCACAGCTG
>JAYWEH010000562.1:0-3390 GCA_043780025.1 Deltaproteobacteria bacterium
TCATCCGACCCATCGAGCCAACCCGCTAGCATTGAGACACGGTGGCTCACCGATTCGCGTACGTCGCTGAGCGACAGAGTGGCGTGTCGAGCGTAGCCTGCCACGAGGCCCGCCGCGAGGTCCGTCTTGAGCAGCTCTTGCACCGAGTCTCGGTGGGCGAAGAGCGCCATGTACAGACAGTTCGCGACCTCAAACTCGTGAGTGGAGTAGCAGGCGTTCTCGAAGTCGAGTACGAGAAAACCGTCTGCGGTCTTGAGAACGTTGCCGAAGTGGAAGTCCCCGTGGATGAGCCGAGTGGCGTTCGAAACGTGCGACATGACGGGAAGATCAAATCGTGGATGTAGGGCCGCCAACGCGGCGTGGAGCTGTGCCAATAGAACTCCGAGACTCGCCGCTGTCTCGAACGATGCGGGCTGAAAGACTTCTCCTGCCACGTACGGGAAGAGGGTTCCCAAGCGTTCTTGTCCCGCATGCCAGACCGTCTCCACGAGGCGACCGGAGGGAAACGGACGCGGAGTCACGGCCAACGCCGTGGTCTGAGCAAGCTTCGTAAGGAGGTCCAGCTCGACGTCGATTTGGCTCGCGGTTCTATGCTGCGGACTCGTCAGTCGGACGACAACGGAAGCCCCATCCACGCGCCCGCGGAAGACGAGATTCTGCTGACTGGAGAGTCTCTCGAAACACTCTAGGCCAGCGATTGCGGGAAAGTCGTCCTCCATCTCGCTCATCGGTTTCGCACTACTTGGTCTGCATAACGACCTCGCATTAAGCTGCGTGGTCCCGAGCAACGCGAGGGCCACGTCAGCTTCAAGGTCGCCGTTATGCAGCGTCGGTCCCGCTCGGTTCGGCCTTTTCTTCGGCGGACTCCGAATCGGGTGGCTCGTGCTCCGCAAACGCATGTGCGGCCAGAACTGGGGAAATGAAGAATCGACCAGTGCGCAGGTGCACGGGACCGTGCTGAGCATCCCAATTGGCTCGACGAGCTGCCTCTTGCAGCAACTCCAGCACGCGTTCAGGGCTGTTGGTGTCCATGAGTTGTGACGAGGCGCAGTCCGTTAGAGTCGCTGAACCAGTGGTACCACTCGGGTACCTCAAGCTTGTATACCGCATCAAATAGCGCGAGGCCACGCTGGAATCGGCGGCGGATGTCCTGTTCCGGAATACCATGCCCGCCGAGCGCCACACGCTCAGCAACTCTTCCCACTGCAAAGTCGGCCGACGGCAGTCCGATGAAATGCAGGACAACCCGGTACCCTGCCGCATTCCACCGCTGGATTCGCGCCACGTACGTCTTGGTCGACAAGGTCGTCTCGACCGCAAACGAATGCGAAGCCAATTCCGCCAGATCAAGCCGGCGCAGTAGTTCGCGGGTCGCTGCCACGTCGGACTCAAAGCGCGGATCCTCGCGTTGGATCTCATCCGCATTCAGAAACGGAACCGCGGGATGAAGCAGCGGCAAGACTTGTCGGGCGAATGTCGTTTTGCCAGAGCCGTTGGCGCCAGCGATGAGGATTGCCTCCGGCGCGGTCATGCAGCACGCAAACCGTACGGCGGACCGCCGCGAAGAGCAACCGCGAACAAGGGCTCAGTCTTGGCGGCTGGCGTCGAGTTCCAGGTTTCCGCGGATCTGTGGCCCTTCGGTGTTCGGCGATTGTGGTTTCCGGACTTGGACCAAGTCTCACACGCTGATTTTCCGGTCTTCACCGTTGCAACGCCCGCCGTTCAAGCGCGCTACTACTGTGCCCCACGCATTGCTGTGGCGTCGGCGTCTGAAACGTCAGGTCGCGCACTGCGTTGTCTGTATAACGTCGGAGTTGGGCAGCGACAAGTTGGCGCTATTCGCATCTTCTCCAACTCTGCAGCGATAGCGACGGCTAACCAGAACAATCGACGAGCCTCCTAGCCAACGACACTGTGACGGAACCGGGGAGGCCGCGAAGCCCGCAGCCCAAACCGACTTTCTGCTCAGCCGTTTCACGGCGCCCGTGGCGGCGCCCGCATCGCACCAAGCGCGGAAGCACTCGAAGTGGCCCAAACATATGGCACCCATCGCGCTTCGATCGCGCGCTTCGAAAAGCTCTAGCGATACGCCCTCGCGCTCAGCCACGCGCAGGGCTGCACGAGGCGCGCAGCTGCCCAAGGGCCAGCTCGCCGGGCTTGGGACGCCATGTGCTTCGGCAGCCTCAGCATCGTGGGCTAGCGCCACACCGTCTGCACGAGTTTGGCGTCGATGATACGCTGATCGCGCGTGATCAGCTTGCCGCCCTTCAACTCCGTCAGCCCCATCTCCGTCGGCCAAGCTCATGCAAGCAACGTCGCCGCGCTGTGCACCTCGAGGCGTCTCGGAGCGGGCCGCGAACCGGTGGATCGCACGCTAAATTACTCCTGCGACGGCGCGCGGGGATTGCTCGAGGCGACGGAACGGGTCAGCATGGGGCCCTTGCGCAACTCTCCATTCCACCGCCAGCGGCGCTGCGCCGGTTGGCTCGTGTTCAGTTCCGTCCTCAGCGCCGCGGCCTGCTCCGTCGACGAGCGCGACCCCGGTGTTTCGCTCGGAAACGGTGGGCAAACGGTTGAGTCGCTTTTGCCCGAGGGAGACTCGGGCGCAGCGTCATCCGTCGACGGTCCCGACGGCGGCCCGGTCCGTCCCGACGCGTCCGATACGGCGTCCCCGGGGTGCACGGAAGGGGACACGCGCCAGTGCGGTAGCGCCGACGGCGAGTGCGAATTCGGCACGCAGACCTGTGAGGGCTCCGACTGGGGAGAGTGCAGCGGCGGAGTGGTCGCTGCGGCTCGTGACTGCGCTTCGCCGCTCGACAACGACTGCGATGGCCAGGCCGACAATCTGGTCGACGGGGCCTGTGAGTGTGCGCCCGGTGAGGTCGACAACACCTGCGGCGAGTTCCAGGAGCAGCATGGCAAGGGTGCCTGCGTGCCGGGGACGCGCACGTGTGTTGCCGGCGCCGACGGCGCGACGAGCGCTTGGAGCGAGTGCACGGGCGAGGTCGGGCCCGTCGCGGAGCTCGATCGCTGCGACACGCCGAACGATGACAATTGTGATGGCACCGTGAACGGCGGCTGCCCCTGCGCGGCAGGGACGAGCCAGACGTGTGGCCCAACCCAAGCCGTCGGCATCTGCGCGCCCGGTACCGCCGCCTGCGTCGCAGGCATTCTGCAGCAATGTGACGCGGTGTTCCCCGCCGCGCGCAATTGCGGGTCGGATCAGGACAATGACTGTAACGGCACCGTCGACATCGACGAGCTCTTGCTCTGCGAGTGCGTCGTTGGCGATAGCCGCGCGTGCAATGCGCACGCGGGTCTCGATGGCCGCGGGCGCTGCCGGGCCGGTACGCAGAGCTGCGCCGGGCGGCTCGACGACACGCGCAGTTC
>JAYWEH010000563.1:0-7989 GCA_043780025.1 Deltaproteobacteria bacterium
AGAATCACGACCAAGAGCAGCGCCACGACAGTGACAGCGAATAGACCCCCTAGGACCCAGGTGAGCGGGAAGGGAGCGGAGGTGGCGGGGAGCTCGATTACGCTGCTGGTGCGGGACGCTTTGTTGTCGAACACCACCAGCCGTGCGACCGCCCGCGGTCCGGAGCCGTGGACCATCTGTTCCGAGTCGGGCGCCGCGAACTCGACGAATGCGTCGGCGGCCTCGATGGCGGTGCCGCGCATGCCTTGCGCGATGAGCTGCTTTTGCGCCCGCCGCGCCGTTTCCACGTCAGTGGTTTTCAGATCGCTCGGCGTGGTGGTGCCAGCAGGCACGAAATACGCCTCTGCGCGGCTCTTGTCCCCACCCCAACAGAAGTCGCCAAAAACCCGGAAGCGGCCGCCCGGATACACGCCCTGGGCCTGAGTCTGCGCCACGTCCACGTCGAGCGGCCAACTCGTGGGGTCGATGCCGATCGGCACGTCCTCGAACGTGGTGTCGCCGAGGATGGGCGGGTTGACGTTGTTGAAGACCAGCTTGAACGACTGGGTGATCTTGGGGGCGAGGCAGCTGACCTTCCACTTGACGATGTTCATCGTGGAAAAGCGCGTGCGCACGGCCCGCACGATGCCGTCTGAGCGGGTGCCCTCGCCCTTGCGCATCACGCTGAAAAAGCCGCCGATCTGCGGGTTGGCCAGGTTCTGCATGAAGTCGACGGAGTTGTTTTTGAACTCGTCGTACGTCGCGTGCGGAAAGTAGACGCTGATGACCGGGACGGGGGTCTTCGGCAGCGCCGTGTTGTCGGGCGGGAAGCGCCCGCTGGTCATGTACTTCTGCAGCTCGAGCGCGCCCGGGCCGCTGGTTGCGGGATCGGTGCCGCCGAAGCCGCTGGACAGCACCACCATGGCCTGGTGCATCGGGATCTTCACGTTGGCGCCCACGTTACCGAGCGCTTTGAAGGCGTCGGTCGCGGCGGTCTTGATGATGGTGAGCAGGGGGCGATTGCGGCCCTGGCTCGGGTAGGTGTCCTTGATCGAGTCGATCAGGCGCGCGGCTTGGGCTTGCTTTGCGGTGGGCAGCCACTGGGAATCGCGCACGACCTGGCGATCGTTGAAGAACATCAGGTTGACGATGTCGTTGGGCCCCATCGCGGCGACGAAACGCCCCGCGAGCTGGCGGGCGTCTTGAAACGACTGCGCCATGCGCCGATCGGCGTCGATCAAGATCAGCCAGGCCGTACCCACGCCGGGCTCTCGCCCGCTGTCACCCCACTTGGCGTGGCTCACGTATTTCGCGGGCCGATCCATGTCGTCCACGCTGACGGCGAAAATGGCGTTCTTGGCGGGAAACGGAAACGGCGTGTACAGCGCGTTGGGTTTTTCGAGCGCCTGACTCATGCAGTCGAGCTGCCCGTCACCGGTGGACGCGGCGCAGTCGGCCACCGCTTCACTGATGCGGCGGCTCTGGGACACCTCGACCACGGTGGTGATGATGGGGTGGCCGCTCTCCTGGCTGGTGCGCGGATCGATACGCAGGAGCTTTGCTTCAGGCGCGGCCTTGGCGGGCCCGGCCGAGAGCAGGCACGCGAGCGCGAGCACCAGCGTGCGGAGCGTTGAAGCGGTGAAGAAGAGGGAGACGAATCTAAGCTGCATGGCACATGCCTCGGTGCGAGGGTGACGGACCGTCAAAGCATCACCGCTCGACGATCTTGACGATGGTATCGAAAAGTCCAAAGCGCAGGCGATCGCCGTCGCGAAGCTCCCAGCGTTGGCCTGGCGCGAGCGGATTTTCATTCACGAACGTTCCGTTGGTGCTCCCGGCGTCTTCGATGATGACGCGGCCGGGCTGCGAAGCAGCGAGCAGCGACGCATGCATGGAGGACGTCGTCGGATGCGCAATTTCGATGTCGAGCCCGGTCGCGGCGCCTTGCCGCCCCACGGTGCTCTTGCCTTGATGGATGGGCCAATATTGGCCGAGTTCCACGCCCTCGTAGCTGACCAGGAAGCCCACCAGGATGCGCGTGCCGTCGAGCGGCATGTCGTCACCGAGCTCGCGAGGCCCGGCGCCGAGCGACGGCGACGGGTTTGGGCGCCCAGTGCCACCGGGTGCCACCGCCGGAGGAGCAGGCGCCGGTGCTGCTACAGATAAAGGAGCCCCGCACACGACGCAGAATTTTGCGCTGGGCTGATTGGGCTCACCGCACTGCTGGCATTCACGCATCAGTAAGCCACGGCTCCAACCCGGTTGCCTTCGCTCGAAGCTCTCAGCGATAGCATACCCGGCCTCAGAGCGGCCTCCCACTTACCGGCGTTTCGACGACCCACCCCCGCAATACGGCTAGAACCCCGCCCGCTCCACTCCCACGTCTGCCCAAACGCGAAACGTTCGGAGCTCCAGAGCCCCCAAAGGTGAGGAAACAGGGCCTCAGACTCAGATGAGCAGAGCTCGATTGTTCGGGGCGCCGTTTGGGACTCCGGGGCCCCAAGCTCTAGAGAAACGTTTGGGGCTCCGGGGCCCCAAACCAAGAAACATTGTGGCCCCAAATAAATAGAGCGCTCAGCGATCGCGCTGGTCGCGAACGCGTGACGCCTTGCCACGCAGGTCGCGTAGATAGAACAGGCGCGCGCGACGCACGACGCCGCGGGACACGAGCTCAATCTTGTCGAGCCGGGGCGTGTGAATCATGAACGTGCGCTCCACGCCCACGCCGAAGCTAGTTTTGCGCACGGTCAGCGTGCTGCGCGCGCCGGCGCGGTGGCGCTTCAGCACCACGCCTTTGAAAACCTGGACGCGGAGCTTGTCGCCCTCGACGATGCGATAGTGGACCGCAACCGTGTCCCCCACCCGAAAATCGGGCACGTCCTTGCGGAGGTGCACTTCTTCGAGCTGGGCAATTTTACTTGTCATCATGGCAACTTGTCGGCAGGTAAGGACGGGAAATGGCCCGCGAGCCCCGGCATTGGGGCGTCGCATTATGCCGGCAAAATTCAGGCCGTCAACGCAATCCGCCCTCCATTCGCGCAGTCTAGCCTTTGGGCTCGGCTCGGGACTTCTTGACGATCGACGGCCGGGGAGCTAATTGACGCCCCCCCCGTGAGGCATTGGTCCGGTCGCCGACTGCCCGAAGCCCAGAGGGTGCTCGGCCGCTTGGCTCGTCGAGTGTCTTTCATCCATCTACCCGCAACGTATCCCGGAGCCCCCGTAACATGAACCAGTATCCCGGCGTGGTTGGCCGCAAGTTAGGCATGACGCAGTTGATTGCGGAGGACGGCACCGTTTCGGCCTGCACCGTGATCGAGGCGCAGACCGTTGTCGTGGGCAAGCGAACGGCTGCGAAGGACGGCTACGATGCGCTCATCCTCGGCATCGATGACGCCAAGGAGAAGCATCTCACCAAGCCCGTGCTCGGCATGTACAAGTCCCTGAAGCTCGAGCCGAAGCGCACGCGGCGTGAATTCCGTTGCGCGGCGGAGCACGCGGCTTCGATCGAGGTAGGTCAGGCCGTCAAGTTGGACGAGGTGTTCGAGGCCGGGCAGTTCCTCGACGTTCGCGGTGTTTCGCGCGGTCGCGGTTTTCAAGGCGTGGTGCGTAAGTACAAGTTTGCCGGCTCCGTCCAGACCCACGGTACGCACGAATATCGTCGCCACGGCGGTTCGATCGGTACGAACATGACGCCCGGTCGTGTAAAGAAGGGCATGAAGATGCCCGGTCAGATGGGCAACGTGCGGGTGAGCGTGCTCAACCAGCGCGTGGCCAAGGTCATCCCGGAGCAGCATCTCGTACTCGTGTACGGTGGAGTGCCCGGTGCTCGTGGTACCCTCGTCGAGTTGCGCGGAGCGATCAAGCGCCGCGGTGGCCGAGCCAAGTAAGATCCCCAGAATCGCCCCTGGCGCCAGGTGGGATGGCGTTTGAAGGTCTGCTTCGACCGTGGTCGAACGAGCGCGTACTGTATCGCGACTCGCTCTGCGCCGCGGTCGATAAACCGGCAGGCGTGCCGTGCTCTCGACGCCGTGACCCGGCGGGTGATGGCTTCCATCTCGCCGAGCGGCTGAAGCTGCACGGTTGGGAAGCCGTCGAGGTGTCGTGGCCGGTGCCGGAGCGCGCCTCCGGAGTGACGCTGCTCGAGCCGGCAACCGCACTTGGCGAGCCGAGTAATGGCGGAGAAATCGGGATCGCGTTCGAAGCGGCGTACGTCGTGGCCGTGGCCAACTGGGGCCTGCCCGAGCGAGGACACCTGCGCGCCGGGGAGGGCTCCACGGCCGTGCCCTTGCGTTACGCGGTGCTACGCCGCCGCGGCGCCAAGGCGCTCGTGGAACTTCGCGGCGCCGCGTCGCCGCCCTTGGTGCTGGGCGCGCTGCGCGGCGCGCGGCAAAACGTGGTGGGGGACGCCCTCGACGCCCCGGACGCGGCGACGCGGCTCATGTTGCACGTGAGCGAGTGGAGCGGCCACATTCAGGCCAAAGCGCCGCTACCGATTGAATTTGAAAGTTGGTTCGCGGGCGAGGCGGCCGCGCTGCCCGAACATTTCGAAGCGCGTCTGGCCGACGCTGCGTTGCTGCGGTTCGGCCTGTGGCCGCACGCAGAAGCCTTTCGTCTGAGCGGCGAAGACGCTGGAGAGATCGCCGGCGTCACCCTCGACCGCTACGGCGACTACGCGGTGCTCTCGCTCTCCAGCGAGGAAGCCTGGGCCCGGCGAGACCGGATGGCGGAGTGCCTGATGGATCTCGGCGCGCGCGGTGTCTATGTGAAGCGCCGCGTGCGAGCCGATCTGCGTCGGCAAGAGCCCGCAGCGTTGTGGCCGCCCACACCCTTGCGCGGCGACCCGGCTCCGGCAGAGCTGTCCATTCGCAATGGCTCGCTCGGCTTCTGGGTGCGCCTGTCCGATGGCGCGTCTACGGGGCTATTTCTCGATCAGCGCGCGAACTGGGCCAGGGTCAAGGCGGCCTGCCACGGCGCCGACCTGCTCAACCTGTTCTGCTACACGGGCGCGTTCAGCGTGGCCGCGGCGGTCGGCGGCGCAACCTCCAGCACCAGCGTCGATCTGTCTCGCCGGGCGCTCTCGAATGCTCGCCTGAATCTGGAGCTCAATGGCCTGGCGGGTCCAGCACACCGCCTGCTCAAAGCAGACGCCTTGGATTGGCTCGCGCGAGCGCAACGGGCAGAGCGGCGCTTCGACTGGATCGTGCTCGATCCGCCGAGCTTTGGCACCCGCGCACGCGGCGTGCTCGATGCCGAACGCGACTACGCCGGCATGGTCAAGGGCGCGGCGGCATTGCTGAGGCCGGGGGGGCACCTGCTCGCAGTCTCGCACCATCGCAAGCTGGGTCAGGGCGAGCTGATGCACGGTGTCGAGCGCGCCTGCCGAGAAAGCGGGCGGCGTGTGCGTGTGCTGCCGTCCGTGGGCAGCTGGGATTGCCCGACGCTCCCGGGTGTCGGCGGCGTGAAGAGCGTGATAGCGAGCTTCGATGAGTCGTAAGCCGAAAGGATACGCGCGGCCGGATCACCATACCCGCGCTGCCAAGGCCCGCGGCTACCCCGCGCGCAGCGTATTCAAGCTCGAGGAAATTCAGCAACGCCACCAAATTCTGCGTCCAGGCTTTCGCGTGCTCGATCTTGGAGCAGCGCCGGGCTCATGGACCCTGTACGCGAGCCAATGCATCGGTCCGAGCGGACGAGTTCTTGCTGTCGACCTGTCGGAGCTCGGCGAGCAGATGCCAACCAACGTGCGCGCGCGCCAGCTCGACGTCTTCGCCGCGGACCTGACCGATTTGGCGGAGCTCGGCCCTTACGACGTGGTGCTGAGCGACATGGCGCCCCGCACGAGCGGGACGAAAGCCAGTGACCAGGCCCGGAGTTTTGAGCTGTGCCAGCGCGCCCTGGCGGTTGCTGTCGAGCTCGGAGCGCCGTCGTCTCACTTCGTTACGAAGCTGTTCATGAGCCCCGACTTTGGCGAGCTGCGACGAGCCATCGAGCTCAGCTATCACGAGTGCCGCGTAATTCGGCCGCAGGCGACGCGTACGCAAAGCAGCGAGGTCTTTCTGGTCGGCCTGAAGCGCCGCCCCGCCAGCGTCACCAGCTCTCCCGAGCCGCCTTCGCGCAACGGGTGAATTGTTGGCCGCCGCCCGTGTCGGCGAATAACCTGTGGCCGTGCGGCTCGTTTGGCTCGCGCTCGGGTTCGGGGCAGGGGCCCTGGCCAGTACGGTAGCGCTCTCCAGTCGGAGCTCGTTTCCCTCCGAGGTCGTGACTCGGATGCTACCGGTGCGTCCGGCTCCCGAAGTCGCTGTACCCAGCGTCACCACACTCGACCCGCCGGCGCAGCCCGAGCCCGAGCGCGACATCGAGCGCGCGCCCGTGCCGGGCCCGGGCCCGGGCCCGGTGATGGTGGCGACGGCGCGGGCCACGTACGTGTACGAAGCTCCCGACTTCTCTTCCCGGCGCCTCGGTTACCTGCGCGCCGGCCAAGTCGTGCGGCGCGCGACGGAGCCATCAGGCGCCGCGGGGTGCCCTGGGGGGTTCTTCGAAATTGTGCCGCGCGGTCACGTCTGCGTCGGTGATTGGGCGAGCCTGGACCCGGAGCACCCCGCGGCTCGCCAGCTTTCCCGGCGCCCCGATCGCAGCGCGAGCTTGCCCTATCGCTACGGTCTTTCACGTTTCCCGACGCCGCCCTTCTATACGCGCGTTCCCAGCTATTCGGAGCGAGCCAGCCAGGAGCCGGAGCTCCACTACCACGTCAGAAATCTCGGCGGCACGGGCTGGAACGCTGCCGGCTTCGACGCAGTTCCGGCGATGTTGCTCGCCGGAGGATCCGCGCCGCGCTTTGACGGGCAGAGCCAAGCGGGCACCTCGCTGTCGAGTGGCCGAGCGATTCCCGGCAGCGGGTTCGCATTCATGACTCTCTTCGCGAGCGACGGTTATGAATACGGGATCAGCACAGACTTGGCTGTGCTGCCGCTCGATCGCGTCGAACCGGTCGAAGGCAGCCGATTTCACGGCGTGCGACTCGAAGCTGAGCGCGTCTTGCCGCTCGGCTTTGTGCGGACCCGAAGCGCCATCTCGTATGAAGACCCCCGGCGACGGCCCGCAGCGACGCTCCGTTTGCTCGGCTTTCGCGAGGCCGTGGCGCTCAATGGCAACCGCGTGCGCGTGCAGGGAAGCACGTATCACGAGGCCAGCGCCGGCGGCTGGATTCGCGACGATCAGCTCGTGCTGGTCGAGCCACTGTCGCTCGCGCCCAGCTGGGTCGAACCGGGGCGCCGTTGGATTGACGTGTCCATCCTGCGCCAGACATTGGTGGCCTACTCCGGTACGGAAGCTGTCTTTGCGACCCTGGTTTCGACCGGCAAAGCAGGTCTGTCCGACGAGCGCGGAGCTCCAGCGACCATCAAAGGTACGTTCACGATCCACACAAAACACGTCACTTCGCACATGAGCTCGAATGCCCGCGGCAACGCTTACGACCTGCGCGATGTGCCCTACGTGCAGTACTTCCACGAGGGATTTGCGCTGCACGCAGCGTATTGGCACGACGCTTTCGGGGCCCCGCGCAGCCATGGTTGCGTGAACCTTTCGCCCGAGGACGCGCGCTGGTTGTTCGAGTGGACGGACCCCGAGGTGCCGCCAGAATGGCATGGCGCCTATTCCACCGCAGGCACGCGCGTCCACATTCACCCCTGAGCGAATGTCGGCGCGTGCGCCGGCCACGTGAGACACGCGATGATACACTTGGCGTGCCGGCGTGATCGGATGTAAGCCCGGGTATGCTTTTGCCTGCATTTCAAAGGCTCGGCGCGGCCGAACGGGCCGCCCGAGAGGGCAGACTTGTCGTCACAGTCGAATACTCATCCCTCAACAAAACTCGAGCCGTGATGACGCATCGCGTGCCGCGTCAGATTCCAAATTTGGAACGCTGCCGTGAATAGATTTGATGACACGGTTCGAACGCGCCCTGCTCGCTAAATGCCGCGACAGCCAAATACTAGGCTATTCTCTGTT
>JAYWEH010000564.1:0-3380 GCA_043780025.1 Deltaproteobacteria bacterium
CAAAAGCGTAACGAGTTGGCTCGAGAAGCCACTGCCGTTCGCAATGAACGCCTGATGAAGGTGACGGCCGCGATGGCCGCTGCCGTCGACTCGGAGCAGGTCTTCGAAGCGGTGGTGGATCATGTGGCCACTGCCCTACAAGCGTCGAGCGCAGGGCTATGGATGCTCGAGGCGGGGCGTGAGCGGGCTACGCTGGTTCGCTCCGTTGGCTACGCTGAAGCCGCTCGTCGGTACATCGGTTCGGTGCCCCTCGACCTCGGCGGTGTAATACCGGCGGCGGACGCCATGCTCGCGCGCGAGCCGATCTGGATTGGATCCCAGGCCGAGCTCTTGCGACGGTATCCGCATCTGGCTTCGCTGGTCAGTGCCGAGCGGGCGTATGGGATCGCCTGTCTTCCGCTCATCGTCGAAGGCCAGGCCCGAGGAGTAATCGCGTTCACCTTCGATGATGCGCGGATCAATGACAAAGCCGAGCGGGATTTCCTGCTGCTCGTCGCGCGCTACAGCGGTCAAGCCATAGAACGCTTGCGGTTGCTGGAAACCGAGCGAGCGCTTCGCGCCCACGCTGAAGCGCTGCGCGAAGCCAATGAACAGGCGCGAGGGCGGGCCGAGCTCCTGTATGAGCTTGCGGCCGAGGTGATCCGCTCGAAGAGCCTCGAAGACGTGTTCGCTGCGGCGATCTCGGGTATCGAGCGCGCGCTGGGAGCGAGCCGCTGCTCCATCCTGGTTCTGGATAACGACGGGGTGATGCGATTCCGCGCGTGGCGCGGGCTCTCGGATCACTACCGCAAGACCGTGGAGGGGCATTCCCCCTGGCACCGTGACGACCCCGCTCCCGAACCCATCGTGGTCCCGAACGTGCACGAGGACGCGGATCTGTCGGCCTACGGCGCGCTATTCGAGACTGAAGGGATCGGTGCGTTGGGCTTCATCCCACTAATGTGGCAGGGGCACTTGACCGGGAAATTCATGGTCTATTACCCGGCGCCGCGTGTTCTGTCCGCCTCGGAGTTGGACCTGGCGCGGGCCATCGCCAACCACCTGGCCGCAGCGATCGGACGCTTCTCGGCCGTTCGTGAGCTCGAGCAGACCGTGCATTTCAACGAGATGTTCACCGGCATGCTCGGTCATGATCTCCGCAATCCGCTCGGCGCCATCATGGCCGCCGCCCAAATCGCCGAACGTCGGAGTGAGGGTGAGCAGCTCAAGCGGCCGTTGTCGCGCATCCTGAGTAGCGGCGGCCGAATGGCAAAGATGATCGACCAGTTGCTCGACTTCACGCGTGTCCGGGTGGGGGACGGCATTCCCATCGATGCGCGCCCGATGGATCTCGTACCCATCTTGAAGCAGGTCATGGATGAGGTCGGCCTGGCTCATCCGGACTGGCAGATTCGGCTTTCGCACCAGGGAGGCGACACGCTGGGGGCCTGGGACGCCGATCGGATTTCCCAGGTTTTCTCCAATCTGGTCGCGAACGCCGTCCAGCACGGGGTGGTCGTGCAGGGCGTCACCGTGCGGGTGGACGGCAATGACACGAGCCGCGTCTCGGTCCAGGTTCACAACGGCGGTAGCATTCCTCCTGGCATCTTGCCTCACCTGTTCGAGCCTATGGCGGGCGGAGACCGCCTGCGTGAAAAGGCGCGGGGTCTGGGGCTCGGGCTGTACATCAGTCGCGAGATCATGAAGGCCCATGGCGGAAGCATCTGTATCGAAACAGGCGGCGATGCGGGAACCACGTTTGCGGTCGTGTTGCCGCGCACACCCGTTCCACCCAAACCCAGAGCGCCGGGACGATGATCTTGATTGTGGATGACGAGCCCGACATCCGAGACTCGCTCGCCGAGTTCTTTCAGGATGAGGGTTACGCGGTGGTGACCGCGCCTGACGGTGCTGCGGCTCTCGAGGCGCTGGCGACCGGGCAGCTGCCGTGCGTTGTAATCCTCGATCTGCTCATGCCTATCTTGGATGGCAACGAAATGTACGAGCGCATGCGTAGCGACCCACGCTATTGCGCTGTGCCGGTGATCATCTCGACCTCTGATCCGCGCCGGGCGCCGAGCGGTGTGTTGACGATGAAGAAGCCGGTGAGTTTGATGCGCCTGCTCAGCGCCGTTCGGCAATATTGTCCGAACGGCCCCTCGAGCGAACGTCAGTCGTGCTGCGCGGGAGCCACCACCGACGGCATTTGAATGCTCGGGTTGTGACCGTTGCTGAGGCCGTTCACATCGCGGATTGTCACGGAGCCGGGGCACATGCGCACCAGGGCTGCGAGGCAACGCCGCTGCCAGGGGTTGGCGTCGTCGACGACGAACTCCACCGATTGGCGCTGCTCACCCAGTTTGATCGGCCTGAGGAAGGTCACGAACTGCTTGAGTGAGCTGGAATTGAGCAAAGTCAGCTTGGTCACGTTGAAGGATACTCGATCGAGGTCCAGACGTGCGACCTCCGCGGCGACGCGATCCAGGTAAGTGCCGAGCGGCTTCACCGCGAACGAGTCGCAGATCCCGCTCAGCTGCAGCTCGATGGTCTTTTCGGCGAGATTGGGCGTGATCGTGAGTTTGTCGTAAATGGCGGCTTCGAGAGCGAACAGGGTCACAGTACCTCTTCCGGGGGCATGGGTTTGGGCACTGGAGCTTGCACCACTACCGTGAGCTCGTTGCCGATAATTGTGTAATCGAATTCGAGCCCGCCTTCGGCCCGGATACGGGCCAGCCCGAGTCCGGATATGCCTTCGATCGGAGCCGACTCTTCGATCATGCGATCGTAGAGCTCGACGGGGTTTTTGGTGAACTTCAGTTCCTTCAGACGTGGCTCGACTTCTTTGAGTCGCTCTAAAGTGGCCTGGTTGCGCGTCTTCACGCTGAGCATGTGGACGCCGGCGGTCTCGGAAAGCTCGACCTCCAGGCTGACCCGCGAGGTGCTCGAATACTTGGTGATGTTCTCCGCCAATTCGTGCGCGGCCATGTGGAAGCGCGAACTGATGTCCAGGTCGCGCAGACCAATCTTGCAGAAATCGCAGACCAGCTGAGAAATTGCCGTGACCAGGTATTCACTCGGAAAAAAGCTGAGGCAAACGAACAATGAGATTCGCTTTTCCCCGTTTGCGTCAATTGGTCGATGATCCATCTTGCCTTCTTCGATCAAGCGTAGCTCGCTCAATGGGGTGCCGCTATCACCCTCGAGCTTGCCATTTTGAGCTCGCGGAAGCCGTTTTAACGCCTTGATGCGGTATCGACGTGTGCCCGCGTGGCCGCGCTGGGCACTAGCGGCCTACATCGACGTCGGTTGGACACCGCGAGAACCACCGTGCGATTCGCGGCCAGGAGGGTGGGACCCGTCTGCAATGCCGTGGGCTCCGAGTGGCGTTGTGACGAAGTGCT
>JAYWEH010000565.1:0-3378 GCA_043780025.1 Deltaproteobacteria bacterium
GTCACCCCGGCACACGGGTCGAGCGATCCCGCCGACCGAGACCAGCGAAACGGGACAGCTCGAACAGCGAGAACAGACCTCAGCGTCTCACGCCGCTGAGGATCTCGCGAAACGCGTTCACGTTGAAGGGGCGGGCGATCATGAAATGGGCGCCCTCCTGAAATGCGGTTTCGCGCATTTGCTCGCTAGCCTGATGGGGCGTGACGAAGCCGAACTTGATCTCCGAGCCCCGAGCCCGGAGTTCGCGCAACAGCTCGACGCCGTTCATCTCGGGCATGCTCCAATCCGAAAGGATGAGGTCCGGCTCGACGCTCGCCAGCTTGGCCAACGCGTCGCTGCCGTTCTCTGCTTCGTCTACCTTCAGGCCGCCCACCCCGGTGCGCAGCAGTGTCTGCCGCAGCATAGAGCGCATTGCCTTGTTATCGTCGACCAACAGCACATTCATCATATAGGCAGAACGACCCTCGATGGCTCGAATTGAGGATTACCTAGGGGGGACTCTTTCGGGCCTCGATCTCGCCGTATTGAGCGCGCTTTGTAGCGGGTGGGGCCCGCGCTGTACAAATATCCGCGGGCCAGTATGCTGGCCCGGTGCTCGCCTCGCTTTCCCCTCGAGCGGAGCTTCTGCGAGAGCGGCTTGGTCTGTCCCGAACGGTGGCCGAATGGTTGACGCGGCGGGGCCATCTGGAGCCGCAGGTAGTACAACGTTTCCTGAGCCCCCGCCTAGCGCACCTGTCGGCTCCAGACTCCATGGCCGACCGCGAAGCCGTCAGCGCGAGGCTGGTCCAAGCGATCCGGCGCGGCGAGCGCATCGTCATTTTTGGCGACTACGACTGCGATGGAATCACCTCTGCGGCAATCTTGACCGAGGTGATACGCGCCCTCGGCGGCACGGTCGTGCCGCTGGTGGCCAGCCGTTTCGACGGAGGGTATGGGATTTCCAAGCCCGGGGTGCGGCGGATCTTGGAGGCGCGGGCCCAGCTCCTGGTCACCTGTGACTGTGGATCGTCGGATCACGAAGCCCTCGCGGAGCTGGGTCGCCAGGGCGTCGAGGCGGTGGTCATTGATCACCACCTGGTGCCGGAGCAGCCGTTGCCGGTGCTCGGATTTCTCAATCCCCACCGTAAGGAGTGCGGCTTTCCTTACAAGGGCCTGGCTTCTTGTGGCCTCGCGCTCTCCGTGGCGGCCGCTTTGCGCAAGGCCCTCGGCGTCGATCTGGATCTCCGGTATTGGCTCGATCTCGTGGCCATCGGCACGATTGCGGATGTCGCGCCGCTCGACGGGGACAATCGCTGTCTCGTCCGGGCCGGGCTCGAGGCGATCGGCAAAGCCCGCCGTCCCGGCATGTTGGCGTTGCTCGAAATGGCCAAGGTGTCGCGGGACAAGCCGCTCACGGGCAGGGACGTCGCGTTCAGGCTCGCGCCGCATATCAATGCGCCAGGCAGGCTCGGCTCCCCCGAACTCGCTCTCGAGCTGCTCCTGGCGCGCGACATCGCGAGCGCGCGCGCACTGGCCGCGCGCATCGAGCAGATCTCCGCGCAACGGCGAGCGTTCTCCGATGAGATGTTGCGCGAAGCCAACGAGGAGATCAGTGAGCGGGGTTATGAGCGTCAGGCCGCGGTGGTGCTCGGTCGGAACGGCTGGAACCCCGGTATCGTGGGTATCGTCGCGGGGCGCCTGTCGGATCGCCTCGCACGGCCGGTGATCGTGGTTGGCTTCGACGGCGACGTCGGTCGCGGCTCGGTGCGAGGGCCCACCGGCGCACGCCTGTACGACGCCCTGGAGCAGGTGTCCTCGGTGCTCGAGCGTTTTGGCGGCCATCAACAGGCCGCAGGGCTCGAAGTGCGGCTCGATCGTTTGTCCGAGCTGCGCGAGCTGTTCAGCGCTGCGATCGAACGACAGCCGTCGGTGGCCCCCGTGGCATCGGACACGGAGCCATTACTTTTCCACGCCGCGGACGAGCCCGCCCAAGTTCTGGCGGACCTGGACCGCCTCGAACCGTGCGGTTTCGGTAACCCTCGCCCACGCTTGTGCGTCGAAGCTCAGATCGTTAGCGCTCGCGAGGTCAAAAATGGTCACCTCAAGCTGCTGATCGAACTCGCGGGCAGCCGCCGGCTCAGTGGTTTCGCTCCGAATCGCGGCGCGCTCGCCAACGGCCTGAGCGGCACCGTGCAGCTGTTCGGCGATCTCCGGCACAATGATTTCCCCGGTGGCGATCCGGTCGAGATGTTCGTCGAGGACCTAGGTCCGCCATCGATCGATCGGGCCGCGGTCCCCGTGTCGTCCCTGGCTGAGCCGGCGGTCGTCGCGGCCTGGAGCGCGGCGCCTCCATAGTCTCAACGGTTCATCGATCGAGGCTCAGCGGTTTGCCGCAGCGGGCGGATGTAGCACTGTGGCACCCCTGCCACGCGTTGCGGACTGGTGGCCGGAGAGTAGTTTTAGAGGGTTTTTGGACACAGCTCCGGGTCCTACCAGTTGGTACGGATGCTGCAGCCCCAGGTCTCATGATCACATGGGTTCCGCGCAGCGCCCCTCAGGACGCTTCACTCGAGGACCTGATGGCCGAGTATCAGGCGGGTAATCCGGATGCGTTCGACGCACTCCACCAACGCCTCGCTCCAAAGCTGTATGCGTACCTGACGAGGCTCTCGCGGGACCCCGCGCTCGCCGAAGACGTGCTGCAGGCGACGTTCGCCAAACTGCACCGCGCTCGGCATAGCTACGTTCCTGAAGCCAAGGTGATGCCGTGGGCGCTGGTGATCGCCCGCCGTACCTTTCTGGACGATTGTCGCGGCCTGGCCGCGCGGCGCGAAGTGCTCGCGGCGGATGGCACACTGCCCGAGGTGGGTAGCGAGACCGCCGGCACCGAACACGTCGCCGACATGCATCGAGCGCTCGAGCGGTTGCCGGACCACTACCGTTCCGCCATCCAACTCACCAAGCTCTTGGGCTTTTCAGGCGAGGAGGCCGCGGCTCGGCTCAGCACCACACATGCCGCTATCAAGCTCAGAGTGCATCGCGGCTACGCCATGTTGCGCAGCATGTTGAACGGCGCCGCCACCCCGGCGTGAGCGCGAGTTCACTTCGGCTTTTTCTTCTCGATCTCGA
Organism: Deltaproteobacteria bacterium; assembly: GCA_043780025.1. Lineage (GTDB taxonomy): Bacteria > Myxococcota_A > Polyangia > Polyangiales > Polyangiaceae > SZUA-265. Next base: position 3,109 of record JAYWEH010000565.1, read on the forward strand.
TCTTGAGCTGACGCTCCTGTGACAGGAGCGTCTTGGCATATGGGTGATCTTCGCCCTGAAGCATCCGGCGCATAGACGTCACCGCGCCCAGCGCGGCTTCGAGCTGGTTGTTCTGCATCGCCGTTCGCAGCCGCAACCGCGCCGCGCGAAATTCCTCCGTGATGCGCTGCCGCCAAGCTTGGCCCTCTTCATCGACCCGCTTCTGGCCCGCAGGGTCTCCCCCGAGCGCGTAGCATTTGCTGGCTTGGGCAAATAGGCGGCCGGCATCCA
>JAYWEH010000566.1:0-7975 GCA_043780025.1 Deltaproteobacteria bacterium
GATGCGCACGGAGAACCTGCTGCAGCAATCCCAGCAGCTCACGACCGAACTACAGACACGGCAGATCGAGCTGCAACAGACCAATCAAGAGCTCGCCTCGAAGGCAAAACAGCTGGCGGAACAGAACGCCGAAGTCGAGCGCAAGAACAAGGAAGTGGAGCAAGCCCGGCGCGCGCTCGAGGAGAAGGCTGCTGAGCTCGCGCTCACCAGCAAATACAAATCCGAGTTCCTCGCGAACATGTCGCACGAGCTGCGCACGCCGCTCAACTCGATCCTCATCCTCGGCCAGCAGCTGGCTGAAAACGTCAGCGGCAATCTGACGGCGAAACAGACGGATTTTGCCAGGAACATCCACTCCGCCGGTACGGACCTGCTGACGCTGATCAACGACATCCTCGATCTCTCGAAGATCGAATCCGGTACTGTGACGGTGGAGCCGGAAGAAATCACGTTCGCGGGGCTGCGTGAAACGGTGCACCGGACCTTCCACCACGTGGCCGAGAACAAGGGCCTGGTCTTCAAGGTGGAAATCGATCCGGCGTTGCCGCGCTCGCTGGTCAGTGATCCGACGCGCCTGCAGCAGATCTTGAAGAACCTATTGTCCAACGCCTTCAAGTTCACCGCGCAGGGGCAGGTGTCCGCCTCAATTCGGCTCGTCGTGGACGGATGGACGGCGGAACATCCGGTGCTCAGCGCAATCGGCTCCGCCGTGGCCTTTCAGGTCAGTGATACGGGCATCGGTATCGCGCCAGAAAAGCAGCGCTTGATCTTCGAGGCGTTCCAGCAAGCGGACGCCGGGACCAGCCGGAAATACGGCGGCACCGGGCTCGGGCTGGCCATCAGCCGCGAGCTCGCTAGCTTGCTCGGTGGCGAAATCCGCCTGGTCAGCAAGCCCGGCAGCGGCAGCACCTTCACGCTGTACCTGCCGATCACGTACACCGGGCCCGCGCAACGGCGCCTGGCGCTGAACACCGGTGCGGACGCACCGCGCGCACGCTTGCCAGTGCCGGTGTTGACGATGGTCCAGGCGGAGGAGACCGTCACGGACGATCGAACGACGATTCGCGTCGGCGACGCGGTCATGCTGATTATCGAGGATGACCCGCACTACGCCCGGATCATGCTGGACATAGCGCGTACCAAGGGTTTTAAAGGTGTAGTCGCCAATCGCGGGCAACAGGCAATATCGCTCGCGCACGAGTATTGCCCGGCCGCGATCACGCTGGACGTGTTCCTGCCCGACATGCTCGGTTGGACGGTGCTCAATAGTCTCAAGCTGGATCCGACCACGCGCCACATCCCGGTGCAGATGTTGTCGGTCGAGGAAGAGCGCCAGCACGGGCTGTCGCACGGCGCCTTCGCTTACCTCGTGAAGCCGGCCACGACAGGCGAGCTCGAACAAGCGCTCGACAAGCTGAAGACCTACGTGGAGCCGCACAGGAAGCGGCTGCTGGTGATCGAGGATGACGACCGGGAACGGGCCAGCGTGGTCGAGTTGCTCGATCACGACGACATCGAGATCACGGCCGTCGGCACGGGAGCGGAGGCATTGGCTGCGCTGCACGAGCACGTGTTCGACTGCTGCGTCGTCGATCTGCGGCTACCCGACATGAGCGGGTTCGAGTTGCTCGACAAGCTGCGCGACGAGCCCCAGCTGCAGTCCCTTCCGGTCGTCGTGTTTACGGGCAAGGATCTGTCGAGCACCGAGGAAGCCCGCTTGCGCACGGTGGCCAAGAGCATCGTGGTCAAGGACGTGCAGTCACCCGAGCGGCTGCTGGACGAAACCTCCCTGTTTTTGCACCGCGTGATCGCCGACCTGCCGGAGCACAAGCGCAGGATGATCGAGAAGCTTCACGGCTCGACGGAAGCATTGCGAGGCCGAAAGGTGCTGGTGGTCGACGACGATGCGCGCAACATCTTCGCCCTCACCACGCTGCTCGAGAATCAGGAAATGGAGGTCATCCATGCCACCAACGGCCGCCAGGCCATCAATCTGATTGAGACCACCGACGACATCAGCAGCGTGCTCATGGACATCATGATGCCGGAGATGGACGGCTACGAAACAATGCGCGAGATCCGCAAGGATCCACGCTTCCGGACGTTACCGATCCTGGCCCTCACCGCCAAAGCCATGAAAGGTGACCGCGAGAAATGCCTGGCAGCGGGGGCGTCTGACTACATCGCGAAACCCGTGAATACGGACCAGCTTCTGTCCTTGCTGCGGGTGTGGTTGTACCGTTAATGTGTCGTTAAAAGGCCGGATGCTGCCAATCATCAATATCCTGCTCGTCGATGACGAGCAGCGTAACTTGGACGCGCTCGAGGTGATCCTCGATGATCCGCGCTATCGGGCATTACGGGCGGACGACGCGGACAAGGCCTTGCGGCTCCTGCTCGAGTACGACATCGCCGCGATCGTGATGGACATCAAGATGCCCGGGGTGAGCGGCTTCGAACTCGCCAAGATGATCAAGGGCACCAAGAAGTACCGGGAGATCCCGATCGTCTTCTTGACGGCGTACATGCTCGGCGATCAGGACGTGATCGCCGGCTACGGCGCGGGTGCGGTGGACTACCTGACCAAGCCCGTCAATCCGCAGATCCTTCAGCATAAAATCGCGGTCTTCGCCGAACTGTTCTGGAAAACTCGAGCCCTGGCCGAGCTCAATGAGACGCTGGAGGCGCGGGTCCAGGAACGCACGGCAGAGTTGGAGAAATCGGAGGCGGCTCTGCTCGCTGCTGCTCGCCAGAAAGACGCGTTCCTGGCCACGCTGGCGCACGAGTTGCGCAATCCACTCGCGCCGCTGCGCACGGGCGTCGACCTGCTACTGCGAGCGTCTCCGTTGCCACCGAGCACGGCTCGCACGTTGGCAGCGATGAACCGGCAGGTCGATCACATGGTGCGCCTGATCGACGACCTGCTCGACATGTCGCGGATCAGCAGGGGCATGCTCGAGCTGAAGAAGGAGCGGGTGGACGTCAACGCGATCGTGGAAGCGGCGGTTGAAACCGCGCAGCCTTTCATCGATCAGCGCAAGCAGTCGTGCCGAATCGAGACCGAGGGTCCGACCGTCGCGGTGCTGGACGCGACTCGGATCACGCAGGTGATCGGCAACCTCCTGCACAACGCGTCCAAATACACGCCAGTGGGCGGTGAGATCGCGGTCGAGACGCGCGCCGAAGGCGGCAACGCCGTGATCCGCGTGGTCGATCCGGGAGCGGGCATTCCGGAGAGCCAGCTCGGGCGTGTATTTGACATGTTCGCCAAGATCGAGCGGTCGGTTCCAAACGCTAACGGCGGGCTGGGGATCGGCTTGGCTTTGTCGCGCCAGCTCGCGCTGCTGCATGAAGGATCACTCGTGGCGGCGAGCGCCGGGGAGGGGACCGGCGCGACGTTCACGCTTTCCCTGCCACGGGTGGAGGCGGCGGCAGCGCCCGCGCCGAAGGCGCCGGAACTGTCCGACTCGGCGCGCACCCAGGCCACCGCGAGTCTGAACATCGTCGTGATCGAGGACAACGAGGATGCAGCGGACATGCTCGAGCTCCTGCTCGAGCAGATGGGCCACCAAGTGCGCGTCGCGCGCAACGGCATCGAGGGGTTGGCGCTGGTGCAAGAGGCGCAGCCGCAACTCGTGTTTTGTGACCTGGGCCTGCCGGGCTTGAGCGGCCTGGAGGTGTGCGAACAGGTCAGGGCATTGAAATTGCCGTCCAGCCCGGTGATGGTGGCGCTCACCGGCTGGGGCATGGAGGAGGATCGCCGTCGGACGCGCGCCGCCGGGTTCGATCACCACCTCGTCAAGCCGGTCGCCGCCGATTCGTTGCGCGAGATCTTGCGGAACCGCGCCGCCGAGGTGTTGCGGCCCGCCGCGTCGTCTTGAATCCCGGAGGGACGACATTTTTGGACCTCTGTGGTGGCGCGGTGGCGCCAGCACGCCCCGCTGCGTTTTGCCTCGCGGGTGAGGCGGGTTCGAGCTGAGGGCGAATTGCGCGGTCAGAAAAGCATTCCGCCGCGGCCGGCCCCGGCGGCGGGTCTCCGGCAGGTTGGCACCGCTGTTGCACAACCCTGCGCGGCAGGAAGGCGTTTGAACATGAGCGGAGCGGCAAGACTAGAGCTAATCCCACAACCACCCGAGCTGGCCGAGCCAGTGATCCTGGGAGGGCGGTACCGCCTGATCCGTCAGTTGATGGAGGGAGGCATGGGCTCGGTTTGGTACGCCGAGCATCTGACCCTGCGCTCGCCGGTCGCGGTCAAGCTAATCACTCTCGAAGGTAACTGCAGCGAAGAGAGCCTGCAGCGCTTCCTGCATGAAGCTCGCGCCGGTGCCGCGCTACGAAGCCCGCACGTCGTGCAGATCCTGGATTATGGCCTGCACGAAGGTTTGCCCTATCTCGTGATGGAGCTACTCGTCGGCGAATCGCTCGCCGATCGCCTGAACCGGGTCGGCGCGCTGGGAGTGCGAACGACCGAGCGCATCGTGTCTCAGGTGGCGCGCGCGCTCACGCGCGCTCACGACGCTGGCGTGGTCCACCGCGACCTCAAGCCGGAGAATATCTTTTTGGTGGATGATGCGGACGACCTGCTGGTCAAGCTGCTGGATTTCGGCATCGCCAAGAGCTCCGTGGATTCGCTCACTTCGCTGGTGGCGGCGCAACACACGCGCACCGGAATGTTCATTGGCACCCCGCAATACGCCAGCCCGGAACAGATCGAGGGTGTCAGTGCGCTGGACTATCGCACGGACATTTGGTCCCTGGGCGTGGTCGCCTACGAGTGCTTGCTCGGGCAAACGCTCTTCTCCGGTGACACCATCGGGAAGATCATGGTCGAGATCTGTTCCCAACCGCTACCCATCCCATCCGAGCGGGGTTTCGTGCCGGACGGCTTCGATGCCTGGTTTGCGCGAGCGTGCTCCCGAGATCCAGATCAACGCTTTCAATCGGCACGGGAAGCCGCGACAGAGCTCACGCTGTTGTGCGGTGGCCCTGCGTACGAGGCTCCAGTCAGCCGTGACGTGGCCTGGCGCGGTGCGCGCCCTGCAAGTCGGCGCCGCCCCGGCGTGCTCGCGGCGACAAAGAACGCCGCGCTCTGTCTGTCCCTGGCTTTGGCTAGCGGCGCCGCGGGCTTTACGGTCTCGGAACGGGCCCACTCCGAGCAGGCGCCGAGCATTGCCGTGCTCCCGGTGCAGCCTTTGGGTGCCACTCTGGACCCGGCCGCACCCACCGAGGAACTGGTGCCCTCGCCAGCTCCAACCGAAGCGGCAACCACCGCGATGGCGATTCCCTCGGGCAATACCGCGGTGGCTTCCCTCGTAGAGCATCCAGCGGCGCCAGCTGCGAGTCCGGCACTGACAGCGTCGCACGGCCCGAGCGATGGACTGGGCGCCGGGGTTGGGGCCCTCGACCCGCCCCAACCAGCGCCGGCCGACCTTGCTACGGCCGCTCCGGATGCGGCTGCCGGCGCTCCACCGACTGGCGCTGCGGTATTGCAGCTGCCGATCGCTCCGCCACTGGTTGCACAGGGGCCCACCGTGGCCGCTGCGCTGCACGAACCCGTCGTGGTGCAAAAGTCCCAACGGGCTTCGCCACGCAGACAGGCCAGGGAGCGGCCCCGCCCGCAACGGGCAAAGTCTGCGCCGCCGCCGCCCGCCCCATCGGCGATGGACGAACTCCCCGATCCAGTGGATCCCGACATCGTCGATCTGGGCATTTGAGCCCGGGCTCAGATTCGCTGCGAATAAGAATCCACGACCAGTTGGACTGAGACCGTGAAGGGGACCGACGCCGCATCGGGCGGCGCGACCACAGTTGCGGTGCGCTCGGCAGCGTTGCGGCTGAGCCAGCGGGTCTCCAAGGCACACGCGTTCTGCAGCGCGCCGGCGACGTGCACCCCCTTCCTGTTCGGATTCGCATCGAGCGCACCGTTATGGGAGGCCAGGACCAGCTCGAACGCATCGTGCCGCGCAATCGAGATGAACTCGCCCCTTGCGCGGTCGCGCCACGCAGCTAAAGCGACCTCCGCTGTCGAGGTTCAGATCGGTCAGGTACAAGCCTTGCTCGCCGTCAAAGGTTGTGCTGAGCCCCGGGCCTGCATCGCGCAGCCAGCGCGCGTATCGGTTTTGGACGGGTCGCTGAGCGAACAGGTGAGAGGGCAGGAGCATCATACAATACCAGAATGATATTAAAATTCAAAATCAATACGGGCTGGGTTTTTTGGCTCACAGGGAGAGCGGGGGCGGTACGGATTGTATTTGATACTCAAAATCATCTAAGATCCGAGCCTGTCATTGCCACGCGTTCACGGGGGGACGGAGAACGGCTTGGCTTCGGATCGGTTTGCCCATGTCAGAGTCACCATGAAGAAAGAGAAAGAGCGAAAGAGACTGCGGGCCGAGATCGAGTCCTTGATGGCTCAACGTGGCTTGCGATCGACTACCCAGCGGCGGTTGATCTTGGATCGCCTGTTCGAGCTGGGTGGGCACTTCACGGCCGAGAATCTGATTGCGGACGTACGGCACGCCGACTCCTCGGTTGGCTCGGCCACGGTGTATCGCACGCTCCGGCTATTGGTCGAGTCTGGCTTTCTGGAGGAGCACCGCTTTACCGACGGGGAAGGCACTCGCTTCGAATTGCACGTCACCGATGAACATCACGACCACATCATTTGCCTGGCCTGCGGCAAGATCCGCGAGTTCGAAGAGCCGCTGATCGAACAGCTGCAGGATCGTGTTGCGCAGCAGCTTGGCTTCACTTTGGAGTCGCACACTCATCAGCTCTACGGTCGTTGCGGCGCGTGCTTGGCCACAGACGCCCAGGGGCCCTCCGGGGCCTAATCAATATATATTGACAGTCATTATCAAAATGCTAATGGACGGACGTGAGTGCGGAGCGGGGTGGGGACAGGTGCCCCCCACCCCGGCTTCGTTTCCGACTGTGGGTTAGATCGGCGCAAAGCGGGGAAGCTACGCGTGCGAATGGCAAGCCAGCGACGCTCGGCTGAGGCTGTGAGGGTCGCACCCTCCCGGAGTCGCCAACTGCAATAGGCGCCGGCGTTTACCAGGATTCGCGGGAGCCAGTTCGTACACAAACTGGCGTTCCTCCGAGCGCGTGGAGCTCCTCGGCGTCCGCGTGCTGATGGATCGCGCGAGCGCGCGTTGAAGCGCACGCCTTTCATTCCGGGGTTCTAGTGCTGGCTAGCGACTGAGCGCTCCAGGCTTCTCACTCAGATCACGTTCGCGACGTGCCAGACCCGGCCGTTGTTCGGGAGCCGGTGGGCGAGCCCTTTGGTATTGAGACGCTCACAGAAATCCTGAGCGAGCCCCTGCACCTTGAAGTCGAAGGCATCTGAGCGGTTCGGCGTAATTTGCCACGCGGAGGGTGGATTGGGGCTCGTCTTCACTCGCATGCGCTCGATGAACGCTGCGTGTGCATCCTGGGTCGCCGAACTCACGACGTAGAATTTCTGTCGATCTGACAATGGCCTTTTCGGAGCGTAGCTCAGGCGGGCTCCCAGCGCCCCGATCATCGCGCTAGGGTGACACCGACGGCGAAATGCCTGGCGGCACAATGTAGGGGCAGCTCTCCCCAGAAGTGGGGGATACCGGTGGCGAGCCCCAATCACTGCAGCGGCTTTGAATCTCCGCGGTCACGAAATTCTGACGGCCCGCATCGAGCGCCTTCGTGTCGAGCAGCGCGACCTGCACCCGGGGGTTGTTCTGGTGTGACGAGAACAGCACCAGTTGATCCTCGTAGGAGAACGCCCGCATCTGTTCGGTGGTGTCGAGCGGCACACTAGCCTTCGAAGCGTTCTTGCGATCAGTCCAACATGGACCTATAATGAGACCATGAAGGCCATAAACGTGAGTGAGCTCAAGGCCCACTTGAGCAAATATCTCAGAATGGCTTCGCGGGGTTCCGAGATCCTCGTGAAGGATCGCGACGAACCCATTGCGCGCCTCGGGCCGCCGCGTACCAA
>JAYWEH010000567.1:0-3373 GCA_043780025.1 Deltaproteobacteria bacterium
GAGGTCGAGGCGCTCTCGCAAGGTTTCTTGCCACGCGGCGCGGTGGACTCCCTCGACGCTGCCCGCTACCTGGCAGACGACGAAGAGTACTGGCCGTTCGACGGCGAAGACTGGGACGACGAATACATGGGCGGGGAGGGGCTAAAGTGATGCGAGTCCGTGACCTCGTGATCGCCGGCACGCTCGGCCTCGCTGTCGCGCCCTCCGCCAGCTTCGCCCAGGATGACGCCAGCACGAGCTTCGACGCCTCCACGACTGAGCGGCGCAAGCTCGCCCCGACCCAGGAGCGCAAGGTGGCGGCCGCTCCGCGCGCCACGCTCGAGACGCGGGCTCGCGACCGCGCCCAGGCCGAACGGCGCGATCAGGTATCCTTGCAGATCCCGGCGGCGCTGCGGCAGCGGGCCATGGCTCGGGTGGAAGCCCGCATCAACCGCAATCTGGAGCGCGCGCGTGCGCTGCGGCAGGAGGCGCTCGGCATGTTGATCAAGCTGCTGGGCGAGCTACCGGCGGGTGCCAGCGAGCTGCCCACGACCCTGATGCGGCTCGGCGAGCTGGAGTGGGAAGAATCTCGCGAGCAATTCCTGGACCGCTTTGCCGCCTGGGAAAAGACCCCGAGCGATCAGCGCGCGGAACCTCCGGTGCCCGACTTTGCCAAGCCGCGCGATCGCTTTCGCCGCGTGCTCGAACAGCATCCGGAGTTCGAACGTTATGACCTGGCGCTCTACGTCGATGGCTTCCTGGCCACCGAGGAAGGCCACACCGAGCAGGCGCTCGAGCGCTTCAACCGCATCCTGGCCGAGTTTCCGAAGAGCCCGTTCGTGCCGGACGCGCACATGGTCCGCGCCGAGGCGGAGTTTGCACAGGCGAACCCGAACTATCAGTTCGCCTACCAGGAATACGAAGCCGTGCTCGCCTACAAGGACACGGAACTGTATGACCTGGCGCTGTTCAAGAGTGCCTGGGCGCTCTGGCGCCTCGGGCAAACGGATGAAGCGGCGCGGCGCTTCCTCAGCGTGTTCAAGGCGAACGCCGAGCGCAAACCGAAGCAGGGGCTCGGCCAGCGCCGCGAGGAGCTCGACCAACTCCAGGCCGAAGCGCTGAAGAACCTGGTGGCCGTGTTCGTCGAAGACGAGAAGAACACGGCCGAGGACATGCACGGCTTCCTGGTCAAGGCCGGCGGCGAGCGTTTCGCCGGGGAAATCGTCAAGGCGCTGGCGGAGACCCTGTACGAGCAGGCGCACTACGGCCGTGGCATCGAAGCCTACCGGCTGCTGATCAAGCTCGACCCGACCCACCCGGACGCGTACCGCCACGCTCTGGCGATCGCCGAGGGCCATTCCACGCTCGAGATGTGGAAAGAGCTCGCCAAGGACTACACCTGGATCGTCGCCGAATACACCGAGTTACCCGCGCCCGCCGCCGCGGCGCCGCCCAGTACCTGGTTGCCGCTGCAGGATCCCGAAACGCGTGCGCGCGCCTCCAACGAGATCGAGCGGCACCTGTATGACAATACCGTCGGCTTGCACGCCAAGGCGCAAGCCGACAAGACCAGCCGCATGGAGTACGAGTCCACGGCCGCGCTGTACGGCATCTACTTGTCGCGCTTCGACCGCAGCCCGCGCGCCTACGAAGCGCAGTTCAACCTCGGAGAGATCCATTTTCATCACCTGGGCAACGCTATCGAAGCGGCCGACGCCTACCTCGCCGCCGTACGCAACAAACCCCAGGGTCCGTGGTCGCGGGACGCGCTGTACAACGCGCTCGGCGCCCTCGAATCCGCGCGCGAGCTCGAATTTCAGGCCGCCAAGGCCCGCGGGCAAAAGCCGGAAGAAACGCCCACCGACAAGAAGCTCACCGAGGCCATGGAGCTCTACTCCAGCACCTACCCGAAGGATCCGGAGTTGCCGGAGATGCTACTCGGGCAGGGTCGCCTCTACTACGACTACGAGGTCTACGATGTGGCAGTCCGGCAGTGGGGGCTCTTGCTCGAACGGCACTCGTCGAGCCCGCATGCGCGCGCCGCGGGTGAGCTCATCCTCGACTCCTTCAACAAGGGCCGCGACTACGAAAACATCGAGACCTGGGGCAAGCGCCTGCGTCAGGCTCCCGCCTTTGCGGAGCCTGGCGCTCAGGCTCGCCTCGACGCGCTGATTGTCCAGGCGATCTTCAAGCAAGGTGAAAGCTTCGCGGCCAAAGGCGAGCACTCGACGAGCGGGGCGGCCTATCTGCGCGCGGCTCGCGAATTTCCTCGAGACGAGCGCGCCGCGCAGGCCGCCGTGAATGCCACGATTGAAGCGGAAAAGGCCGTCGACCTCGCGCTCGCCAAGGACGCCGCCGCGCTGATCCAGGAGAGCTACCAGAAGCGACCGGAGGCCGCCAAAGGCGTCTGGATTGCGGCCAATCTGCACCAGTCGCTCGGGCTCCTGAACGCCGCGGCCGGCTACCACGAAGCCCTCGCCACACATTGGCTCAAGGACGAACACAACGAAGACGCCGCCTTCAACGCGGTGCTTCTGTACGCCACGCTCGGCGATCGCGATCGAGCCATCCGTAGTGGCGAGCGCTTTCAACAGCGCTATCCGAGCGGCGCGAGCAGCGACGAGGTCACCTTCCTGATGGGCAGGGCCCACGAACGCGCCGAAGACTGGCGCTCCGCCGAGCGGCTGTATTCGCGTTACGCCGGCTCCGCGAAGCTGGCGAGTCGGCGCGTCGAGGCCCTGGTGCGCCTCGCCGTGGCGCGCGTAGAGCTCGCCGACGACAAGGGCGCACGCGACGCGCTCTCGCGGGCGGTGCAGCAACACAAGACGTACCAGAAGGCGCTCGACGAACGCGGCAAGTACTTCGGCGCGCGCGCGCACTTCATGCAGGCGCAGCGCATCTTCGCCGAGTTCGAGCAGATCAAGATCGAGGGCGACGTGAAGCAGCTCGCCCAGCGCCTCAAACGAAAGGCGGAGCTGCTCAAGAGCGCAAGCGTGGCACTGATCGACACCGCCAAGCTCGGCGTCGCCGAGTGGACGACGGCGTCGCTGTACCAGGTGGGCGCCATCTACGAAGCCTTCGCGCAGTCGCTCATCAAGTCACCCCCGCCCGCGTCACTGACGCCCGAGCAGGCCGAAGCATACCGGATGCAGATCGACGAGTTCGTGGTTCCGATCGAAGAGAAGAGCATCGAAGCGTACGAGAGCGGTTGGCGGAAGGCGCGCGAGCTCGGCATCTACAACGCCTGGACGGCAAAGATGCGGGCCGCGCTCGGGCGCCTGAACTCGGAGATGTATCCACCGCTGTCGGAGGTCGGATTTCGACTGCGCAGCCAGGGCGCGAACCCCTTGCCGGGCCTCATCCCCACGCCGCGGCGCAGCGATGCGGGCAAGAG
>JAYWEH010000568.1:0-3369 GCA_043780025.1 Deltaproteobacteria bacterium
TATCTGGTGGTGGCCGCGGACAAGGGTACGGCGACGTTTTCGGACATCGCCAATCGCATCTCGCAGAGCCGGGGCTTCTGGCTGGACGACGCGTTCGCCTCCGGTGGGTCGGCGGGCTACGACCACAAAGGCATGGGCATCACCGCCCGCGGCGTGTGGGAGTCCGTGAAGCGCCATTTCCGGGAGCTCGGCAAGGACATCCAGCACGCCGACTTTACCGTGAGCGGTGTTGGCGACATGAGCGGTGACGTGTTCGGTAACGGCCTCTTGCTATCGCGGCACATCAAGCTCGTCGCGGCGTTTGACCACCGGCACATCTTTCTCGACCCCGATCCGGATCCGGAGAAGAGCTGGGTCGAGCGCCAGCGCATGTTTCAGCTCGAACGCAGCTCCTGGGACGACTACGACAAGAGCCTGTTCTCGAGCGGCGGCGGCGTCTTCCCGCGGACCCTGAAGCGGATTCCGCTATCGCCCGAAGTGCGCAAGCTGTTGAACGAGACACGCGAAGAGCTCACGCCTCCGGAGCTGGTCGTCGCGATTCTGCGCGCCAAGGTGGAGTTGTTGTTTTTCGGCGGTATCGGCACCTACGTCAAGGCGTCGAGCGAGACCGACGCTCAGGTCGGCGATCGCGCCAACGACGCTTTGCGCATCAACGGCAACGAACTCGGCGCGCAGGTCGTCGGCGAGGGCGCGAATCTGGCCATGACCCAGCGCGCCCGCATCGAATACAGCGTCGCCGGTGGCCGTTGCAACAGCGACTTCATCGACAATTCGGCAGGCGTGGATTGTTCAGACCACGAGGTCAACATCAAGATCCTGCTCGGCGACGTGGAGCGCCACGGCGCGCTGACGCGCGAGAATCGCAACGCGCTGCTCCGGGAGATGACTGAGGATGTCGCTGCGCTCGTGCTGCGCGACAACTACCTGCAGAGCCAGTCGATCAGCGTCACGACGGGGCGCAGCGCGCGGCTGACGGATCGCATCGCGCGCAGCATGCGCGCGCTCGAAAAATCTGGCAAACTGCAGCGCCGGCTGGAAGCTTTGCCGGACGACGAGGCATTGGCTGACCGGCAGCGCCTGGGCACGGGCTTCATGCGGCCAGAGCTCTGCATTCTGATGGCATACGCCAAGAATTCCTTGGCAGAGACGCTGCTCAGCTCGGGGCTGCCGGACGATCGCCTGCTGCGGCGGGACCTGATCGAATATTTCCCGGTGCTGCTGCGCGAGCGCTTCGAGAGCTATATCATGGCTCACCGCCTGCGCCGCGAGATCACGGCCACGCTCGTCAGCAACGACATCGTCAATCGCGTGGGTATCGCCTTCGTCCATGAGGTGGGCGAGTCCACCGGTGCGTCGGTGCCGAGCGTCGCTCTGGCCTACGTGGCCGCGCGTGAAATCGCCAACGTGCGAGATCTGTGGAGCGAAATCGAGGCCCTCGACAACCGCGTACCGGCCACGGTTCAGAGCGATCTACTGGTGGAATCCTCGCGCCTGCTCGAACGCGTGAGCACCTGGCTCTTGCACGAGCACCCGAGCAGTGACGTGCAGCGCTACGTGGAGAGCTACAAGAATGGTCTCGGCGAGCTCAGCGCTGATCTCGCGTCCATTCTGTCGCGCTCCGAGCTCGGAGCGCTCTCTGAGCGCGCACGCGTCTGGGCAGAGCTCGGTGTGCCTCGCCCGCTCGCGGAGAGCGTGGCCGGCTTGCGTTTCCTCTTGCCCGCCGTCGACATCGTGCGTGTGGCCGAGCTCGGGCAGGTCAGTTTGTCGGAAGCCGGCAAGTTGCACTTTCGCGTGGGTCGCAAGTTCGGCTTCGAATGGTTGCGTGACGCGACGCAAACCTTGCCGACGCAACGCGCCTGGGACCGTCAGGCGGTGGCCGCGTTGCGCGACGAGCTGTTTGCGACGCAACGCGAGTTCACGCTGTCCATCCTGCGAGAATCCGACACCGATCGCGATCCAGGAGCGCGCGTGCGCGGCTGGGGCATCAGCCGCGCCGCGGCCCTCTTGCGCTGGGAGCAGCTGCTCGCCGAGTTGCGCGCGGGTGCCCACCTCGACTTTGCCATGGTCACCGTCGCTGCGCGGCAGCTCAAGACCGTGCTCGGGGCCAACGTCACGGCCCAGAAATCCGGCACCGTGCGCAGCCCGGAGTTGCGCGCCCGAGGTACGGAACCGCTCCCGAGTCCGGCGGGGCTCTTCGAACCCGTGCGGCGATGACCGCTGTTCGCGCGCGCGGCGATTACTTCACTGCGGCGTCGTCCGTCGAGGTCACGCCGCCGTCCACGAAGGTCCAGGTGATGCTGGAATAGACGAGCGAGATCTCTTCGTAAGCCGCCTGGCGCGCGAGCTCCGGAACCTTGTTGTTCGGCATGACGTGGCGGATGCCGGCGATCGAGGCGTTCTCGAGCTTCACCGTGTAGTACTTCTTTTCCGCGCCCCCGCCCGCTGCTGAGGGCTGCCAGAAGTCGAGCGTTACGTCCTTGAGCACTTCATTGCTCGTGAGGGCTTGATGTAACAGCGGCGAGCTTTGGTCGACCTCCTTCGTGATCACGAACGGCTTGTGTTGACGCTTGCCCGTGGCCAGACCGGACGCGGCGTCGCGCGGGGACACGATGCTGTGCTCGACGGCGACCACGGCGATCGAGTTTTCGCGCCCCTTCTGGGTTACGCTGCCTTTGATCACACCCTGTTTGGTGGCAGTGATGCGCGCGAACGCATTCAGCTCGGCAGAAGCCGTTGCGGCCAGCGCCAGACACGTGGACAGGGTTGCGAACAGCGCCGTGAGTTTGTGAGCTTTCATGATGAATCCTCCTCGTATGGGTCAGCAGGCGGTAGTAATCGGCGCCGCTCTGCCCGGCCAGTTTCCGGTGACCAACCCGGGCGGAAACGCTACAATCCGCGCTGAGCCTCCAAAGATGGGACCTGCGCAGACACGACATCCAGTCGGAACGGTGATCGCCGGCCGTTTCGCGGTCCATGTGCTGATCGCGCAGGGCGGCATGGGCGCCGTCTACGAGGCTGAGCAGCTCGCCACGAGCGAGCGGGGTGCGTTGAAGCTGATGTTGGCGAAGTATGCGATGTACCCGCTCGCCGTCGAACGCTTCGCGCGCGAGGCCGTGGCGGCGAGCTGCATCGCCCATCCCAATATCGTGCGCGTGCTCGACGCAGGGCGCCTGGACAGCGGTGAGCCGTATCTGTTCATGGAGCTCTTGCGCGGGGAGCCGCTCAGCGCGCGCATCGCCCGCCAGGGTCGGCTCGGCCTCGACGAGACGTGCGCGATCGTGCGGCAAGCTGCCGACGGGCTGATCGCGGCGCACGCGGCGGGCATCATTCATCGCGACGTGAAGCCGGAGAACCTGTTCATCGTCGACG
>JAYWEH010000569.1:0-35967 GCA_043780025.1 Deltaproteobacteria bacterium
GCCCCGAGGTGCCGCCGGGCGGCGTGGGGAGGCAGCCCGGCCCCCAAAATCCGAAGCGGATCCAGGGATCTGAAATCGTGTGCGTCTGGGTCAGGCCGAGAAACAGGCGATGGAAAACGTATAGTTGACGGCGCCCTGGAAGGGGCTGCTCGATTCGACGACCACGGTGTACTCGAAGGGTCTGCCGCCCGTGAAGTCGCCGAAGTCGAAGTCGACGCGATCCTCCCCCCCGGTGCTGTCGAGGAGCAGGCAAGCGAGCTCGGAGCCGCCGCAGCTGAGGCCGTCGAGGACGTAGACCGCGATGGGGCCACTCGTCTCGAGGTACATTGAGCAGCCGTAGCCGGCGGGAACGTTGAAGGGATATGAATGTTCGGGCAGGGGGAAGGTGCCGCCGGGCGTGACGATCTGGCGTTCCGGCGTGCAGCTGCCCGTGAGCAGCGAGCCGCCGCTGGGCTCGAGCGTGGCCGTGATGAAGGAGCCGTTCGCGAGGGCGGCTTGATCGGGGCACACGGCGCTGGGCAGCGGCTCGACGTTCAGGCTGAAGGTGCCGGCGCCCGCAGCGCTGTCGACGATCAGCGTGACGACTTCGCCCTGGGCGAGGCGGCGCACCACCACGGCCGGGTTGGACTCGCCACCGCCGATGTTGCAGCCGAGCAACGAGCCGCCGCAGCGGGGGCCGCGTTCCACGTGCAGCGCTGGTTCTATGCCGGTGCCGGTGACGCTGAAGCGATACAGGCCGGATTCGGGGGCCTCGTAACGGAAGGCTTTCTCGCGCAAGCCGGCGCCGCCGCACGTGCCGGTGTGGACGTTGGCTCCGTCCGCCGTGGTCGACGCGAGCGGCAGAGGTTGGCGATCCGCGTCGATGGCGGGGCAGGTGATCGGATTGGCGTTGACGACGACGTCACCGAAGCTGCCACTCTTGCCGTCCACGACGACGATGACCTCCTCGGCGAGCGCGAAGCGGCGCAAGATCTCCGATTGCGGAGCCGTGGGCCCGTCGTCGTTGCAGGTCAGCTCCTGGTCGCACGCGGGCGTGACTAGCGACAGGGTGGTGTCGAAGGAGGAGCCGACGGTGTCGATCGCGTAATAGTCCGCGCTGGGCGCGACCCAGAAGAAGCTCGCATCGTCGGAGACGCCCGGCGCGCAGCTCGAGGAGAACGTGCCCTCGGCGTTGGTGGTCGCGGCCTGCGCCGTCCCGACGCGCAGGTATTGTTCGGCACACGCGGGTAAGGGCGGGAGCGGCACGCCGGAGTCCGGACCGTCGCCTGCGTCTCCGCCGCTGCCGGCAGGGCCGCTGCCGGCGCTGGAGCCGCCGCTGCCGCCCGTGGGATCGGTGGAATCACCACTCGATCCGCCATCGGGCGCGCTACCGCCCTGGCCGTCGCCACCGGCTCCGCTCGAGCCCGCGTCGGCGACGCTGGCGTCGGGGACGAGACCTACGGCGCGCCCGTCGAGGGAGCACGCAGTGAGACCGTGCGCGATGAGCCAGAGGCCAGCGGCGCTGCCGCAATACGTGGACAATCGACTGCGGTGCCGGCGTGCCCCTGCCGAAGATTTCGCGAGTGCCATGCCCCGTGACTATGCCAGATCCAGGGGCGTCCCGCCCGATGCTGGCTGGGGAGTTCTTGCGTGGCAAAGCGGCTGGGTGTGGGCAAGGGTGAGTTTGCTGTGGCTGCGGCGGACGCGACCGGAGACACTGACCCCGGCGTCGAGTACCCTCCGTCCGAGAGGGTAATCATGCAAATCCGAGCCAAAGATGGCGTGGCGGTCGCTTCGTTCGAGGACACGTTGCTGGCGATCTGGCAGGCGCCGGCCGAAGCAGCGCGCTGCCGTTGGTTGTCTGCGGAGCTCGAGCGTCTGGCAAACGGGGCAGACGAGGGGATCCTGGTGCTTTACGTCATCCTGCCCAGCTCGAGCCCTCCCGACGCAGCGGTACGAACGCAGATTCAGGCTGACCTGGCCAAGCTCGGCACGCGCCTCAGGCGGCTCGTGGTCGTGCCGTTGGGCAACACCGTTTGGTTCAACTTGACGCGCGCCATCATGCGAGGCCTGCTGCTGTTGAGCGGTCAGTCCAAGAAGTTCGCCGTCGTTTCCGGTCTGAACGAAGGCATCGAAGAGCTGCAGCGGCTGCGCGGCGCGCGCACGCCGTCGCGCCAGGAGCTGCGGGCCGCTCTGAGCGAGCTCAGCGCCACGCTGGGCGTGGAACGACCCGATCCGAAGTCTTCCGTGTGGGCAGAAGGTAAGCGCGCCTAAAACCCAATGCCCACGCTCAAGCCGATCTCCGTCGGATAGAGCTCGTCGTCCTCGGAGGTCGAGAAGGTGCTGGTCGTCTCGTCGAAGACCTCGGGCGTAGAAAAGGCCACAGGCAGGACGTTCTGAGCCACCCTGATGTCGGCGTAGACGCGGGTCTTGGACTCGCGGAAGAACATGACGCCGCCCTGAACGTACGGGGCGATGTTGGCGGGGGAGACGGACATCAGGCGCGGCATCAGGCCCACGCCGAGGTAGGGCGCGGTGCTGGTTTGTGACAGGTAGAGGTTGGCGCCGATGTCCGCCCAGACGCCTCCGTAGGAGTAGTCGTAGTCGCCTGCGGGGACGGCGATGCCGAGGCCGAGCTCGATGAAGTGGCTCGGGCCTTCCATGCGCAGGTCGAAGCCGGCATTCATCATCGGAGCGACGCGCTCGCCCCAGCCGATCGGATACGTGACGCCGCCCTTGAAGCCCTCGAGGCGCTCGGTGCCGATGCGGTTGGGCGTGCTGGCTTCCGTGGCGGTGATGTTGTCGAGCGTGCCGGTTTCGCGGGTGCTTTGTTTGCCGACCAGGGCGCGCGCCAGGCGTTCGCTCGCGGGCTCGATGTCGTCCAAGCTGGTCGCCGTGATCTTGGCGGAGTGGATCAGCGTGCCATCGGGGGAATGGGTCGCAGCGTGAATCACGATGCGCTGGTCCAAACGCACCGCAGAGATGTGCACGAACTCGGTCGCGCCGAGCTTCTCCGCAGCGAGCCGCCGATCGCCCGTTTCGTCAAGGGCCCGCTTGACGTCTGACGGAGGCAGGACGGCCTCCTGGCGTTCGGTCTGGTACGCGGACGCGATCATCTGCCCGATCGCATCGATTTCAGCCGGAGCGAGGTTCGTACCGTCGACGGGGAGCACCATGCTCGCCCCGAAGGCGGGAACAACTAGCGTGAGGTGGAGCGGGACGAGGAGGCGGGTCCAGAGCTTCATGCCCCGTCACAGTGCAACTTGCAGGCCAGCCCTGGTTTGGCGCGTCGGGCCGATAAATGGCCCTGTTTCGGCGCGACGGCGCTGGAAACTG
This sequence comes from Deltaproteobacteria bacterium, assembly GCA_043780025.1. Lineage (GTDB taxonomy): Bacteria > Myxococcota_A > Polyangia > Polyangiales > Polyangiaceae > SZUA-265. The sequence goes on from JAYWEH010000569.1 coordinate 3,316, forward strand.
CCATCGATGGGGCGTTCACCGTGATCTTTTCACCATAGCTGGGCGTCGTCGGCACACTGCGTCGATTCGGATAGTTGCGCGCCTTGGGCGGGGAGGCAGAGATATCCCACCCAATGCGAAGACCGCGCGGCGCACCCCTCGCTACGAACGAGGGATGTCGAGGTATTGGTTCTCGTCCCGAGTGATCGCTGTGGTCGTGTTCGCCGAAGCCCTGGCGGGTTGCTCCGGCGAGGGATCTCGTCAGAGGCCGGGTGAGACGCCAGCGGGAGTGGGCGCCCATGTGGACGTCGGGGCCGGTGATCCAGATCCGAACGAACCGACGGTTGGGACCGTTGACGGCGCGGACGGCTTTGAGCTCGCCTGGGAAGATCAGTTCGATGCGTTTGATGCGACCCGCTGGCAATTGATGACGCACAGCTGGGACAGCAACCTGGCGCAGTTCTCGACCCAGAACACGACCGTGCGCGACGGCATCTTGTCACTGAAGTTGACGAGCGAGCCGACGGACGCGGTCAAGCCGCTGCGGGGCGTCGAGATGCGTTCGATCGAGGCCCTGACGTATGGCAAGGTCGAGGCGCGCGTGAGGTTGGCGCGAGGTTCGGGCGTCGTGTCGGCGCTCGTGCTCATCTACACGCCGTGGCCGGCGAGCGACTGGAATGAGCTCGACATCGAATACCTGGGTCAGCACTCGGACCGCGTACAGTTCAACGCCATGGTGTACACGGGGCCGCCTCAGGTCCCACCGGTCCAGCAATCGGTCACGCCGACGCAATTTCCCGAGCTGCGGTCCCTGAGCTTCGACCCGAGCGCGGACTTTCATGTCTACGCCATGGAATGGACGCCGACGGAAGCGCGCTTCACGGTCGATGGCGTGACGGAGCACGTCTGGGCCGCCGATATCGGGCGCTTGAAGTTGCCGATGAATATCTTGCTCACGATCTGGGCGTCATCGGCGGCGGCATGGGCCGGGCCGCTCGACACCGCGAGCATTCCGGCCACCGCGGACTACGACTGGATCCGGGTCTACCGCTGGAACGGATCGCCCGCTCCGGCAGGTGCCGAGTGAGCCGCGAACGCCTGAGCTGGAGACCAAGGTGCGAAGGCGTCGAGCATCTCGCGGCGGAACTCCCCGTCGAGAAATTGGCGAGGCGAGCAGGCGAGCACCTGCTGGAAGGCGCGGTGGCATTGCGAGTAGCTGCCGAAGCCGGCAGCGAGCGCGGCGCCGAGCAAGGTCGTCGGCGACGAATCCATGATTTGGATCAGCCGCAGCAGCCGCAGGCGCGTGCGGTGGGCGCTCAGCGTGAGGCCCGTGGCGCGGTGAAAATGACGACTCACATCCGTGGGGTGCGCTCGCACGCGCGCAGCCCGCGCGCTGCGGCTCAGCTCCGGCTCTGCGAGCAGCGAAGCGAGGATCCGCTGCGCCAGGGCGTTGCCGTCATTGATTAGCGAGCGCGTGGCGTGCGCAGCGCGCCACAGCTCCGCCACGTGGTTCTCCACGACGGCCGCCCCGAACTCGCCCACGCGAATACTCGACAACGCGACGAGCGGCTCAAACTGAGACACCGAGAGCGACACCCGTAATGGCCCGCCGAGCGCTCGGGTGTTCTGATCGCCGAGTACCCGCTCCGAGAGCTCCGGCGTCAAGGCGACCACGTACAGATCGAAATCGTGCGACGCTTCGAGCAGCTCATGCTCGAGCCCTGCGGGCCAGTAGATCAGGTCCCGGACCGCCGCGCTGAACACCGCATCGCCAGCACCGAATTGCCCGTGCCCCGCGACCACTAAATTGAGCTCGGGCTCGGCGTGGAAGTGACGTGGCCGGCGATACTCCGGTGCATAGCGCCAGATTTGCCCGCGGTTGGTGCCCTGCATGGGGAACGGCTGGTACAGGCAGCTCGTCATCGCGTCATGGGTTTAGCAGACCCGGCGCCAGGCAGCGAGCACCGCAGGTTTCAGCGCGGGCTGCGAGCTTCGGGTCGTTTTGGAGCAATCGGGGTCAGGACCCTACAGCCCCGAACCCGTCCCCCGGTGCCCAGCGAGATTCGTTGAGGCTCTCAGCGCGAAGCAGCGGCGGCTCGCCTTCGCACAGAGCGCGGCGCGCTCGCGGGGGGAGCCGCCTCGGCGGAGGCGTCGGCGGCCGCGACGACGCTGGCAATCCTGGCCGTGCGCACTGCGAGCTTGCGCGTCGCCTTGGGGCGCTGCGGCAGAGCGCGGGCCGTCGGCGCCTCGATCGTTGTCACCAAGGGGGCCGAGCTCGCTTGTACGTCCCATTGCTCGTCGAAGAGCTCCTGCTCGGCCTCGAGCCAGTCGACTTCCGGTGCTCCTGCGGGGCAACCGCGCCGTTGCCAGCGCGCGTAGGCGCGTGCGCGGATCTCGCTCGAATCGATCACAGTGGCTGCGTTCATGATTTTGTCCTCCGCGACCGCCCTAGCGGAATCAGGGCCAGAAGTTAAAAAAACGACAGCCTCGACCGAAGGGTGGATCTGTGGCATCCGATCCCGCTGTGGAAGCCGAGCCGGAAACCGTCGAAAACGCCGAGGTTCTGGCCGCCGTTCGCGCCGGTGACCCGGCGGCGTTTGCCAGGCTGAGCGAGCGCTACCGGCATCAACTCCGGGTGCATTGCTACCGCATGCTCGGCTCCTTCGCTGAAGCCGAAGACATGGTGCAGGAAACCTTGCTGCGCGCCTGGCGAGGACGAGACAGTTTCGAGGGGCGCTCTCTGTTTCGGAGCTGGCTCTACCGCATTGCAACGAACGTTTGCCTCAATGTGATCGAGCGAGGCCCACGTCGTGTTTTGCCCCAGGATGTTGCGGAGCCAGTGACGGACGCGACGCCCGCATCCGAGGCACGCTCCAGGCCGACGCTCGCCCCGGAGGTGCCCTGGCTCGAGCCGTATCCCGACCATCTCCTGGACGCGGCAGCGTCGGGTGGCGAGGCGCCCGATGAACGGCTCATGGCGCGCGAGACGATCGAGCTCGCGTTTCTGGCGGCGCTCCAACATCTTCCGGCGCGGCAGCGCGCGCTCGTGATCTTGTCCGACGTCATGGGCTGGTCGGCGAAGGAGCTCGCGGAGTTGCTCGAGCTCACGCTTTCGTCGGTGAACAGCGCCCTGCAGCGCGCTCACGCGACGTTGCGGGAAAAGTTGCCTGCCGAGCGGCAAGACGTTCGCCCGCGAGCCCCCGAAAGTGACGCCGAGCGTGCCGTGCTGAAGTCCTTCATGGACGCCTGGGAGACGGGCGACGCGACCTTGCTCACGGCAATGCTGCGCGAGGATGCGCGCTGGTCCATGCCGCCGGCACCCCTGTGGTTCGCGGGTCGCAGAGCGATCGAGAACCTCCTCGGGCTATTCCCGCCGAATTGGCAAGGCCGTGCGTTCAAGATGGTGGCAACAGGCGCCAATCGGCAACCGGCGGCAGCCGCGTATCTACGCGCTCCGGGGGAATCGGTATTCCGCTTCTCCGGGGTCCACATTCTCCGCGTCGAGAACGGCACACTCGCCGAGATCACGACGTTTGGCCCGGCGCTCTGTTTGGCCTTCGAGCTGCCTGCAACGCTCTGAACACGCACTCGGCGGGTCCGCGATTTTTGTGCGCGGGGACCGATGATTTTTTCGGCGGCCCGGGTCTACGCGACAGGTTCAGTCAATCGGAGACCCAAAATGAACAGCATCACTTCTCGGGACGGCACGCGCATCAGCTTTGAGCGAACGGGCGAAGGTCCACCGCTCGTCCTCGTGGTCGGCGCTTTCAACGACCGGCACAAGGGGGCGCCGCTCGCGGCCGCGCTGGCGCCGCACTTCTGCGTGCATTGCTACGATCGGCGTGGTCGAGGCGGCAGCGGAGACGCGCCGAACTATACCGTCGAGCGCGAGGTCGAGGATCTGGAGGCCGTGATCGGGGCCGCCGGGGGCTCCGCTGCGGTGTTCGGATACTCCTCGGGTGCGATGCTGGCGTTGAAGGCCGCCGCTTCCGGCTTGCCCATCACGAAGTTGGCGCTGTACGAGTTACCCCCGGTACAAGCGCCGGAGCACGCCACGCAGCTGGCCGCACTGATGGCCGAGGGTCGCCGAGGGGACGCGGTCGAATACTTCCAAGAGCATGTGGTGGGGATCCCCGAACACGTCGTGCACGAGCTGAGGAGCGCGCCCTTTCGCCCTCTGCTCGAGGCCATGGCGCACACGCTGGTCTACGACGTCACGATCCTTGGCGCAGGCGCGGTCACGAGCGAGCAGCTGGCCCAGATCGTCCAGCCCGCGCTCGCGATAGCCGGGGGTGCGAGCCCACCCGTCATGCGTGAGGTGGCCGCGGCGCTAGCTCGTTCGCTGCCGAACGGGCGCTCTCTCACGCTCGAGAACACCACCCACGAGATCGCGCCAGCCGCGCTCGCGCCGATTCTGCAGCGCTTTCTGTCGGGCTCCGACTAGTTACCGAAGTTTCGGTTCAGTTCAGGAAATTCCAGGTGCAGCGGCCCCCGACGCACGCGAAACCATCGGCGGCGGGGCAATCGCACGTCGTCACCAGGCCGTCGCAGCCGGCTTCGTCGAGTGAGGCCTGGACCGCAGAGAAGCTGCTGATGTCCGCGTCCGCGCGAGCCACCAGGTCTCGCGTGCAACCACAGCTCGTGCCGAGCAGGGGTTGACCGCACTCCGAGTCCGCGGAACAGGCTTGAATCGACGCGAGCTCCTCGGCGCGTTGCGCTTCGAGGTCGTCACAAGACTGTTCGCCACCATGGCCCGGCGTCGGGGCGCCGTCTTCACAGCGGATCTGCAGCGGGAAGCTCTCGAGGATCAGGCAATTGGGGGTTCCGCACGACTCCTCGCACGCCTGCGCAGCGTCGATGCAGATCGCGGTGGGACAGCCCGTGATTGAAATGCAATCGCTACCCGCGGAGCACGTGGGGCTGTCGAGACTGCAAATGGGATGTGCCCCGCAGTCCACTCCGGGCGGCGCCGGCTCTGCCTTGCACCCCGCGGTGCTGATGCTCCCGAGCAGCAGCGCTCCGAGCAGCCCCAACCTCTTCAATGCATTCGCCGTCAGCGTATTGGCCATGACAGCAAACTAGCACGACGTGTCGTGGCCACATTCGTTCAGAAGCGTAGCGATTTGCCTCATCCAAGGGCAGGCGGCAGCCTATTCCGAAGGATCGTGTCGCGGCGCAAAGAGCGCCAGATCGATCGCGTCGGCCATGGCCTGATAACCCGCCGGGCTGAGGTGCAGCTGGTCACCGCAATCATAGGCGGCGCGCAGCCGGTTGGGGTTCTGTGGGTCGGCGACGGCCGCGTCGAGATCGATGACCGCGTCGAAGCGACCGCTGGTGCGTACCCAGTGGTTGACGATCTGGCGCGCCTCTTGGCGCGCCGGGATGTCGTAGTGCGAATCCGCAAAAGGTAGGATCGGCACGCCGTACACGAGCAAGCCCCGTGCGTGGGCGGAGTCGATGAGGCCCGCGTAGCCCTCGATCAGCCGCGAGCCCACGCTCGAATCGGTGCTGCCACCGATGTCGTTGATGCCCTCGAGCAGGATCACCCAGCGCACGCCGCGTTGATCGAGCACGTCGCGCTGGAAGCGCGCGGTAGCGGTGGGGCCAAGGCCGCCCGACACCACCGCGTTGCCGCCGATGCCTTGGTTCAGCACCGCGATCTGCCGGGTAAGGGGATTGGCCTGCAGGCGCCGGGCTAGATTGTCGGGCCAGCGATCGTTGGCGTTGTGGGTTGACCCGCGCCCATCGGTGATGGAGTCGCCAATGGTGACGATCGCCGCGGCCGGCGCGTCCACCTCCACGTCGATGCCGGTGAAGAAGTACCAGTGATCGGTGGTGGCTGCGTCGGGCAAGCGGGCCGCCGCTGCGGCGCCTCCACTCTCTAGGAACGACGTCGTCCTCGACCCGGGGTGCCCGGTCACGTTGTCGGGGACCGCGCCGAAGTGAATGCTGACGGCGAGCGATTCGAGCGCCGCTACGCTGAAGTCCAGCGGGTCCGAGCGTCGCGTCTGCCCGGGCGGAATCGTGACGGCGGAGTTACCCCCGAAGCGAAGCTCGCAATCGGTGCCGGTATCGATCGCGCTCGCACCGAGCGAGCTGGCGAGCCGCACGGATTGGAACGTCACCGGACCCTCGCCCCACTCGTTCGAGAACAATACACGGGCGCGCTGACCCGCCAGCGTCGCGAACACGTTTTGGCGCAGCGTGTTGCCGGCCAGACCCGGGGCTGGCGGCAGGTTGCCCGGCTCCGTGAGTTGGGGCCCCGATGACCAGGTACCGACCCAGCGTTTTTCTCGGCTCACTTCCGCTGATCCTCGCAGGTTCGTCTCTTCTGGAAACGGTACCACACGGGATCTTCGGAGCGAAAGGGCGATCTTTTGCCGCCCATCACGCTGCTATAGGGCGCGTTACGGCACCCAGCGCGCCCGCCAGGCGGGGTAGAGGGTCGAGAGCAATTGAGCGGGCCAGTTGCCGTACCAGGCGTAACCGACCCGCCGCTCGTTGTCGATCTCGGCCAGGCTGTAGCGCCGCTCGAAGAACGGGTCATCCTCGCATTCGGGCGACTCACAGCGGCTCGAGAAAATCGGCCGGTTCGTTTCGAACTCGTAGAAGCGAGCCCAGATCGGCGGCGCGGCGGGATCCGCCACCACCACGCGATCTTCGCCTGTCTCCTCGGTCGGGTCGACCGTGGATTGGATGCGGATGCCGGTGATCTTGACGGCGTCGAACCAGGTCATCGCACTCTGGACGGCGTCGATGATCTCGGGGCTGGGATTCTCGATCGTCATCAGGAAGCGGACCAGATCCGCGCCTTCCGAACCGCTCAACGACGGGAGCTCGTAACTTCGAGCCTGGGCCGGCGCGAGAGTCACTTCGTCATGTTGAGCACACCAGCCCGTCTTGGTGCCGTCGATCACGATCTGGGTCGCTAGAATGCAGCTGATACCGCGCTCGATGGCGGCCGCGGCAGTGGTGGCCAGGGCCTCGTCAGCGAACGCGAAGCGCTCCTCGCGCTTCGCGACGTCGTCCAGCAGGTTGAGGACGTGCACCATCGCGTCGTCGTTGAAGGTGATGTGCGCCGGATAGCCGTCGGCGTCAGGATAGATCTGAGGCCAGCCGCCGTTCTCGTATTGCGCCTCGAGCAGGTACTCGACACCGGCGCTGGCCGCGTCGCCGTACTTCGAGCACGAGGAGCCCGTGTACACGCGCGCGAGATAGTCGATCTGCGTGGTGGTGGCGTTGTTGTCGATCGTCGACTCAGCGTCTCGCGGCGCGGTCCGCGAAGTCATTTCGATTTCCTTGGGCCAGCCGCCGTCCGCGTTACGGTAGTACAGGATGTTTTCCGCCAGGCTCAGCGCTTCGGGCGTCGCGTAGAAGGCCGCTTCCTGGCGGTTGATCGCAGCCCAGTCGATGGTGACGGGCACGCTGCCCGCGAGCGAGCAATCGACGGCAACGGGGGCGTCGCCGGAGCCGCCGGCCCCTGGAGCGATGAACGTGGTGCCCGCGTTGCCGGGTTCCCCCGAGCCGCCCGCGCCTGCAATAGGAACCACCCCTCCGCCCCCGCCTGCGCCGGGCGCGCCCGTGCTCGCACCCGCTCCACTCGGCACGGTGGGCGGCGTGGCAGGGGCAGCATCACTACAGCCGCTGCTGATGACAGCACATCCAAAGCTCGCAATGGCCCAACCAACCCGGATCCGTGCGCGCGGCGAGGACTCTTTCGTCAAAGTGGCCCTCAATGCATGAAGGCCTCGTCTCGATCACTCGAAGCGGTCGAGCCGTTTCGAATGACGGGCCGGGCGCCCGCGGCGCCTTCGCAGCGACGGCATTAGCGTCACTGCAACATCGCTATACTCGCTGCAGCATGAAGACCCTGGGGATCGGTATCGCGGGCGCTCGCCACGGAGCTCGGCTCCATCTGGCCAACTACGCCCATCTACCGGAGGGGGCGGTCGAGGTGCGAGGGATCTGCTCGCGGAGCCGGGAGAACGCGCAGACGCTCGCCGCGCAGGCGAGTATTCGCTTCGTGACGGATGACTATGAAGAGCTGCTCGCGCAGAAGGACATCGACGTCATCGACATCTGTGTGCCGCCCGCGCTGCATCATGAATTTGCGATTCGGGCCGCCGAAGCCGGCAAACACATCATCATGGAAAAGCCGCTGACAGGGTATTTCGGCAGCCCGGGCGATCCGGAACCGATCGGGCACCGGGTCCCGAAGGCCCAGATGCGGGCGGGGGCGCTGCAAAACGCGGAAGCCGTACGCCGGGCGGTGCGCAAGAGCGGGGTACTTTTCTGCTACGCGGAGAACTGGGTGTACGCTCCGCCGCTCGACAAGATGCGGCGGCTGATCAAGGCATCGAGGGGCTCCATCCTGGAGCTTCAGGCGCAGGAGCATCACTCGGGCTCCAACTCCCTGTACTCACGGGAATGGAAGGCCACGGGCGGGGGTGCACTCCTGCGCATGGGAGTGCACTCCGTGGGCGCTTGCTTACACCTCAAGGAGTGGGAGGGGCTCGCTCGGCGCGGCCACGGTATTCGACCGGTATCGGTGATCGCGGACGTCGCGGACCTGATCCACAGCCAGGCCTCCGAGCGAGCCCGGCAGGCCGGAGCGCACCAATGGATCAGTGCTGACCCGATCGATGTCGAGAACTGGGCGAACGTGATCATCCAGTTCGACGACGGCAGTCGGGGCAGCGTGACCGTGAGTGACGCGGGGCTCGGCGGGCTCGACACACGCTTGGCTGCGTTCATGACGGATGGCGTGATCAAGGTGAACATGACTCAAAATGACGCCGTCGAGACGTACGCCCCAGACGCCGCGGTCTTTCGAGACGAATATTTCACCGAGAAGCTCGAGACGCGCGCCGGTTGGAACCGGCCGAGTTGCGACGAGGATTGGTTTCGCGGTTTTGCGCAGGAGATCGCTGACTTTGTTCGCGCCATTGCCAAAGGTGTTGAGCCGCGCGCGGGCATCGACCTCGCTGTGGCGTGTGTCGAGGTCATTTATGCGGCCTACGTGTCCGCGGCCGAGGGCCGGCGTGTCAATTTGTAAACCGCCGCTCGCGATCTCTGTCATAATGATGGGGATTGGTGTGCCCCTGCGGCGGCGACCTCTCGCCGTTCTTGCCGCGCGAGCAGCCCATGTCCAGTCTATCCCCATCCCGCTCCGAACGCGCCATGAGTGCGCTTTCGACCGTGCTCACGATCGCCATGCACGCCGCGGTCTTGCTCGTCTTCTGGGTCTCATTCAGTTGGGGGGTCGTGGCCCTGTGCGTGGCGGGCTACACGCTGCGCATGTGGGCGATCACCGCGGGGTATCACCGCTACTTCGCTCACAAGACTTTCAAGACCTCGCGCTGGTTTCAATTTGTGCTCGCCACACTTGGCACCATGGCGATGCAGAACGGACCGCTCTGGTGGGCCAGCTGGCATCGGCGTCATCACCGCCATTCGGACACGCCAGACGACGCGCACTCGCCCGTGCAGGGCGGGTTCTGGCACAGCCACGTGGGTTGGTTCCTCGACGGCAGCCACGACGAGCCTAACCTGGCCAACGTGCGGGACCTGGCGCGTTTCCCGGAGCTTCGGTTTCTGGATCGCCACAAATGGCTACCGCTGGTGGCCTATGCCGGGGGCACGTACTGGATCGCTGGCTCTGCCGGGCTGGTCTGGGGCTTTGTGGTGAGCAGCATCGTTTGCCTGCACGCCACGGCCTGCATCAACTCGCTCGCGCACGTCTGGGGCTCGCGGCGTTTCGAGACGAACGACAACTCTCGCAACAACCTGTGGCTCGCGATCGTGACGCTGGGGGAGGGCTGGCACAACAACCACCACCACGACATGAACAGCGCGCGCCAGGGCCTGTACTGGTGGGAGATCGACGTCACGTATTACACGCTGGTCCTGCTAGAAAAGGTCGGCGTCATCTGGGACGTCCGAAAGCCGGCGAGCGACCGGCGTATCAGGGCGCAGGCGCCGGCTTGACCCGTTCCTCCAGGGAGTAGACGCGGGTAGGGTGGGCCGAGGCGGAGCAGCGCCGACGCAACTCGACGACACCTGTGGTCGCCGATTCACGCTGTCGTCGCGCGCCCGTAGGTCTCGCAAGACCGGAACGGCGGGGATGAGGGCAGGATGCTGTCCTTCTCCGGTGCGAGCGCCCGCCGGCACGACCCTTGCTGATGGGAGGGCCATGACCCGCCCCGCACGTGCCTATTATTCACTGCTTCCGCTATTTTTACTCGCGATCACGGGTTGTGATCAGGAGTGCGATAGCCTGTGTTCCGAGGACCACGCCGAATGTCAGCAGGACGGGGAGTCCGATCGGTGTGACGAGGAGTACGCTCAATGCAGCGCCACCTGCGCGTCTGATCCGCAGGACCGCGGTGAAGAGCGCTAATAAGGGAAAGGACGGGTAGAGGCGTCAAGGGGCAGGGGCTCAAAACGGCCTCGGGCAGTCCTCGCCGACCATCTAGAAAACTGGACAGCTCCGCTGACTCGCGAGGAGCAGATCCGCACGCGTCCGGCAGAACTGAGAGCGGGCATGCGCGCTCCCGAAGGGCTCAAGCCAATCTCGTGGACGGCGAGCCCGTGCTGCAATTGACACTCGAAGCAGCGCCGCACAAGATCGCCGCGCTTTGAACATCTGGAGCGACGCGTGACGGTGAGTTCGACCTTGAATTGGAGTTTGCCGCTCTGCCTCGCCATGGTGGGCTCGGGCTGCGGTGTTTCGGCAGCGTACCAGCGGCACGCCGACGGCATCGTCGTGTCGCCGCGCAGCGGGCCGGCGCGGCGCGTGCGGTTGCAATTGATCTCCGCTCGCATCGTGCGCGTCACGGCCGTGCCCGGTGAGTCATTGGAGCTGCCCCCGAGCCTGGCCGTCACGGCCCCACCGGCGACGAGCATCGAGTTTCAGATCAACGCTGTGGAGGGCATGGCGACCCTCCAAACCAAACACCTCCGCGCCCTCGTGTCGCTGGAGGACGGCGCCGTGAGTTTTCTGGACGCGAGCGGCGCGGTGCGGCTCAGCGAGGCCGGACGCGGCTCTTTCGTGCCCGTGCAGATCGAGGGGCAGCAGCTCTACCAGATCCAGCAGCGGTTCAACCCCGGCACCGACGAAGCGTTCTACGGCCTGGGCCAGCATCAGAATGCCCAGATGGACTACAATGGCGAAGACGTCGAGTTGGCGCAGCACAACATGGACATCGGCGTCCCGTTTGTGCTCTCGAGCCGCAACTACGGCGTGCTTTGGGACACCGCCTCGATCACCCGCTTTGGCAACCCGCGGCCGTACGCGCTCGCGTCACGTGATCTGAAGCTGACTGACGCGGAAGGCAAGCCGGGCGGCTTCACGGCGACGTACTCCGTCGGTGAGAGCGCGGTGTTGACGCGGGTCGAACCCGACATCAACTACCAGTTCATCAAGGACCTGCCCGGCTGGCCCGAGCCGCTGTCGAAGAGCGGGCGCTCCCGCGGGACGGATCCGAAGGGGGCCACCGGCAAGCAGAGCGTGCTCTGGCAAGGGCGAGTCGAGTCGGCGAAGTCGGGCAAGCACAAGTTCCAGCTGTACGCGAGCAGCTACTTCAAGCTCTTCGCGGACGATCAGCTCGTCCTCGACGGTTGGCGCCAGAACTGGAACCCCTGGTACCACAATTTCGAGCTGCCCATGACGGCAGGGCGGCCCGTCGCCATTCGGGTCGAATGGATCCCGGATGATGGCTACATCGCGCTGTTGCACAACGAGCCACTGCCGGACGCGGAACGGCATTCGTTGTCCCTGGCGTCAGACGCCGCCAAGGCTATCGATTACTACTACATCGCCGGTACCAGCGCCGACGACGTGATCGCGGGCTATCGCACGCTCACCGGCAAGGCCACGCTGCTGCCGCGTACGGCTTACGGCTTCTGGCAGAGCCGGCAGCGCTACAAGACACAAGCCGAGGTGCTCGAGGTCGTGAAGGAGTATCGCAAGCGCGGCCTGCCGCTCGACAACATCGTGCAAGATTGGTTCTACTGGCCCGAAGACGCCTGGGGATCGCACGACTTCGACGCTGCTCGCTTTCCGGATCCGAAAGGGCTGGTAGACGCGCTGCACAACGAAAATGTGCGTTTCACCATTTCTGTGTGGGCCAAGTTCTACCCCACGACGCAGCACTACAAGGAACTCGACCAGAAGGGCTACATGTATCGGCGCAACGTCGAGATGGGCCAGAAGGACTGGGTGGGCCCCGGTTACCTTTCATCGCATTTCGATCCGTACACCCCCGAGGCCCGAGCGATCTATTGGCGACAAATCGAGTCCAAGCTCGACGGGCTCGGCGTCGATGGTTGGTGGCTCGACAACACCGAGCCGGACGTGCAATCCAACCTGGATCGCGAAGAGCTCACGCGGCGCATCGGGCCGACGGCGCTGGGTCCCGCCGCGCAATACTTTAATTCCTATTCGCTCGGTGTGAGTCAAGCGGTCTACGAGGGCGAGCGGCAGGGCAAGACGCCGGACCAACGCGTGTTCATCTTGACGCGTTCGGGTTTTGCCGGCCTGCAGCGCTACGCTGCTGCGACGTGGAGCGGCGATATCGCGGCCCGCTGGGATGACCTGTACCGCCAGGTGGCGGCGGGTACGAACATGTCCATGTCTGGACTGCCGAACTGGACCTTCGACATCGGCGGTTTTGCGGTGGAGTCGCGCTATCAACAGCCGAACGCCGAGGATCTCGAGGAGTGGCGCGAGCTGAACCTGCGCTGGTTTCAGTTTGGCGCGTTCGTGCCGCTGTTTCGCTCTCACGGTGAAGCGCCACTGCGCGAGATCTACAACCTGGCGGAGGCCGGATCCGAGGTCTACGAGAGCCTCGCGGCCTACAGCCGGCTGCGCTACCGCTTGCTGCCGTACATCTATACGATTGCGGGTGACACGTACCACCGTGACGGCACGATCATGCGCGGCCTCGCCATGGATTTTCCGGGCGACCTGCGCGCGCGCAACGTCAACGATCAGTACCTGTTTGGTCCCTCGTTTCTGGTCAGCCCGGTGTACCGGCACAAGGCGCGTTCGCGGGGCGTGTATCTACCCGCCGGAGCGAGCTGGTACGACTTCCATTCCGGCACGCGGCACGAAGGCGGCCAAGAGATCGACGCGGAGGCGCCGCTCGCGCGCATGCCGCTGTTCGTGAAAGCGGGCGCGATTGTGCCCATCGGGCCTGCCGTGCAGCACACGGCGGAGCGGCTCGATGCGCCGATCACTTTGTACGTGTATCGCGGCCAGAGCGGCAGCTTTGACCTGTACGAGGATGATGGGCAGAGCTACGGCTACGAAAAAGGCGCGTTCGCCCGTACGCCGATCCAGTACGACGAGGCGAGCGGCACGTTGACCATCGGTGCTCGCACCGGCAGTTTCCCCGGCCTGATCGCGCAGCGTACCTTTGGCGTGCGCTGGATCACTCCAGGCGAGAAGGATGCCGGGAACCTCGATGTCGCGCCGGACGCGAGCCAGGTCTATTCAGGGCAGCCGCTCCGTTTCACGGCGCCGCGCTGACGCGCAGGTGTACGGGTCCGCTCAGCGCTGAGATTCGCTCAGGTCGCGAATGTGTCTCAGGACACGCTGATGGATGACGTGGATGGCATAGTCGCTGTACAGCCCCCAGTAGGGCTGCGGTGCCATCTTCAGGCGATACCAGGTCGTGCCTTCGATGCGCGTGCGCTCGCCCGGCAGGCGCGTCAGCCTGAATTCGCCGCGTAGGCTCTCGACGCCGCCGACCAGGTGCGGAGCGTGCACGACCTCGTAGGGGCTCCATTCACGCATGCTCGGGGGCTGCGCGGTGACGTCAAAGGCCAGGCGATAGGGGGGCTCCCAGGTGGTGATAGGCTCCACGAAGGGGCCGGTCGTAAATTCGCAATAGCGCACGGCGCCGACCCCTTCGCCCTCGATGCGGGCGCTCAGTGGACACGCCACGCCGGCTCGCATCAACCACTCGCTCGGGGGCGGTAAGGGCGAAAAGCCGATGACGTTGGGCCAGACGCGCTCGGGCGGGGCGTCGATCTCGATCGCGGATACAGCCGCTCGGACGGGGAATCGCTCGCTTGGAGCCGATGGAAGGAGAGCCAACACCGGCCAGGCCACGACCATCGACAAGGTGGGCTGCTCGGGGCGCCGGCCTCCCGCGAAAGCCCGCCCGAGCAGCGCGCCGAGGATCGCCAACGGGTACGCGGGTATCGCCGCCATCGCCAGGCACAGCACGCCTTCGAGCGCCGTGAGCAGCATCAGCCCGCCGCTGAAGGTGACCCCCAACGCGCCAATGGCGATGGTGGCCGTGATCGAGTGACGCTGGCTGCGGTTCAGGAGCACGCCGGCGATCACCCCGAGCACGAACGGCCCTCCGATGAACAGGGCACTCCCGTAGTCGCCCACGCCGATGACCGAGAAGCTGACGGCGAGAAAACCAAATATGCCCGCGACGATTGCCGAGACCGCCGCGACGCGCAGCCGCTCGAGCGCGCTTTCCTCGCCCGAGCGCCGCGACCCGGATACTTCGCGGAGCTCGGCTGGCAACGCGCCGCGATCGCTCGAGGGCGCCGCGCTCAGCCCTGCGATGAGCAGGTAGTTCAACACGGGGACGAAGAAGACGAGCGACCACCAAACGGATCGGCCGGCGTCCACCGCGCGCCGCGCGCTCATGCTGACGCCGATCCAGATGAAGGGTAGGGCCCACGCCAACATCACGGGTGGCAGCGCGTCCGGATATTGCCCGAGTGCTTGCAGGCGCTGAGAAAGCACCGGATTGAAATAGGCGACAGGGCCGAGTGGGTGCTCGGCGAAGCCGATCGAGAGCGCGAGATCGACCGCGTACTTTAGCGCGAAGAGCAAGACGCCCGCTGTGACATATTCCCGCCGGGTGACCGCGGCGCGGACACCGAACAGCAAGGCCAACGTGGACGCCAAGCAACGATACTCTTGCGCGGGTGAGCGTGCGTCAACCCGGATGTCCAATCACCATTTCGGGCGCGCGAGGTCGTCGTGCGGGCTCATTTTTGCGGCGAAAACCCCGGAAAGAATAGTCCGGCCGCGGCAAAAGGCTCCGTGCTATGGTCGCCGGTCGCCGTGCTCAACGAGATTTTCTCGGGTCAGACTGACCCAGGCCAGGTCCCGCGGGGCCGATGTGAGCGGGATCAATGCTAGAAGCCCTCGTTCTGGGTTTTGGGCTCTCCTTTGTCGGGTCGATTCCGATGACCGGGCCGCTCGCGCTGCTGGTGATTGACCGTGCCATCGCCATGCAGCGCCGGGCCGCGTTCTGGATCGCCTTTGCGGGCGCCGTGGTCGAGGCGCTCGTGGCGGCGGCCGTTGCCACGTTCCTGCCGCTCCTGTTGCCGCGGTCGGACATGATTATTCGCTTTGCGCGCTCGAGCGGCGCGCTCGTCATCTTCGCTGTCGGCGTGCTCCTGCTCGTGCGGCCGCACCTGCTCAGTTCGATCAAGACGGAGCGCCACCACCACAGCCTCCTGGCAGGCGTGGCGGCGACCGGGCTCAACCCAACGCTGCTCGCGACGTGGACGGTGATCGTGACGAGCCTGCACTCGAGCGGGACGATTGACGGCGGGTATCTCTCGGGGCTCTCGTTTGGAATCGGCGTCGGCTCGGGTGCGCTCGGCTGGTTCGTGTTGGTGATCGCGATGTCGAAGCGCTTGCGCGTATTGCAACAGCTCACGAATCGCCGCATCGAGCTGGCGCGCACCGTGGGCGTGCTCTTGATGTTGGTGGGCGGGGCGCTCCTCGTTTGAGGGAGGGGCAAGTCGTTTGAGGGAGGGGGAAGGCCTCGCAGCTCGCTATTGATTTGCGCTGCCTGGCGTGGGGGTCGTGTCCCATGCGGGGGCTCCGCTGCCGTTGGGCAGCCTCGCCCGAGACGCGCCAGCGGCAGCAGAACTATACGAGATGCTAGCCATCTCGACTTGGCTCGCGCTCAATAACCGGCAGGCGTCGCTGCCGCTGTTGTTGAGGATGCTACCCGACAGATTCACGAGCAACACGCCGTTTGCTGGCACCACGCTGCCGCTCGGGATCTGTTGCGGTGAAGAACCACCCGCCGCGTCGTCCACGTACGCGCCGGACACGTCCACGCTCACGCTCTTGGGATTGAACAGCTCAATCCACTCGGGGCCCGAACTCGGCGCGGGGAGGCATTCGTTGACCACGATGGCGCAGGCACCAGCGCAGCCGAAATCGTCGCAATCGACGTCACCGTCGTGATCGTTGTCGCTCCCGTCGCTGCAAGTGCCGGGAGAATCCGCGCCTTCCGCGCTGGTGGAGGCACAGTTCGCCACGGTGGCCAGGTCCGCCCACTGACGCGCGAATTCGTCCACGAACGCCGCCGCGAACGAGCCGTTGTCCACGTACAGGGTGTTTTCGTCGTTGTCGTCGTTACCCGCGGCCGTCCAGTTCTGCGACCCGAACACCACGACCTGCCCATCGGCCACGCCCCATTTGCTGTGCTGTTTCCCGGGCCAATTCTCGACTTTGAGTTGGATGCCCGCCGCACACAGTTCGCCCTTCTCGGAGCCGGCGCTACCGGCGCCGGTGGCGTCGAGCACCACGCGCACCAGCACCCCGCGATTGTGTGCCGCAACCAGCGCGTCACCGATGGCGTCATGGGTGAGGTAGAAGATGGCCACGTCGAGGCTGGTGGTTGCCGCGTCGATCATGCGCAACATAGCATGGGTCGTCGCGTCGTCCGTCGGGGCGAAGTAACTCTCGAGCACCGTGCTGCCGTCCGCCCATTGCGTCGTGCCGAGCAGGTGCGTCGTGTTGTCTGCCTTGTTGTGGTGAAACGCGCCCGCGTACATCTCGTCGAATTCGGCCGTGTAGATGCTGGCCAGCTGATCCGAGGTGAACACGGCCACGACGTCGGCGTTGAGCTCGCCGCCCGTTTCTGTGTCGCTGATGTTGGTGCTGCCGGTCCAGAGCTTTTGCCCATCGAGCACGAAGAATTTATTGTGCATGATGTAGCCGAAGCCGGTGCCGTTGTCGCACACGACCGTGCCGATGCTCAGCTGATTGAGCAGCGTCAATGTGTCGGGGTAAGTGTATAGCCCCCCGCTGCCGCAGGCCGCGTTCTCACTGTCGACGATGCCGCGCACCGTGACGCCTCGTGTCTGGGCGGCGACGAGGGCATCGATGATGGCTTGCTGCGCCCGTACGCCGTAGATCGCAAAATCGATGCGGGTCGTAGCCGCGTCGATCAGGCCTTTCAGTGTCGTACACAGGTCACTCGTGCATGTGGACGAGGCCGAGCCGTGCTGATTCTCTGCAAATTGCAGGGTATAGACAAAGGGTTCGACGTTGCACTCGCCGCAGTCAGTCGAGCAGCTCGAACACGTCTCGGCGCCGGTGCAGAGCTGATCCCCGCAGCTCGGCTCACACGCCACTCCGGTGCCCAGGGCCGCCGCGGCACAGCTCCCGAAGCTCGAGCTAGCGCAGTCCCAGCGAGCCTCCGACTCCCCGCTCGGGCACGTGATGGGCCCGAGGACACGGGTGCCGCTGACCTCCGTGCAGGCGCCGGAACAATCCTCGAGCCAGATTTCTTCATAGGCGTTTGCCGTGATGCTCGAGCCGCGAGACACCACGGCGCGCTCGCCGGTGCCGAGCGCACTCTGCAGCGCCGAGCAACTCACACTCCCCGTACTCGTGGGGTCGCACACGCGAAAGGCAGGGCAGCCCGCGGAGTCCGCACAATACACCTCGACCTTGTCGGAGGTGCTGCCGGCGTGGAGCGTGTCCTGCGCAATCTCGGTAATGAAAAAGCTAGTGCCGCTGAGTTGCTGGCTCAGCTGGCCGAGCCCAGCCCCGAGCCCCTCGTTCACCGGTCCACACCCGAGGAGCGCCGCCGAGCCCACACAAGCGCCAACGAGAACGCGCCCTAACCCCAGAAACTCGCCGCGCATGAGATACCCCCTTCGAAGTGAAGAAAAGTCTTAGCGCCGTTGAGGCGCTGCGCGCAACCGAGAGTGAGTTAGCATTGGCTCCAGATCCTCTGCAGCGGCATCAGCCTCGACTTGACGGCGCCCGCTCAATTGTCCATGCACGGACCCAGCCCTCAATGTCCCAGCCGAGCTTGTTTGAACCGATCCAGATCGGCGCCCTCCGCCTGCCCAACCGCATGGTGATGGCGCCGATGACGCGTTGCCGTGCGGGTGCCGGCAACACGGTAACCGAGGCCACCGCTCTCTACTACGCGCAGCGGGCGGGCGCCGGCCTCATCGTCAGTGAAGCGACGCAGATCGCCCCGGAAGCGCAGGGGTATCCCGGTACGCCGGGCATGTACGATGACGCGCAAGAGCGAGCCTGGCGTCTGGTGACAGATCGGGTGAAACAGGCAGGTGGGCGCATCTTCTTGCAGCTATGGCACGTCGGGCGCATTTCACACCCGGCGATTCAACCGGGCGGGGCGCTGCCCGTTGCGCCGTCCGCCATCGCCCCGCGCGGCAATGCCGAGACGCCGGAGGGGCGCAAGCCATTTGTCACTCCGCGCGCGCTCAACGAAGCGGAGATCCCGCGGGTGGTGGAGCAATACGCGGCGGCGGCGCGGCGCGCTCGCGCGGCGGGCTTTGATGGCGTGGAAGTGCATGGGGCCAACGGCTATCTGATCGAGCAGTTCTTGCTGGACGGTACCAATCGGCGCAGCGACGGTTACGGCGGCCCGGTCGAAAAGCGGGCGCGCTTCCTCTTGGAGGTGACCCAGGCGGTGATCGAGGCCTGGAGTGCTGATCGTGTCGGCGTGCGGCTGTCGCCCCGGGGGACCTTCAACGATATGCACGATTCCGACCGCGTGGGCACCTTCGGATATGCCGCGCGGCGCCTCGACGAACTCGGGCTCGCCTATTTGCATCTGGTTGACCCACTACCGGGCTGCCCGTTCGACAACCCGGCAATGGAACGCTTCACGCCCGTGCTCCGCGAAGCATTCCGTGGACCACTCATCGTCAACGGCGGCTTCGCTCGCGACAGCGCGGTGGCCGCGCTCCGAGGGGGCGAGGCGGATCTCGTCGCATTTGGAATTCCATTCCTGGCCAATCCGGACCTGCCGGAACGCTATCGCCGAAACGCTGCGCTGAATACCGCCGATCGTTCGACTTTCTATGGCGGTGGCGCTCGTGGCTACACGGACTACCCGAGCCTGCCGGCCGAGAAGTTGCAGGGTGAAACACTCTGACTCGCAGCGAAACGCGGTCGCGCACATCGGACCACAACAAATCGGGCTAAATTGCCGGGCCGAGTGGTTCTGAAGGCGGTCCCACACCATCTTCTTGGATGGCCCGAGAGGCTCTAAACTGGGGCGCAGCCCTTCTCATAACGTGTCATGTCAGCAGCGCCTGCACGCCGCGGGATGACCTGGAGCGCCACTCGAGCGGCAGCGCCGCGGCCGGCGGCTCCATTTGGGAGCCGGATGATCCGGCTCGAGGCGGTAGCGGGAGGGGGTCCGAGGAGCGCGACGCGGGTGCCCTGCCGGAGGACCCTGCTTCCGATTCCGGCGCCCTGCCGGATCCGGATGAGGAGCCTCCTGTTGCCGGTGACGCAACGCCCGGCGATACGGCGAGCCCAAGCGTTGCGAGCAGCGTGCCTGCGAACGGCGCTACGGGCGTACGCCGGGAGACCAGCCTCTCGGTCGCTTTCAGCGAGCCGATGGACCGCGCTTCGGTCGAAGCCGCGTTCGAGCTCGACGCCGCGCCCGACCTGGCGGCGGAGTTTCATTGGGATAGCGGCGGTCGCTTGCTGAACATCGTTCTTGCTGCCCCACTTTCCTATGCCACGGGGGCCGATGCGAACCAGGTGACCGCCACCGAGTATGCCTTCCGCTTCACTTCTGCGGCGCGGGATCTGGCCGGCAACGCCCTGGTCGAGACGGATATTTCGTTCGCCACCTTGCGGGAAATTCAATTCAGCGTGAGCGCCGAGGCCGACCCTGCTCTGACCGGGAACTGGCGCAGCGACGGCGTGTACGGAACCGACTCATGCGCGCAGGCCGGCGCCAACATTTGTGTCGGCGACAGCAGCTTTGGCCCCAACGCGGCCTATCGCGGCTTTTTCAGCTTCAATCTGGGCCTCCTGCCTGCGTCCTTGGTGGAGCTCGCGCAGGCCGAAGTCGGCGTGCCGCTCGGCTCGATCCTCGGGGGCCCCTTCGCCGGGCTCGGTCCGCTTTCGCTCGAGCACGTAGGTTTCACCGGTATCGGGCCCGATGCCTTCGCAGCCTCCGCGCAGAGCTCGCTCGGTGGCGTCGCAACCGCGCTCGGAGGTGACACGTTGCGCTTCGATGCGCTCGCCGCCGCGCGAGCGGACCTGACAGACGGCGGCTTGTCTCAGTATCGACTGGGCTTCGCTGCGGCGAGTGACGCGGATGGCGCGACCGACCTGCTGTTCTTTAGCCGTGGCGCGGTGTTGCGCGGCTCCTATTTGATCCCCTGAGCGCCTGAATTTCAGCGCTGGCGCGGTTTCGCCTTGCGGATAGCCATTGTGTGGGCCGATCATGGCCGGCTCATGAAACAGATCTGGACTCGGTTCGCGCTCGTGTGCTCGTTGTTGGCCGGTGGCGAGGTCCTATCCGGTGGTGGCATCGCGCAGGCGGCGATCAAGGCTGGCGGGCAGGTGTTTGCCCACGTCCTTCTGGATACGGGCGGGGTCACGGCGCTGCAATCGGTTGCGGGATTGGGCTTCGCCGACTCAGCCGGCAAAGCGGGGCGCCCCACCCCGACACCCGTGGACGTTTGGCTCGGCCTCGATACCACGTCCGAAGGGTTCACCCGCGCGCGCGACTATCTATCAGGGAAGTCAACGGCGTTCCCCGCGTCGGTCCAGTTCGCTGACTTGAACCTTGCGGTCAAACAGGTCTTCAACCTCGGTGGCGCGGCGATCACGGAGCTCGAGTTTGCGGGTGCTGACGCCGGTGGCGCCAAGACGCGCCCCACCGTGCGCATGCGCCTTCAGCCGGAGAGCCTGTCCATATCGCCGGGCAGTGGAACGGCGAAGGCAGGTTTATCGAGCACCAAGGGCGGCGTGCAGGGTGGCAATTTTCGCGTCTCGATCGGCGGCGCGGCTGCTCCGGACGTCGTTTCCGTGTCGCCCTGGCTGGTGCGGCGCTCCGGTGCCAACCTGCAGATTTCGGGTCTGGCGGTGACGGTTCCCTTCTCCAAGGCGTTCGCCGGCGAATGGCTGAAGTGGTCCGAGGACACGCTCCGCGGTAACCCCAAAGCCGATCAAAAGACGCTGGTGCTCGAATATCTAGATCCGGCGCTCAAGAACACGCTGATGACGTTCGAATTCAGTCGCGTCAGCCTGACCGGGGTGCAAGTGCCCAAGCTGGACAGTGGCGATGAGCAGGGCGCCATAGTGACGTTCCAGCTCAGCGCGGGCGAGCTGCAAGTCAAATGAAACAGGGACGAGCTGGCCACAGAGTCATGAGCTGTCGCCCATGAGCGTTCGCGAACTACTCGGGCATTCGGCGCGGTTTCCCATCGTGCGGGTGACCACGCCTGGCGCGTTTCTGGCGGTCGAGGGCGGAGATGGATCCGATACGGATCCGGTCGTGCTATTGCCCCGGGCGGAGATCCCCGCGGGCGCCGGCATCGGAACCGAGCTCGACGTCTTCATCTACCTCGACTCGGAGGGGCGTCCCATCGCGACGACTCGGACGCCCAAGTTCGAGCTCGGGGAGGTCGCTTTTCTGAAGGTCACTGCCTGTACGCCTTTCGGAGCCTTTGTCGATTGGGGGCTGCAGAAGGAGCTCCTGGTTCCCTTCGCACAGCAGACGAGGGACCTCGCCGTGGGTGACGTAATCGCGATTGGCCTGTACATCGATCCGAGCGAGCGGTTGGCGGGTACCATGCGCGTCACCGAGATGTTGGAGCGACAGGTCAGTGGCTTCGAGCTCGACGATTGGGTGGACGGAGAGGCTTGGCGCCTTCAACCCGAGCTCGGGCTTTTCGTGATCGTGAAGCGGCGCTTCGTCGGTCTCGTCCCCAAGGACGAACCGCAGGCCTTGAGGCCCGGCGAGGCCGCGCGCTTTCGCGTTACGAGCTTGTTCGAAGACGGCAAGATGGAGCTATCGCTGCGCGGCCACGCGCACCTGGAGATCGCCGGGGACGCGCTCAAAGTTTTCGAGCGGCTGTGTGGAGCAGACGCGCTTCAGGTGGGTGACGGCTCGAGCCCGGAGGAGATCCGCCACGTCTTTGGCCTGAGCAAGAAGGCGTTCAAGAGGGCGGTGGGCGCATTGCTCAAGCAGCGCAGGGTGGACATCGACGCGGACGGCTTTGTCGTGCCTCGCCAGCGCTGAGGGGCACCAGAACTGTGCGGCTGGCTCGGCCCCCTATATAGCGTTCGGTGTATCGATTGTGCGGCTCGATTGAGCGCGCCGATCGCGCCGTTACTGAGCCGCCTTCTCTCGCTCTCGCTGCTGCTCCTTGCACTCGAGGACGCGTTGTAGATCGTCGTGGCGCCGTAGCAGGTAGGCGGTGACGATCACGGAACCGTCAGTCACGTCCGGCGCGGGTGGCAGAACGAGCGGTTCTTGATTTGGCGCCTGGAGCGTGGTGTCGAGCAACACCCGAGCGCCGGCCGAGCCGCCTTCCGCGCGGGTGTCCTCGATACGCAGCGCGAGCGGGATGGGCTCCGCCGCGGTTTCCGGCAGCCGAGCTGTCAGCGTAATCGTTCGCTTCATGGAGGCACAAACGCTGTCAACGCATTGCCCCCACGGCATGCTGGTGGGCACGTTGGGGAATGCAACCAGATTGGCGCTGGAGCGGATCTCGACCGTATTTTCGTCGAGCCAGCGCCCGATGGGTTGTAGCAGATCACGGGCGCTCACCTCGACGACTTCGACGAAAACGCGGGCATTGGCGGGGTCCACGGGGCCGTTGCCGAGCTCCAGTCCGGCGCAAGGCTGAGCGACCAGCCCGGTTCGGTCGGGAGCCGGAGGCGGCGTTGTCTTCGCCGCGCAGCCCGGGCCGAGGCTCGAAAGCAAGAGGGGGATCGAGGCCGCGATGGCCACTCTGGTGCTGCTGTTCAATCTCATCCGCCGCATCTGCCCACACGTATCCGATGACGTGGGGGGCGTCGAGGATTGGAGTGGACAATGCCCCCCCGCGAAGCCCGGTTCCCCGGCTCCCTCCCGGCTACCAGTTTGCGCCGCTGGCGCGTTTCCCGGCGGAGCGGCTGAGGCTCGAGATGGTGTTGTGCTCGACGAAGGCCCCGGTGGTGGCGCCATCCGGGTTGAGATTGATCGACACGCCGTCACTGCTCGCGAGCGATGACGAGTAGCTGAGACCGTCGACCGCCGTCCCGCCAGCGTCCGCGAGCGTGACCGTGTCTCCGCCATTGGCCAGGCTGAGCGTACCAGTGGAACAGGAAATGGCGTTGCTCAGCCCGCCGGGGATGCCCGAGCTGCCGCCAAAGACAGCGAGGGCCCGGCCGGCAGCGAGCGTCGTGCCGCTCGCAAAGGTGTGCCGCACACCTGACGCGTCACGCAACGTCCAGCCGCCGAGCGACGCTGCCGCGCCTCCGACATTGAGCAACTCGACGAACTCCCCGCTGGTGTCGCTGCCGGGCTCGTTCGCGCAAACCTCGTTGATGATGACGTCGGCGGCGCCCCCGGGGCCACCGCCAGCCCAAGCATAACGGGAAAGGACGGGGTAGTGATCGCTGGTCGTCGCCGCGTAGTTCGGGATGTGCTGGTCGACGCGGTAGACCTCGGCGGAGCCCGAGACCAGCGAGGGCAGGACCTCGTTGGTAATGAGGTGATGGTCGATCATGTCCGGGAAGTCGACCGTTGAAGCGATTCCGGCGTCCGACAGCGCCTGGGTTGGAAAGCGATAGTTGGCCGTATCCGACACGAAGTTTGCGTAGGCCGACGCTTGCCCGGGCGTGATGGACGTATCGACGTCGTCGTTGAAATCGCCGATGACCCACACCTTGCGGGCGCCGTGGTTCGCCTCCAGGTAAGACTTGAGCGCGAGCGCGGCGTTGCGCCGGCGCTGCCAGCTCGTGTTGTCGCTGCAACATTTGGCGTGCAGGACGATGACGATGATGTCTTCGGTCGCCCCGTTCAGCGTGACGCGCAGAGTCACCTGCAACGGCGGCCGGCCAGCGAAGTCGGAGTCGTTGGCGGTCAAGATCACTCGCGCATCGAGCAGCGCCGCGACGGCGCTCTTGTACAGAATGCCCACGTTCTGCTCGGTGTTGCTGAAGTCAGTGTAGAAGGCGGAGCCGTTGACCACGTTGGCTTCCTTCGCCAGGAAGCCGCTGTAGCCCGGCAAGGCCGATTCGAGGCTGTTCCATTGGCTCTGGCTCACAATCTCGGCAACACCCCAGATGTCGAAGTCTGTGCCGTTGATCACGTCGCGCGCGTTGTCGCGCTGCAGGGTCTCGTTGCTGGGCCCATTGCCGGTGTCGCCGAACCACTCGATGTTCCATGAGCCGACGTCGAGGGTGGTGGCGGAGCCTTTGGGGGGAATCGCAATGGCGCTCTCCAGGCGGCCCAGTTCGAGCTCTTCCGGTTCTTCTTCTTCGAGCGCACCGCCACAACCGAGTGCCAGAGTGGACGCAAAAAGGATAGCCGCAGGCGCTGAACGACGAATAGTCATGATGCTCGCTTTTTCGGGGGTGTGCGCCACATACGGCCCATGCAGCGCGCCGTGCGGTAACGTTTCGATGAGATCCGCGTGACATCCGCCGACGCACGCGAAGTGCGGGGACGCGAGCTCCGCTCGACTCAACCCGCCGCGTCCACCCTGGCGTTTTTGCCGCAGACCCAAAGGTATTGATAGCGCTGCAGGTCCTCCACCAGATCTGCCACGTCGATCTCCGCATGCGAGAGCGGTAGAAATAGCTCCCTCGGAATGGCCAGCGGCATCAGCGTGGCCGACATCGCCTCGATCCAGAAGCCGTTCTGTTCCAGGGCCTCGCGCATGGAGTGGCGCGTGAAGAACCTCAGGTGAGTTCGATCCAGGATGCCCGCCTCGCGGTAGTCCCAGCGCCCGGCGAGCAGCGGCATCAGTACCGACCAGTGGCGCACGTTTGGAATGCTCAGCACCAGCCGCCCACTCGGCGCGAGCCGCTCGCGGGCGAGCGACAGGAGGCCATCCGTGTCGGCGACGTGTTCCAACATGTCGGCGAGAATGATGGTGTCGAAGTGCTCGAGGGGCAGGGCCGCCAGCTCTTCGAACGCGTCACCCGAGCGGACGTCGTCGAGGTGAGCGCGTGCCGCCGTGGCGGCTTCCGGCACCGCTTCGATGCCGGTGACGTGGCAGCGCTGGCGCTGTTTGAGCGACGCACCCAGCGCGCCCGCGCCGCAGCCGATGTCCAGGATTTGGCGCGCGCCAGCGGGCACCAGGTCGCGCACCTCCGGTCGCGCATAGCCGTAATAATCGGTGACGGTGGCCGAGGGGCTATCGAGGACGCTCATTGAGATCGTGTGCTCATGGCGGACGGCATCGTGGCGCGATGTCGGATGATGGCCGGTGAAGACGCGAGCGGCAACCACAACCGTGCGGTTTCCTCAGCCTGGCCGTCGATGGGGCTCATCCACAGGTCCGCCCCCAGCTCTTGACGTTCCGGGTCCCGGTATACGCCGTACACGATACGCTGCTCGTCGAGCCATTCCACCTGGTCGTCGACGCTGCGCGCTTCGCCGCTGACAGGTCGGCTCGTCAGGCTGTCGAGCTCCAGCACATGCAGGCGCCAGGTGCCGGCGGCGCCGGCGCGCTGCTTGTAGGCGAGCCGCTTGCCGGAGGGTGAGAGCGACGGACATTCCGCATCTTCTCTCAGCGTCTGCACCTGCCGCGCCGCGATATCCGTGCGCACGAGGTGCGTCTTGCCGCCCGTGCCGAGGGTGGCGTAGGCGTGTGAGCTGCCTTCGACAAAGGTCACGCCCCAGTAGTTGAAGTCGACGCTGGCGAAGGGCTGTCCGTCACGCTCGACATCGAAAAACTCGATGTCGGGCAGCAAGCGGTTCGCCGCGACGTCGAAGATCTTGGTGCGTGTCGAGAAGTCCGCCTCGTAGTCGTCGCCGCTGACGAACAAGGTCACGCTGGCGAAACGTCCATCACTTGCCACGCGCGCGCGACTGGGAAAGCCATCGAACTCGAAGCGCTGGCGGGTCCTGAGCTCCCCGTCGATGAGCTGGACGTCGACTTGGCCACCGAGGCCGGAGGTGCGCCCCTGGACGCACACACCGAGGTCGCGGCTGAAATGGGCGCGATCGCAGTGGAGCGGGCTCACCCAACGCTGGCCTTCCGGGTCGGACAGGCTCGCGACGACGATCTGGCCGACTTCCCCGGTGCGCGCGCTGCGATAATAGAGGTGTGCGTCCCTGCGCAGCTCCGCGAGCCGCGAGGACACGGTATCCTGAGCCGGTGCAGCGGAGGGCGCGGCCAGAGGCTCACGCCCCGGTGCGTTGGGCGGGCTGACTCGGCGCGCTGCCAGCGAGACGTACACCACCGCCGCGATCGTGCAAGCCGCGGCGAACAGGGCAAAGGCCATGAGACGCGGCCGCGAGGGTTCAATCGCGCGTTCAGTCACGACGGGCCCGTTCAGTTGCGGGTCTGAATGCAACGCCCAGCCAAACGAGGACCAAGAGCCCTGCCACGAAAAAGCCGACGAGCGCCGCGCGGATGTCGAAGCGACTCCACACGAAACCGAAACACACGCTCGCGAGCAGCCGCCCGAGCAGGTTGACGGTGCTCACCAGGGCGATGCCGCTGCCGCGCAGCGCTGACGGCAGCAGCGCACTTGAAAGCGCCATCAACACACCATCCGTGGCCGCGTAGTATCCCCCGAGCAGCAGAACGACGAAGGGCAAAGTCAACGCGACGGACACGGGCAGGAGCAGCAGCACGTAGCACGCGAGCAGTGCCCCGTGGCCCAGCAGAAACACGCGAACGCGGCCCACGCGGTCGGAGAGCCATCCGAGCGGCAAGGCCAGCAGCATGTACACGAGCGGCGTGGCCACGTACAAAAGCGGGAGGTAGCTCGAGTCGAATTGCAGGCGCTGCTGCAACAATAGATAGATGAAGCTGTCGCTGACGGTGATCAAGCCGATCGCGCCGGCACCGGCGGCAGTAACCCTCAATCCGTGCCGCCCGAGCAGCTGCCGGATAGAGGAGCGGAGGCCGGGCTCCGCCGGTGCGCGCGCTGCTCCAGTTACCTCCGGCGCGGGATCGCTGACGAAGCAGACGATGACCCCAACGCCGATGAGCGCGATCGCGAAGCTGACCGCGAACACCGCGTCGTAAGCGCCCGGAGCGAGGCTGAGCGCCCCGAAGGCGACCAGCGGTCCGAGCAGCGCGCCCGCGGTATCGAAGGTGCGGTGCAGCCCAAAGGCGCGCCCGAGCTCTGCGGGTGGCACGCTGAGCGAAATCAAGGCGTCACGGGGGGAGCTGCGCAGCCCCTTGCCGAGTCGATCGAGGAACGTGAGCGCCGCGACACCAAAGGCGGTAGTACCCGCCAACAACAGGCCCAGCTTGCATAACGCGGATACTCCATAGCCCGTCGCGGCGATGGCTCGATAGCGGCGTGATCGGTCCGCCAGCACACCGCTGCCGAGCCGTAGCAACGACGCACCCGCCTGTTGCATGCCGTCGATGGCTCCGAACCCCAGCGGCGACAGCTGCAGGTGTAGCATCAAGTACATCGGCAGGATGCTGGTCACCATCTCCGACGAAACGTCCGTGAGCAGGCTCGTCATGCCGAGCGCCAGCACGTTGGGCGCCGCGCGGAACACGGCGCTCCCCCGGGCCGCACCGGGGGAGGCCGCACGTAATGTTGCGCTCGAGATCGGGTACAAGGCGTCTAGGGGGCCATGATCGTGAACTCGTCCACCAACCGTCCGTTGACGTCCTTGAAGTAGGCGTTGGCACGTCTCGGGTCCCCGTCCACGTTGAACTCGATGAACAGCGCGCCCAGGGCCGCCGTGCCGCTCTGGGTCACGCCATTTTTCACCCAGCGGTTGCTGGCGTAGTAGGACGACCACCACGTATCATCGTCGTGATTGTTGGCCGAATAGTCTCGGATACCGACGCCCCCAAGCCCGGAAACGAAGACGAAGGTGCGACCGAAGTCGAGCTCGACGAGGTTGTGCGCTCCGGTCACGCCGTGTCCGAGCGACGCGTTGCCGAGGTTGGTCAAGGCGCGCGTGCGAGAATAGGAGTGTTCGTGTCCGGTGGAGATGATAGCTCCCGCGAACATGCATTGCTGGTAGGCACTCCAGCCGACCTCGTTGCTCTTCGTGCCCACCTGCATGTCGTGTTGGTTCTTGTGCCAGCTGCACACTTTGAAGATGGCGTCGTCGTTGGCCAACGTGTCGGCAATGAAGTTGACTTGATCGCTGGCGTTGGCGGCACACGTCGAGCGCAGCTCGCTGGTGCCGATGCAGGACTCGACGAGCTGTAGGCCGCGGAAATGGCAGTTGGCCTTCACTCCCAGCTCGCCCGTGCATTGCATCTCAGGGACGCGGGCGTGGCGAGCGGCGATCTTGGCGGCGTAGCCGTTGCTGCCGCCCCAGGCTGCGGCGTCGTGGTTGCCGATCACCGCGAAATAGGGATAGTTGGCGCCGAGGACGCTGGTGATGCGGTTGTCCCAGGCGGTCGGATTGTCCGAATAGTCGAAGTCACCGTTGTGGACGACGGCATCGGCCCCTTCGGCGGCGATCAACGAGAGGACCGCGCTCGAATTGCCGTTGTTGCCCTGATCGCCGATGAACGCGATGAGTAGATTAGGGCTGGTCGGTGTGCCGGAGCCGCCTCCGCTCCCGCCGGCGCCACCGCTGCCCCCCGTCCCGCCGGTCCCGCCCGTACCACCGGAGCCGCCGTCCGAGGTCGAATAGGTGACGTTGAGCGTCGGGCGATTGGCGACAGTGCTCGCTTCCGAAGACGCGAAGTCGATGCCGTCGGTGTTGGTGGCGCTGGCGATGCTCACGCCCCCGTTCGTGCCGCCGTTCACCCATGTCTGCACCAGCGCGATGCCGGCTGAGTTCAGGTTGATGGTTTTCGCACCGGTACTGCCCGTGATGCTACCGACGACGCTGCCGCGATCGGAGCTCGCGAGGGCACCGGCCGTGCCCCAGGCCTGGGCCGTGCTGGCGCGGTTCCAGGTGGCCTGTGATTCCTCGAAGCTGCGCAACAGCGCGTAGGCGGAATAGGTGTTGGCGGTCGAGTTGATGACCTGCAGCCCGATGCTGGCAGAGTTGACCGTGGCGCCCGCCGGAATTCCCGTGAGGCTCCAGCGCAACAGGCAGGTCTTGTCCACACCGCTACCGTCGTCTCCATCGGCCTCGCAGCTCGCCGCATTGCCGAAGTTGGTGGTGGCTTGCGCCTGAGCGATGGTGGCGTCCGTCGAACCGCCATAGCTCGTCGTGGGGAGGGCCCCATTTCTGAACGAAATGCTGGCCGTGAGCGCCTGGCGAGCCGTTCCGAGCTCATCGTCGAAGCCGCTCTCCGCCATGCCGCCGCAGCCTGCCGCGGCGAGCGCCGAAAGCCCCGCGAGCGGAAGCCGCTGCCAGCTCGCACACGTTACACGTCTACCCTTACCAATGAATTGACGCTTCATGGGAGTCCCGCCTCACTTCCAGGCCCGGCGAAAGTACCGCGCGTGGCGGGCGCACTCTCGCGGCGCCGAGTGACACTCACATGAAGCGCAAACGACGATTTGCAGCCGCGACGCGCCCGCGCGTCGAAAGAGGCGACCTGAACATACCCCGGCGTAGCGGGTGGTACTCTTTTGCCTCTGGGCGTCGAGACCTCGTTCGAGCTTAGAGTGGTTTGCCTCGGCGGTGACGTCCGAGCTGCGCGAGCCCGGCAGCGCCGAGCACTAACCCGAGGCACCACGCGAGGGCGCCGATGGCGGGGACACGAGGCGTGTCCGAGACCAGCTCAAAGATCTGGTTACCCGCGCTCGCATAGAGCGAGCCGTCGACGGCTTCACCAAACGAGGTGAGCCCCGTGCCCAGGTCGAGCACGCTGGCGCTTTGCCACAGACCCGCGCCGGCCTGCCGGAGCGCCCGTACCTCTCCTTCGCAGTAGTCGCCGTAGAGGTAGGCGCCGGAGAGTTCAGGCGCGCGCGAGCCCCGATACACGTACCCACCGGTCACTGAACAACCCTCATCGTGGGTGTATTCGAAGACCGGTAGCGTCAGCTCTGGGTCATTGCAGCTCGGGGTGCCTGCCGGACAACCGCTGCTGCTGAAGCATTGCGTACCCTCCATGACCTTCCAGCCGTAGTTGCGTCCGCCAGGGGTGCCGGCGGGTGTGTGATTGATCTCCTCGAGCGTGTTCTGACCCACGTCCGCAATATAAAGGTCGCCATTGTTTCGATCGAAGGAGAACCGCCAGGGGTTGCGCAGACCCAGCGCCCAGACTGAGTCGGCGACCAGACCCCCTGGATCATTCGCGATGGTGAACGGGTTGTCGGCGGGGATGCCGTGGAATGGCGCCACGCCGGGGTTCTGCCGAATGTCGAGCCGCAGCATCTTGCCGAGCAGCTGCCCACCGAGAGTGCGCTGCGCGTTGCAAGCCGTATCGCCAGCGCCTCCACCGTCGCCCATCCCGACGTAAAGGTGACCGTCGAGCGGCCCGACTTGCAGCTGTCCACCATTGTGATTGGCAAACGGCTGATCGATGACGAGCAGGGCGCTCGCGCTGCCCGGAACGGCCTGGTTGACGTTGGCGCTGCGAGTGTAGCGCTCGATCACCGTGTCGCCGGAAAGGTTCGTGTAGTTGACGTAAACGAAGCCGTTTTGCAGGTACTCGGGATGAAATGCCATGGACAGGAGTCCGCGCTCGCCCCCCGTGCTGACCTTGCTGCGGATGTCCAGGAAGATCAGCGGGGCGCTGGCACCGAGTGGTGGTTGCAACACGACGATACGACCCGCTTGCTCGACCACGAACAGCCGCGCGTCACCCGCATGCGTCATGTACACGGGCCCCGTCACATCGGTCGTGATCGAGCGCGCCACGACCGCCGCAGCGGCTGTGCCCGTGTAGGAAATTACCGCGCACAACCCGAGCCAGGGTAGCGCGCAACGCAGACTTCGCTCTTGCATGAGCTCGCGACTACACTGCGCGTTTCACAGCCGGGCGACGCGGCCGTTACAATGCGCGCCGGGCTGCGGTTGCAGATCGCTTCAGGCGCTGTTTCGGTGTGGTGGGGCTTCCTGCCACGACGGGTCGACTGCTTCAGCGGATCACGATGGCATCGACCTTGGGTTGATCGGCGGAGCCCACGCGAAAGCGGATCGTGACCTCGCCGAGGGCGTTGGCCGTGACCGAAAAGGTTTCCTGAATGGCCTTGTTGCGCCCGCCAGCTCTGGCCAGGATATCGTATTCGGTCAGCACATACCGGTCGTTGATCGCAACGTTGAACCTTCGCTTGCCGATCGCGTCGAAGTACACTTCGGCAAAGTGTAGCTCCACGATATGTGTGCTCCCGGGCGCGAAGCCGCCCATACGGTACGTCATCGCTCCCCAACGCTCCGTTTGATAGACCGACTCCGGCGGGACCGGCGCGGGAATGAGCGAGCGGTCGATCGGCGCGGTCGAACGTGGAGCGACGCGGCCGCCGAAACCGTTCACATCGGCGACGAACGCCCCGCTGCTGCCGCCACCGGAGTTGATGAACCAACCTCCCAGAGGGGGCGGGGGTGAACCCCACGGCATTGGCAAGAGCAGTGGTAGAGGCGGCGGAGGTGGAGGCGGCGGAGGTGGCGGAGGTGGTGAACCTGCGCTGCAAGCGAGCCTGGCAGTTTTTTGGATGCTCGCGGGATGCGTGTCGACGACGATGCGCCCCGTGGCGGTGAGCGCCCGGGCCCCGCCGTCCTGGCTCAGATTGTTATCGGTGCCGTAGGGGTTGTACCAGTCCCACCACAGCCAGCTGATGCCGTGAGCTTCAGCCAGTGTCATCATCGCGCCGAAGTCCATGGTCTCCGACGGCGGATCCGTCACGTGGTCGAGCCCGAGCTGAATCGGGAATGGCGCCGCGGCAATTGCGTCGATCGCCTCGGCCAGGCTGAACCCGTAGTGCGCCTGGTAATACCCGCCGCGTCCCCAATACGCCTGCCAACCCAGGATGGTGTTGTGCAGCGGATCCGCTGCGACGATCTCTTCACCGAACGCCAGCGCGGAGGGCAGGTCACGCCCGAATTGATTGGCGGTGACGGTCAAGGGGACGCGGTAGCCCCAGGCCCGAACGCGCAGGATGGACGCGATGGCTTCGCTGCGGAAGCGTTCTCGATCGTCGTATTGCGGTTCGCCATAGGCGTCGAGGATGATGTAGCTTTCGTGCTTGGCCAGCATGGCTCGCACGTCAGCTCTGCCGAGCCAGGTGCCGTCGTCGCTCAGCGTCCCGATGTACGCGACCAGTTTGCGCGAGCCGATGAGCGTCAATACGTCGTCGACGTCATCGACGCTCAGCGTGCGGACGCCCGGTAGGATGCGCACGGCATTGACACCGCTATCAGCGACGCTGTCGATGAGTGCGACCCAGTCGTTGCCCGGTGGGAGCTGTTCTCCCAAGATTTGTTCCACGCCGCGCACCACGAACTCGTTGCCGCAGCTGTCGAGCAGTCGTTGTCCGGCGGTTTTCATGGGTGCCGCGTCGGCGGCGCTCGGAGCCAGGCTGGCGAGCAATCCAAACGCGCTCGATGTGCGACA
>JAYWEH010000570.1:0-7946 GCA_043780025.1 Deltaproteobacteria bacterium
CGCCCGCCGCGACCTTGTGTGCGAACTTCTTGAGCCGGGTGGCGTGCACGGCTTCCTCGAGCACGTGTTGCAAGCCCGCTAGGTCCATCTCCTCGGCGCGGCGCGCTTTGAGCATCTTGCGCACGCCGATGTATTCGAGCAAGGACAGGCTGTTCAGGAAACGGGCGTGCAGTGCGGGGCTCTCGACGATTTCGCCGAGCAGCCGCGTGAGCCGCGTAAAAGCGGGCGCCTCACGGCACCCATCGATGAAACTCTGCATGAAAGGCGGCCTCGACGCCGGGGCACACGGTAGATCAAACTCCAGAGCGGCGCCACTCGGAGCGCTTGGGTGGAGTGGACCCCGGATTACGGCTCGAAACGCGCCAGCACCTCAAGCAGCCCTGGCCCGTAGCGCTCCGCGCGAGTTTCTCCGAAGCCGTACACGTCGAGCAGCTGGGTCAGGTTCTTCGGTTTCAGCGCCGCCAGATCGCGCAAGCTGCGGTCGCTCGCCACCACGTACGGCGCCGTGCCGGCTTCTCGCGCGACGTTCAGGCGATGTGCGCGCAAGGCCTCGAACAGGGACTCGTCGCCCGGCTTCAGCGCGCTGGGCGCGTCGTCGCGGGCAGCCCCGCGCGGTGCCGCGCGATCGCCCGGCGAGCCGCGGGTTTCGGCGCCGCGCCCGCTGCCTCGGCTCGAAGGAGTGCGCTCCGGCGGCAGGCGCATGCGCACGGGACGTGTACCGCGCATGGCCTGTTGGCCTTCGCTGGTCAGAAACAAGATCGGACGATCGCCGCCGGAAAATGCCACCCAGCCGGCGGTCACGCAGCGGCGGAGCAAGCTCACGAGCCAGGCCTGCGGCCTTTCCTTCAAGATCCCGAACGTCGGTACCCGATCGAGCCCGCTGCTCGCGAGCCGCGGATCGGCCGTGCCGCTGAGCAGCTTGGCGGCGAGCGTGAGCCCGAAGCGGCCGTGCACGCGAGCCACCGCGCTCAGCGCCTTGCGCACGATCAGTGTGACCTCTTCGGAAGAGTTCGTTTCGCTGTTGAGCTCACAGCACACGTCGCAGCGCCCGCACGCTTCGGGCGGATTGTCCGTGCCGAAATAGCGCAGGATCGCCGTGTGCCGGCAGGAGCCGCCCTCGGCCCAGCGCAAGAGCTCGAGGAACATGTTCCACTTGTGCTCGACCAGCGTCGGATCGGGCGAGCGGCCGTCGTTGTCGGATTCGAGCAGGCGCCGGCGCAACGCGATGTCGTTGGGTGAGCTCAGGAGCAAGCCATGAGCGATCTCTCCGTCGCGACCCGCGCGCCCCACCTCCTGGTAATACGCTTCGATCGAACCCGGGGGCCCGAGGTGGATCACCGCGCGCACGTCCGAGCGATCCACACCCATGCCGAAGGCATTCGTGGCCACCACCACCTGTAGCGCGCCACCGATGAAAGCCCCTTGCACGCGGTCGCGCTCCGCCGCGGACAACCCGGCGTGGTAGGCGTCCGCGCTCCAGCCCGCCTCGCGCAGCCGTTCGGCTTCGCTCTCGCAGCGCTTGCGCGTGGAGCCGTACACGATGGCCGTGCCGGGTTTGACGCCTGCGCCCGAGCGTTTGTTGCGCGGCTCGCCGAGCGTTTGCTTTAGCAATGCGTCAGTGTGGCGGCGTCCGTCGCTCAGGCCCTGTATTTCGCGCGCGGCGAGCACCAGGTTCGGCCGTTCGAAGCCGTGGATCAGCTGCGGCGTGTCCGCGGGCAAGCGCAGCCGGCTCAAGATCTCGTCGCGCACGATCGGCGTCGCCGTCGCCGTGCAGGCGAGTACCCGGGCTTTGGGCAAGCGCGCCAGCAAGCGATCGATCTGCATGTATTCGGGGCGGAAGTCGTGGCCCCACTCGCTGATGCAATGCGCTTCGTCGATCGCCACGAGCGGGCAATCGAGCTCGGCCAGGATCGACTGGAAGCCGGCGAAGCCGAGCCGCTCGGGCGCCACGTAGACGAGCTTGTAGCCGCCACGCGCGAGCGTGCGCATGCGCTTCTGGACCTCTTCGGACGACAGCGTGGAGGCCAAGAACGTGGCCGGAATGCCGCGTTTCTCCAGCGCCTGGACCTGATCGTTCATCAACGCGATCAGCGGCGAGACGACCACGGTGGTGCCGGTGAGCAGACACGCCGGCAGCTGGTAGACGAGGCTCTTGCCGCCGCCGGTGGGGGCCACGAACAAGAGCCGCCGCTCCGAGAGCAGCGTCTCGATCGCGCGCCGCTGCCCGCTGCGGAAGCCCTGGTAGCCGAGCTTGCGCAACGCTCCGGCGAGTGCGTCTTCAGCGTTCAGAGCGGCGGTCACCAATTGTTCGCCTCAGCGCGCGCGCGTCGCTGCCGGATTGGCGGCGACGGCGCGATAGAACGCTTGCAGCACGAAGAACGCCAGCTTCTTGTCGCCCTGATCCGAGACCAGACCCTTGCGGTTCCAGCCGTCTTGGATCTTCGGCAAGGGGCGGCGCGGCGACTGGAAGTCGTTCAGGATCCAGGGCGACAGCCCGCGCCAGACGCCGATGCGTTTCATCATCGCGATCTGGTGTTCATACAGGCTCGCCTGAAACTCTTCGGTCCAGCGCTGCTCGGGCGGCCCGTAGTGCCCGGCTTTGGCGTCACCGCCGAGCTCGCTGAACACGAGCGGCTTGTCGTACGCCACCTGCCAGGATAGCCCATCGGCCTTTGCGGGCAAGCCATCGTACCAGCCCACGTATTGGTTGACGCCGAGCACGTCGAGGTCCTCGCCCAGCGGATCGTCCACCACCTGGGTGTGCTCGTCGGCGTAGTGGCGCTCCAGTGCGGCCGTGAGTAGACGCGTGGGATCGAGCCGGCGCGCCATGGCGATCAGCCTGCGCAGGAAGTGATTGCGCTTGTCACTGATTGGCGTTTCGTTGCTGACCGACCACAAGATCACCGCAGCGCGGTTCTTGTCGCGTTGCACCATCTCCGTGACCTGGCGTTCCGCGTTGGCGAAGGTGGCGGGGTTTTCCCACTGAATCGTCCAATACACGGGCACCTCGGACCACACGAGCAGGCCCAGCTCGTCCGCGGCGCGCACCATGTGCTCGTTGTGCGGGTAGTGCGCGAGCCGCACGAAATTGCAGCCGAGCTCTTTGGCCCAACCGAGCAGCTCGAGCGCGTCGGCTCGGCTGGTGGCGCGCCCGGGCCGCCGGGGCGCTTGCTCGTGGATCGAGATGCCGCGCAGAAAAATCGGCTCGCCGTTGAGCAGCAGATCGGCGCCGCGCGTGCTGATCGATCGAAAGCCGATCTTCTCGCGCACCACGTCATCACCGCTCGACAGCTCGACCTCGTAGCGGCGCGGCTTTTCCACGGACCAGAGCACCAGCGCGTTGGCGAGATCACCCGGGGGCACGCTGAATTCTGCTCGCCCTCCGGAGTCCGCCACGAGCGCGAGGTCGATACCCAGCTCCGCGATGCGCAGGCGGATCGCGGCGCCCGCTGCCGCCGGACCATCCAGGAGCACCCAGCCCTTGATCTGTTCGAGCGAGCCCCGCTCGAGCTGCACGAAATAGTCTTTGATGAACGTGCGCGGCACATCCACGAGGAGCACGTCCCGCGTCAGCCCGCCGAAGTTATACCAATCGGTATTGACCGTCGGCACGCCGTCGCGGCGCCGCGCATCGTCCACCTTCACGATGACGACATTTTCGCCCGCCGTGAGGTTGCCCGTCACCTCGAACTCGAAGGGGGTGAAACCACCGACGTGGCGTCCCACTTCTTCGCCGTTCACGAACACGATGGTTTCGTAGTTGGCGGCGCCAAAGTGCAAGAACGAGCGCCGCTCAGCGCTCGGTTCGGCGTGGAACTGGGTCTTGTACCAGATCGTCCCCTCGTACAGGCTGAGCTCCAGCCGCTGCGAGTTCCAGTCCCCGGGCACGTTCAGCGTGGGGCTCTGATCGAAGTCGTATTCGATGCGGTCGCTCACGCTCTGGGGTTTGCGGTTCTTTCCGTAGTGATCGGGCGACGCCTCGTAGCGGTAGTCGTAGTAGCCGTTCTCGTACGGGTCGACGATGCTGCGCCAGGCGCCGTTGAGGCTCTGGTGCTTGCGGCCGAACACGTTGCTGATCAGGTGGAAGGGGGCGGGGCTCATGGGACAGAGCGTCCTCGCTCGCAACGGGACGCGACTCAACTACTTCCGTACTCTCGACCACCGTTCGAGTGCGGTTGCTGACTTCTGTCCGACATCAAAAGTTCACCTGGGTTATCCACAGCTTGGCCCCGGTCTGGGGGGAACCCTGGGTCTGTTTTGACAGGTGTGACGTCGTTGCCACCTGGCGTACACTGTGGGACTGGTTTTCCACGGACTGCCATGTGCACAACCTGGGAGATCTGTGGACGGTCCGCTGCGCTGTGGACAACCTGTTGGGGATCTGGGGAGCGCGGCGAGCCTACGGCGTGGGCGGACCCAACGCGGCCGGGAGGGTTTGGCACCCGGCGCACCACAAAGCGCGTCGAGCTCGCCAGGGGCGAGCTCGACGGTGAGCGGGAGTGCCGAGGGCGCTACTCGGCGAAGCAGTAGAGACGGCCGGCGCCGCCGACCATTGCCAAGTTGGCCTGATCACATCCGTTGGGCGCGTGAGCGCTATTCCACGACGGGCTGAACGCGGGGTTGCTGGGAATGTCGCTGTGGCCCACTTGCGGCCCCGGCGGCGTGGCGACGTTGGATGTCCAGTTCGCACAGGTGGCATCGGTCAACAAAGTGCCTTCCGGCGTCGAACCCGTGAGGATGTCGTGCTCCGCACCCGGCACCGGCGCGCCCGTCTCATCCAACATGAGGTTGGGGTTGCCGTTGATCCCCCGAGTGGCGTCGTGCAGCTCGGCCACGTTGGCGGCCACGGTGTCACCGTCGGCGTTTTCCCAGGGCCCATCGCCGATGCGATCGCGCGCGTTCTCGGTGGAGGTGCTGAGATACGCGCGCCAGGTCTTGGCGCCCGCGCCCACGGCGGCGGCGAAGTCTTCACAGCGCTGATCCGCGCCAGCCAGACCGCCGAGATTGGCCCCGTCCGCGCCGCTGCCTTCGCTCGTCACGAAGAAGCTCAAATCGGCGTTGGCCGTCGTGCCGCTGCCCGCGGCGCCGGCTGATCCGGCCGATCCCGCTGTATTGACGGTACCCGCAGAGCCGCCGTCACCGGCGCTGCCTCCGGATGCCGAGCCACCAGCACCGGCGCTGCCCGCAGCATTGTTCGAGCCGGCAGAACCGGCAGAACCACCGTTGCCGCTGGCGGGCTCCGGAGCGTCATCAGAGCAAGCGGCGGCAGCGAGCAGGAGGGTGAAAATAGAGGAATAAGCAAGGTATCGCGACATGGTGGAGTCCTTCAAAGGTAGGTGTGCGCCGTCAGGTTACCTACATTCGTGGTAGCCTGACAATAGGGCGAGATTGCGCTGACCTGCCTAGAAGGAGCCCGTCACTCGGGCATTTCGTCGATCGCGAAGCAGTAGAAGCGGCCTGCGCCGCCAGTGGCCGGGAAGTCGCCGCAGTTGGCGCCCTCATGGGCCGCGTTCCAGGAGTTGCGGGGTGGTGTGACGTCCTGGTCGCGACCGAAGCCGTCGGTGTGGCCGACACGCGGTCGTAGATCGGCTGAATCCGACGTCCAGTCGCCGCAAGTGAAGGTCATCGCGACGGTGCCGTTCAGGTTGGCACCGGTGAGGATGTCGTGTTCGACCGGTCCCGGCGAGTCCGTCCACTGCCCGTTGATCATCTCGCCGGATTCATCCAGGAAGAGGTCCGCGTCGCCCGGGCGCACGTGCAGGATGCTGACGTTCCCAGCGATCGTCACGCCATTGAAGTTCTTCCACGGGCCGTTGCCGATGCGCGAGCCGGGATGGATCGGGTCGCCATCGTTTTCAGCGCCGAGGTAAGCCTGCCAGGTGTACGCGGTGTTGCCGGCGGCCTCCGCGAGGTCCTGGCACTCCTCGTCTGCTCCCTCGAGGCCGCCCAGGTTACCCGTCAGATGGGTGGTGCTGGTGACGAAGAAGCTCATCTGCTCGGGGCCCTCCGCGGGCAGGTTGGCGTTGACGGCGGTCTCCGGCGGGTCGTCGTCGCTCAAGAAGCTATTGCCGCAGGCGCTCGCGCAGAGAGCGAGTGTCAGGCCTGAAAGTGCGTGCACAGCGTGCTGGAATAGAAAACGTCGAGACATGGCAGAAATCCTTTCGCCGGCAGCGCCCCCGCCGGTATCGCGCGCGGACGCTAACTCCCGGTCCCTGCCCGTCGCAATCATCATCTGGCACTTTCCGGCCGCATTTCGCCAGCCCCGCAAAGCTTTCGTACAGCGAAACGGCGAATTTGCCGTGCGCTGGTGACCCCGGGGTTTCGAGACCCGGACAGTTCTGCTAACGGCACCAAATCACCACCCTGCGGTCGTCCCTCTACGTTTGTCGCCATCTCATGGTCATGAGATGGCTTTTGCAATGTCAGTTCCCAACTATCTAACGCCCCAGGGCGCCAAGCAGCTCGCAGACGAGTTGAATCGGCTCATGTGCGTCGATCGCCCCAAGGTGGTGCGCGAAGTGGCAGAGGCCGCTGCCCAGGGGGACCGCTCCGAGAACGCCGAGTACATCTACGGCAAGAAACGCTTGCGCGAGATCGATCGGCGCGTGCGCTTCTTGACCAAGCGGCTCGACGCCGCGGTGGTGGTACGCCCCGAAGAGCTCGGCGGTGAAGACGTGGTGCGCTTCGGCGCGCTCGTCGAGGTGCGCGACGAGAACGGCAAGAGGAGCACGTATTCACTCGTGGGCCCGGACGAATCGGATCCGTCGCGCGGCAAGCTCAGCTTTCAATCTCCGCTGGGCCAGGCTCTGATGAAGCGCCGCGTGGGCGACGTGGTCACCGTCAAGCGCCCCGCGGGCGAGCTCGAAATCGAGATCGTGAGCCTTAAATACGGCTGATTTGCGGCAACCGGCGAGACATTGGAGTGTCGTTGGTTCGCGCGCCGGTGGGCGGTGCGGTATACTACTCGGGTGACCCAGCCGGCTCCGCATCTCATGACCTATGCGCAATATCTGGAGGCGGAAAGTGCGGGCTCCGTCCGGCATGAGTACCTTCGCGGCAGGGTCTTTGCCATGGCAGGTGGCACGCCGGAGCACGCCGCGCTGGCCATGGCATTTGCCATACAGCTCGGTGCTGCCCTGCGTGGAAGGCCCTGCCGCGTATTCGGGTCAGACCTGCGGGTACGCATCGATGCGACGGACCTGTCAACCTACCCGGACGTGGTCGTCGTTTGCGGTCAGTTCGAGCGCTCTACGGTCGACCCCGACGCACTGATCAATCCGGTCCTCATCGTCGAAGTGCTTTCCGATGGAACCGAAGCGTACGACCGCGGCGAGAAATTTGCTCATTATCGCCGCCTGGCGAGTTTACGTGAGTACGTGTTGATTTCGCAGCGCCGTCCGCATGTCGAGCTGTATCGGCGGAACGCCGCGGGCCACTGGGTTCTATTTGAGGCTGGCGCGGGAGAGCAAATCGAGCTCGAGTCGCTGTCGAACCTGCGGATCTCAGTGGACGAGATCTACCGTAACCCTCTCGCGAGTTGAGCCAAGCCCAGGACAAATTGAGCCATGGCCCCCGAGCGCAGAGCCAGAATCAGCAGTGCCGTGGTCACGGACAACGGCGGGATCACCATTCCTGCGTCAATTCGCAGGGCGCTCGAGATTCGAGCGGGTGATCGCGTGGAATTCGTCGAGGTGGCGCCAGGCCGCTACGAACTCGTCGCAGCAACCCGGTCGGTGACAGTGCTCAAAGGTATGTTCGGTACAGCGCGAAGGCGCGTCTCGATCGACGAGATGAACGCTGCCCGTCGTCGTCCATAGTTCACTTGCGCCGGCAATCGCCGCCTGGTGCATCGTAACCCGTCCACCAACGGCGGCCTCGACGCCCGGAAAGGGCCATGGCAAAGAGTGCGCCCCGGCGTGTGCCGGGGGGGGCGCGGGGCACGGGAC
>JAYWEH010000571.1:0-7946 GCA_043780025.1 Deltaproteobacteria bacterium
GGCTACGATGACTGCTTCGAGCGCGGTGTCCCGTCTCACGCTCGTAAAAGATCATGCCCGATCCATACTTGGCAACACAATTTTGCTCCGCCGCCTAAGCAGCGCGGTCGTAATGCCAATGGTGGCGATTGCCAGCACGAACGGCGCGTTCAGCATCGGAAGCGTGATGCCAGCCGCAAGTGCATCGATGCTGGTGGCGATTGCCAGCACCAGCATGACCTTCATCCCGAAGAGGTCGGCCTCGGGAGCGTCGGCCTCGCCTTCATTCTGCGTGGCCCTCGCTTCCCAGAGCATCTTGCCACCGATTGCGCCGAGCAGGACGAACGCGATCCAGTGGTCCCAGGCTTGAACGAGGGGTCCGAGGTGGCTTCCCACGAGCCAGCCAACTAGCGGCATGAGCGCCTGGAATCCGCCGAAGAAGACTGCGACGAGAATCACGTGGCGCGGGAGAATCCTCGGGGTGGCCAGTCCTCGCGCGGCGGACACGGCGGTCGCATCCATCGCGAGGCCTAGGGCGAGCAGAAGAATCGCGGAGAAACTCATCTGCCAACCATAGCAGCCCGGCACCTGGGATCCGTCGCTCAGTGCAGGTCCGTCGTCTCCCCCAGGTCGCTGAGACCCAGCTCCCAGTGGTTCGGCAGGACGAGCGGCAGCGGCTCGACCAGGTCCACGAAGTGGGTGTGCGCCGGCTTTAGGTACTCGACAATGGCCCGCAGCTGCTGGCGCTCGCGATCAGCCAGGATGCGCGCGACCTCGACGTTGAAGGCGTAGCGAGCATAGCGGTCCGAGGGGCCGAGCACCCAGTCGATGCCCAGCTCGGACTCGCCAAGCACAAGGGTGTCGGCGTTGAACGGCGTGATGGCCGAGATGTCGATACCGAGGAAGAAGCGGATGGCGTTCTGGATGCCCTTCGCCGTCCCTTTCTGCCGGTACATCTCGACGAGTACCGACGCGAGGCGCCGCTTGCCCATGGCGTCGAGCTCAAACGGGAAAGGATTGCCGAGGTCTCGCAGGATCAAGTCGACGAAGGCTTCCGGCGCACGCTCAAGGTCGAAGATGTCCGGCCAGCGGTCGACGTCCGCGAGCAGTAGATCGGTGGCCTCCTGCAGGCACGCGATGAAGCGGAACAGATCGCCGGTCTGGTCGTCGCGACGGTTGTGCTTCGGAAGCATCCGCCACAGGTCGAAACGTCGCGTTTGCGGTCGCGCTGGTCGAAAGCCGGTGAATGTCGCCCGGTCATAGGGCCCGAGAACGACGTTGCCGAACAGATCCGTCACGCCGACCGCGACCGCCTCGTGGATGACGTCCGGGGTCATCTCGGTGTCGAGCGTGAGCAGCACGATGCTGCCGTCGACGACCATCGCCACGACTGCCACCGGAACGGCTGGTGCGCTCTTCGGCGTGAGCGTGAAGCTCGCCCCGCTCGGGAGCAGCACGGACTCGTCGAAGGCCACTCGCACGGATTTCTGGGCCAGCGCCTGCGCGCCGACCACACGCGGAGCCGTGCGGTCCTCGACGACAAACGAGTACACCTCGTCGAGCGAGGCAGCGCCGCCCACCGTCTGCGCGGCCACGCGCATCGACACCGTGGCGAGACTCGCCAGCGGGACAACTGGGTGAAGGACGATGCGGAGCGTGTCGGCGCTCTGTGTGGCGCCAGCGAGTGGGCCAGCGAAAACGGCAGCGATCTCCGTCGGCGCGCTGCCGTCGAAAGCCAGGATCCCGTCGACCCAGACGCGCGTGCTCACTCGGTCTACGCCGTCGGACCCCGTGTCGACCAGCTCGAGCGCCAGCGTCGCGTCGATGGGAACGCCGATCTCTCCTGGGCTAGGGTCGCGATTGACCACGACCAGGCGCGGCGTGCTCGCAATGAGAGCGACGCCATCGACGTAAAGACCGGGGAGTTCGAGCGTGCTCATCCCAGGGTCCTCACACCGTCACGAGCTCGAGGCGTACGCCAACGACGTGCGTGCCCGAGAGCTTGGACACGTTTCCGGCGAGGTCGGTCACGAGCCGCTCGCGACCGGGTCGGGCTCGCATGCGAGCGAGCTTCGTACCGTCGACGACGAGCGATGCCTCCCACGCGAATCCAGCGGGGGTGCTCGCCGGCACGCGCAGACGCAGCAGTGCACGCAGCAGCTTCACGCCGGTGAGGTCAGTGAATTGCGTTACCTCCGTATGGTCGCCGGGAGCGAGCTCGA
Organism: Deltaproteobacteria bacterium; assembly: GCA_043780025.1. Lineage (GTDB taxonomy): Bacteria > Myxococcota_A > Polyangia > Polyangiales > Polyangiaceae > SZUA-265. Next base: position 2,202 of record JAYWEH010000571.1, read on the forward strand.
AGAGACGGCCCGGCTCGTCCTCGCCAAGAACGAAGGCGTAGTCGCCCGAGGTCGCACGCGACGTCTGCAGGCGGCCCTGACCCCGTCCGAGGCGGCTCGTGAATGCGGTGAGCGCCATCGCCTCACACCTGCCGGAACAGCTCGAGGTGGTCGAAGTAGGCGCGCCTCGTCACGTCTTTGACGGAGAAGCCGAAGCCGCCGCGTCCTGACGTGAGCGGCTGGCTGCCGGAGTTGATGCCGAGGTGATCGTCGATGAACTCCACCATGCCCGCGACGGGCTGCCAGTCGGGCGGCGTGCCGAGGGCGTGAGCAGAGAGATCGTTCTGGAAGACCTTGAGCACCACGTCGCCGTTCGTGTTGACGATGACGTCGAGGCGCAGATGCACCCAGGTCGCTTGCGCGAAGCTCGCCGCAGACTTGAGCAGCACGCCCGGGCCATCAGCATCCGGAAGGCCCACCGTGACCGCGCCCTTGCGGAGCACGATGCGGTGCGGATCGTCGTCGGAGAGACCGAGCAGGTACGCGCTGTCGTTGACCGAGTTGCCCTGGCAGCAGAGGAACAAGAACGGCGAGAAGCCCGTGGGGCCGCCACCAGCACCGCGCTGCACGACGCCGCGGATGGAGCCGCCCTTTGCCATCGGTGCGAAGCTCGCAAGGTTCGCGAACAGGGCGACGGCGCCGTCGACCGCCGCTAGCGAGTTGAAAGCGTGGAGGAAGCTCCCACCGCCTGGGGGCCGCGCGATTCCCGCGGTGACGCCGCGATCCACCGTCGCAATGTCGAGCCCGTCGTTGAGATACGTCCAATCTGCCTCGGCCATAGGTGCTCCTTCACAAGGTGGTCGCGTGCGTCCACGCGTTCTCGAAGTCCTCGACGGCCTGCGCGCCCGCATCAAACAGCGCCGTGCTCGCGGTGACGGCCGCCCAGGTCCACGCGTAGCTCTGGTTCGCGCGCCACTGGTCTTCGAAGTCCTCGCGGGGTTCGCCGTCGAACACGCCGGTGGACGCGGTCACGAGCGCCCAGTCGCGCAAGTACGGGACGTTGCTCCAGCCCGTCTCGCAGTCCTCGACGGCGCCGCCGCCAAATGCACAGGTCACAAGCTGCGCCGGCGGCAGCTCATGGAGGTAGACCGCGTTTGCCCAGCCCTCCTCGAAGTCCTCATGGCCTTCGGCGACCGTGTCGAAGAACGCGAGCACGACGGTCACGTCGTCGAGCGAGGCGAGCAGCGTGAACCATCGCTCGAAGTCCTCCCACGCGGCTTCGGGCGCGGTGCCAAAGCCTGCAAGGAGCTCAAGGCTGGTCACTGCCGTGAGCGTCCAGTGGTCGGCCTCGCCCGGCAGCGCTCCCTCATCCTCGAAGCTCGGGTTGAGGAGAGCCATCAGAGCAGCTCCCCCGTGTCGCCGTTGCGTAGCGTCACTACGCCGAGCACCGGGAACTCGCGCACGTTGAGCTTCACGTCGGCGGGCAGCCCGTTGAGCGTGAGGTCGAGCCGCGCGTCACCCATCTTCCGAACGCCGCTCGTGTCGCGGATGACGTTGAAGAGATCCGACCAGGCGATCTCGCCGACTGGGTTCCCCTCGGCGTCCTTGATGTTGAAGCCGAAGTCGACGAGTGGATTTGGCGTGCCATCGGCCTCGCTCACCCGGAAGTAGCGCGCCAGGTTCGCTCGCACGCGGTCGCGCACGTCGCTCCCCGAAAAGCCTTGCCGCAGGAAGATGCGAGCTGCCACATCGATGGCTCGGTACACCGGGTCCTGTACGCTCACCTGGAAGGTCAGCGTGCACGGGTAGACCTCGGTAACTTGCCGCAGCGCCTGGTTCTTGAGCGCAGGCGTTGGCAGCGCGGCCCCCGACGTCGCTTGGGGGATCACGTAGAGGATGCCGGCGTTCTCGGCGATGGTCGGGTCCTCGTTCGAGGTGAGCATCAGCGCTCGCGCAACGCCCGGTAGCCTGCGCGCGTTGATCTCGAAGTCCTCGCGCGCGACCGTCCGCGTGAGCGCGCGTAGGCTCTCGGGCGCGAGCAGCTTCGCCGAAGCGACCGTCTGGCGATCGGCGCCGCCAGATGCGGGCGAAGGGTTGCGCACGGAGACCTGAACGGCGTTGCCATAGGCGTCCTTGAACGCCCCCTCGATGACAACGATGCGATCAGCGTCGACGTTTCCCACGCTGCCGCCGCCCGTCTTGTAGGTCACCGCCACCGTCCCGCTCGGCGGCATGCCGCTCACGCCATTGCCAAAGCGAAGTGTGGCGCGGTCGTTCTGGTCGACGGCTACGACGAAGTGGCGCTCGTTGGGGCGCGAATCGAGAAAGCTGTCGACCTCGGAGAACGCTCCCTGCGGCGTCGTCACGAGCGCGGAGCTGTCGAGGTACGGCGCGTAGTCGAGGTGCAGCTCCAGGTCCGCGAGCGCCCGAGCGTCGAAGAGCTGCGTGTAAGTCTTGGAGTTCTCGACAACCGCGAGGACGCGGGGCGGATCAGCCCCTGCGGCTACGACCGCGGCCGCGAGCAGTTGAAAGCGCACCGGCTCGGTGACCTCCTGCGTGCGCAGCACGGTGCCGGCTGGGATGGTCACGCTGGCGGCCGGCGCGCGCACGAGCTGCACCAGGACTTCGGCGGTCGCCGCCTGCGCGCCTTGCAACCGGTAGCCGAGCATCTTCGCAAGAGCCATGACGCTCTTGCGCTGCGTGGCGGTGACCAGCCGTGACTCGCGCGCGAGGTTGTCCTGGTAGAACGTCAGCACATCGCCGACGAAGGCGTAGAGCTCGACCAGCAGATTCCCGAAGCTCGCGACGTCGAAGTCCGTCCAGTCCGGGAACACACTCTTCACGAGCGCGATCAGCCGAGCCCGAAGGGCGTCGAAGTCCTTGTCGGTGTAGTCGACGGATTCGGGCAACGTGGCCACGGCGGTAAGCCTCCGGGGAGGCAAAGCCTTCAGAGCGCCCGTCTCGGGGACCCGCTATCGAACGGTCAGCGCTCGAAGGACACGTCTACGGCTGCCGCCACGTCCCGCTCGCGCACCCGAACGCGCAGCGTGAGCGCCGGGCCGTCTTGCTCGACGCGCAGGCTCACCAGCTGGGCGCCGGGCACCCAGCGTTTGAGGGCGTCGCGCACGTAGACGCGGGCCAGCTCCTTGAGGGCCGCGTCGTTGCGCTGGTGGCGCAGGAGCGCGAGCCCGGCGCCGAAGTTGGTCCGCCACGGCAGCTCGCCCGACGAGCGCGCCGTGGCGCCCTCCGTGAGCAGCGCCTGGCGCACCTTCGAGGCGAGCAGCGCCTCACCGCTGCCCACGGCGAAGTCGCGCTTCTTATCGCGGCGGAACGGGATGAGCAGGTTCTGGGGCTGTTGGCTCATGACGGTTTCCTCACGGCACCGGTACTGCGCTGCGTACGGTCTGGAGCATCTCGATGATGGCGTCGATCGGCGCGATGACGTCGTCGAGCGGACGGCCCGCGAGGTTCGACAAGTCCGGCACCTCCGGGGCGCCGATCAGGCCGAGGAAAATGTTCAAGATGCCGATGAGCTTGCCGAGGCTCGCGAGCGACTTGCCGACGTTTGCTGCCTCCTGCGCGACGTTGGCTTGCGCGCAGCTCGTGATGGCCATGAGCCCCGCGTCCTCGAGATCAGTCGCTCGGTCAATCGCGCTGAGGATCTGCTGCATCTGCTGCTGCAGGTGAATGAGCTGGCTGCGCGCCTGCCGCATCGTATCGATGACCAAGTCGATGATACCGATGATCGTGTACGGCAACGACAACTGCGGGATGAGCCGCAAGAGCTTCGCCACCTTGTCGGCCAGCTCAGGGATGCAGGCAGCGAGCGCGGTTGGATCTGGTGGCGGTCCGAGCGAGTCCGGGATGGCTTTGATGCAGTTGAAGACCGCGACCACGGTATCGATGATGTCGAAGAGCGGCATCAGCGGCGTGAGCGCGGGCTGAATCGCGTCGATCAGGTTGATCTGCTGCATCGTCACGCCGCCCGGAAGCGTGATGGCGAACGGGTCGGGGATCTCCGGGATCTCAAGGCAGATGGGTAGCGCCACGGGGGTCCTCCTCAGATGGGGTCAGCGATGGGGCGGACCACCCGCCCGGCGATGGTGACCTGCGTGGCCTCGATCGAAATGGCGCCGACCGCTCGCAGCGTGAGCGCAGTCGTCGCTTCGAGCGTCACCGTGTTCTCCTCGGCGTCGAAGACGAGGTGATCGCCGGTCTTCTTGTTGGTGAGTTTGAGTTTTCGACTGTCTTTCGACTCGTCGAGCTCGATGCGAAAAGTCTGGGTGGAGAAAACACGGTTGTCCGGCGGCGTCTTCCTCGCCTCTTCGGGTACCTCGCTCTCACCGTTCGGCTTTCCCCAGTGCGCGGTCAGGTAGTACGGCGCTTCGACGTTCCCTTGGTTGAAAAACACCGCGACCTCGGCGCCCTCCTCGGGCACGGCGAAGAGGCCTCGGTCCTTCGAGCCGCCGCCGCTGGTTCCGAGCGGCCACGCCCACGCGCTCTCGGGCTCGAGGACGCCGGGGATGCAGATGCGCACGCGCCCAAGCTGCTCCTCGTCGTCGCGCTTCGTCACGTAGCCGACGTACATCCCGTGGAGCCGGGTGTCGTGCGTGTGAATGTCGTCGTCGAACGTGCTCATCGTCCCTCGCCTGCTGTTCCGCCACGAACAGTTCCGACGTCGGAACTGTTGCCCTCCGGATCCCCTGCGCCGAGAGCGCGTCCGTCGCGCCGGTACTCGACGTGCGAGGCGCCGCTCGCCTGGTCGATCACCTCGACCTCCGTCATCGCGCCACCCGCAGCCGGCGTTGCGCGGTTGGGTTGCCCGCCCTGGGGCTGGCCTTTCGCGGCCGCGCCGGCTTGCCGCCTCGCACCTGTTCCGTCGCGCGTGAGCTTCAGGTCCACGACGTATCCAGACGACGAGATGGCGTGCTTCGCCTCGGTCACGTAGTACTTGCCGGAGAGCAGCCCCGAGATACCGCGCACCTCGACGACTTTCTTCGCGCGGAGCGTTGGATCTCCCACCACCTGCATCGAGAGCTTCACGGTCTCGCGCTCCGCACGTCGGAACCGCGCGGCCGATTCCCGCCCGGCAGCAGCCGTTGTCGGCGCCGACGTGGGGTGGACACTGGTCGTGGCATTGCGCTGCTGGAGCGACGAAGAGCCCGTCTCCGGATCGACGACCTCGAGCACATCGCTGAGCGTGGCCCGCTCCACGCTACCGCTGGTCGCCCGCGACTCGATGGTCGCCTTCGTCAGCGGGTCGCGCCCTCGCACATCGACACGGCCCACGCGGCGGGCGAGGTCCGATTCGACGTTGATTGAGATGATGTCGCCGCGTCCCGGGTCCGCGTACCACGTGAGCACGTGGCTCGGAGCGTCGGCCTGGTTGCGCGAGCGCCAGCGAAAGCCGCTGTCATCGACGAAGTACTCGAACTCCTCCCGGGCTGCGAGTCGTCGCAGAAAGCGCGCGTCGGTCTCCGCAGTCTGGTTGATGGTGTCGAGCACCTCGCTCGTGTCCTCGACGTCGACAAACTCGCCTGCATAGCCGTGCTCGGCGGCAATCTCCTTGGCGACGTCGCTGCGCGACTTGTTCGTCCACGCGCGCGTCTTGGCCTCGCGGTTCATGAGCACGCTGGTCGCCTGGCCATCGATGGTCAGCGTCTGAAAACCCTTGAGCTTCTTCACCACCACCCGGCGCGGCGGGGCCATGTTGCCCGGGTAACCCCAGGACACCTCGAGCGTGGCGCCACCGGTCAGCTCCTCGCG
>JAYWEH010000572.1:0-3358 GCA_043780025.1 Deltaproteobacteria bacterium
GCGAGTACGCCGCGACACGAGGCGCTGGCTGCAGCAGCCATAGCGTTTGCTTCATAGAATTCTAAAGATCGCTGTCTCAGACGCGTTGACAAATTCCGCAACTGTTCTGTGCGCGCGAAGGGCACGACTTGCCCGCGTTTGATCCAGACGCCATTCAGTAAACATCATCAAGAGGCAAGCCAGCTTGAACAAGCCAGGAAACGGCGCCGGCGCTCGCGGCGGCTCGGCAGGAGTGAAGCGGCTGCCAGTGCTCGCGTTGTTCGCCCTGGTGATTGGCGTCGCGGTGTTGCAGAGTCTCGGCAACCCGTCGAGGGGCGACCGCGACGCGCGCCCGATAGCGCGAGCTGACGGGAACTTCAGGGGCACCTCGTTGCCTGGAGGGTATCGCGTAGCTTCGGGCGGCCACGCCCAGTCGCAACCGTCACGCGCAGTCTCGTGGAAAATGCGCACGCGGGGCGAGGTTGGGCTCCCGGGCGCAAGCGAACCGGGAGGCAGTGAGGTATCGGGTATCGTGCTGGATGCGATGGGCGGGTCCGTGCCGGGGGCCTCGGTGGCATTGCGCGGCGGCGCGCAGAGCGTGCCGACGCTGGTGTCCTCCGATGATGAAGGTCGTTTCAAGGCCAACGTGCCCGCGGGGGAGGTGGAGATCCTGGCACGGGCCGAAGCCTTCTCCACGGCGCAGCGCCGCGTGTTTGCGCCGGCCACTGGCGTCACCTTGGTGTTGGTTGCCGGCGGGCAGATTATCGGGCGCGTCATCGACGCTGATGAGCAGCCCGTTACCGGTCTGACCGTTACCGCCCGAGGCACACATGACAATGAGGAGCTACGGCTCGTCACCAAGTCAGATGCAGCCGGCGAGTTTCGCGTTGCCGGTGTGCCTGGCGGCGGCTCGTATGAGGTCATGGCAACGGGACCGACCCTTCGAAGCGACGCTCGGCAGGTGCTTGTCGAGATCGGCCGGAGCAGTGACGCCGTGCTCTTGCATGTGCAGCGCGCGACGACATTGACAGGGCTAGTCCAGCGCGCAGGCCAGCCGTGCCGTGACGCCCAGGTCAGCGCCTCGGGGCCGAGCCCCGCCGCTACACGAGCGTCGGCACTGGGCGTCGTGCGCTTTGACGGCCTACTGCCGGGCTCCTACCGCGTCGCGATATACTGCAGCGAGGCGTTGCCTTTTTTCGAGTCGGTCGAGCTTGGCGACCAACCGCTTCACCGAGATTGGTCGGTTCTACCGGGGCTGTCGGTGCAAGGCACGGTGCTGGGCCCGGGTGGCGAGCGGGTGGAAAACGCCTCGATTGGCTGCGGCCCTCTGAGTGAGTCGTCCGAGAGGCCCTCGACCACCTGTGTCAGCTCCGCGGACGGAGCCTTCACCTGCAACGGGCTCGCGCCGGGTGACTACCTGTGCGCCGTGAACGATCGCGGCGATCCTGACCGCGAGTTCGTGCACGTCGGGTTGAAGCACGGTCACGCTACGGGTGTGATACTGCACACGCTTGCGCACGCGCGCCTCGCGGTGTCGCTGGTGCCCGCGCCTTTCGACATGGGTGCGTTCCGAGTCTTCGCGCGCGGGCCGAGCGGTTTTCCATTGCAAGCGGCACTGGAACACGGTCGGTTTTCGTTCGACGCACTGCCCTTCGGTGATTACGAGGTGTATGTCGAGCTGCCGACCAGCGGCGCCTTGGCTCGGGCGCGTTTAGGCCAAGATAGTCAGCTCGTTTCACTCGAGCTCGCCGCTCCGGAGTGGCGGACCATCCAAGGCACGGTCATCGACGCTACGGGGTTACCCTTGGTGGACGGCTGGGTCAGCGCCTCGCCCAGCGAGCCGTTGGCGCGCAGCTCACACGTGAGCGACCCACCGACGCTCACCAACGAGCACGGCGAATTCACATTGTCAGGCCTCGTCGCTGGCGCCTATGACCTGCAAGCTCGAAGCGGCGGGAGCGTTGGAGAACGGCGAGCCGTCGCGGCGGGCGCTGGTGGAATCGTGGTGCACATGCCGGCGGCCATCGAAGCTTCGAGCGGAGACTTTCACTCCGACGCGCGTGGCGATGATGGCGACCTGGACCACCAGGTCAGCTTCGACGTGACACTGTGAGCACCATGCTCAGGTTGAAAGAACTCGCTATTATTTAACAAGGGAGCAGATACATGAACAAGAAAAAAATGATTGGCTCGATGTTAGGCATTGCCGCGCTGTGCGGCCTCGCTGCGTCCCAGGCTTTTGCAGGGACATGTCGCAGCCGACCTCGCAATATTCCTAGCGCCGGTACGGATGTCATGGAGATGACATGCCGCCACAACTCGAGTGGCCGCAGTGCAGCCACTCTCACCGCCCGGACTCAGGGCGCGACGAAAATACTTTCTGCCGACCTCCGCGAGGGCACCGTATCGGCATCGGCGTCAGGCCTGGATAGCGCCGGCAACGGCATTGCCCAATGCACGGCACTGGACTCTTTGGCGGATCGCAATCCCGTTACGCTATCGTGCAGCGCGGCCGTAAAATGGCGCTCCGTAATCAATTTCGCGGAGTGAACCACACAGCTCCTGAAGCAACCGAGCAGCCCACGCAAAGGCTGCAAGCAACCAACTCGAAACGATCGGAGAGAACTATGAAAGCAATCAAAAAGCCCGGTTTGCTGCTGTTGGGCGCGGCCCTTGCCAGCTTCTCGAGCACACCTGTCCATGCGGGCGCATGTGACGTCCTGTCACGACCTTTGACGGATGCCGTCGACATCATCACGATGAGCTGCAGGCATGGCACGGCCGTCGGGACCACTGGGGAAGTGGGCTTGCTCGGTAGCAAGATCACCCGCGCTCACTTGATATCCGGAGCGGCAGGGTCCGGAGCATTTGCCGCGACCGGAGGCCTCGACGCATCCGGAAACGTCATTGCTAGCTGCACCGTTCAGGACTTCACATTCGGGGGCGACCCCCCGGCCGCTCTGTGCACCAGCGGTGTCCGATGGGTAGGGACAATCTTGCATTCCGAATGAGGCGGCACGTCGCCACGCCTGGAAACCGTCATGGGCCAACTTCGCCATCTTCAGTTTGCGTTGTGTCATGCGTCGTGGCTGGCGGCGCTCGTCGGTTGTGACCTTCGTTCCCACGAAACCGAGGTGCTGGCTATCAGCTCGGCGGAGCTCGCCCCCGCGACATCGAGCGTGGCGGCCAAGCCGCGCAAGTCGGTACCTTATCCGCCCGGTAGTTGGCGCCGGGCTCCGCGCGTCGATCTAGAGCACACGGTGTTGTGGCTTTCGCAGGTTCTGATTCGCTACGAGGGCATGGATGAATCCGTCAGCTTCGACCTGACGGGGTGGCAATCAAAGGCAGCTCCCGGAGCTCGTACGCGTGAAGAAGCTTT
>JAYWEH010000573.1:0-3357 GCA_043780025.1 Deltaproteobacteria bacterium
GTCGGCTCGCGCCGGGTGTTGTTGGAGGATGCTGCGCGCTGCTGCATGGGGTGCCCCAGCTCAATAGCCTCGGGAAGCTAACACACGAGGCGCGTGGCCTCATGAACAAATCATAGATTTACGATCTGAACGCATCGAGGTGCGACAACCCTTCGGTGGAGCCGTCTAACGACTGGCACTGAGTTCTAGGCGGCGTTCTAGGCGGCTGTGTTCTCGGTGCTCTGTCCGTGCGTTCCTCGCCGGTCGCATTTGCCAGTTCCGCCAGTGCAAGAACGGGCCGCCAGTTGCATCGCTCATGTCTCATGAGTGCCCTCGCCGTATCCGATGAAATCGCGCCCGAGGCTGCGTCCTGTGAAGGTGCGCCCTCAGAAGTCTTCTTCGTCCATTTCGACGGAGCCGGCGTTCGGCGCCTTCGATTCCCGGGATGCCGCCTGGGCCGCGTTTTCCATCAGCTTCTTTGCGGCTCGGGGCGGCGACTCGGTTGTTCTGGCGAGCCTTCCAGGAACCTCGCCGGCAGGTTTGGCGCTCGGCGCGACGGGCACCGGCGCGGACGTTTCGGCGTTCACTGTCGGCTGGGCTGGATCGCGGAGCAAGGCCCGTGTTTCCGTGGTCGGGTCTGCTGGCGGAGCGCTGGCGCCCGGGTCATGCAACACCCGGGGTGAGAACACTCTCTGTAGTGACGAGCCGCCCAGTACCAGCGCGGCAGCCACGGCCGCCCACACGATGGCGCGGGGCAAGCGGCGTGGGCTCGCCACTACGGCGTGTCCCGATGTTGGCTCGCGAACTCCTGACTCGGCGCTCTCGGGCGTGTCGGAAACATCGACGCGTCCGAGTTGGCTCAGCGTGGGCTGGCTCGGTTCGAGCGCGGCGCCGACTTTGCTGGAGGCCTCATCGAAAGAAGTGCCGATCAGGGCTTCCTGGAACTCCTCGGCCGTCTGAAAGCGATCCTTGGGATCATGGGCGAGCGCTCGCGCGAGCACGTCCGCGAGCGCGGGCAGCGTGCCGCGCAGGCGTTCACGACGATCGGCGGGGGACTCCGACTGCAACAGCTCGAGCAGGCCCGCGAAGTCCTTGGCCGGGAACGGCCTTTCGCCCGTGCACATCTCGTACAGGATGCAGCCCAGGGCAAACACGTCCGAGCGTGGGCTCGCCTTTTCCCGGCGCAGCTGTTCCGGCGCCATGTAGAACGGAGTGCCGAGCGCCATGCCCGGCAACGTCAACGACAGGCTCTCCTCGCCTTCGCCGTAGTTGGGGATCAGCGAAGCCACACCGAAATCCAGGACCTTGAGGTACGGCGGGTTCACGCCGTCCTGGACCATGAACAAGTTTGCCGGCTTGAGATCGCGATGCACGACGCCCGCGCGATGAAACGCATGTGCAGCGTCGAGCACCGGCTCGAGCAGGAACGACGCGTGCCGGGGCGAGAGCGGCCCGTTGCGTTCGAGATACCCGTCCAGCGCGTCGCCTCGCAGCAGCTCCATCACCAAATAGGGCTGGCCCCCCATGAAGCCCAGGTCGAACACCTGAACCACGTTGGGGTGTTCGATGCGAGCCGTGGCGCGTGCTTCTTGAATCAGCCGGTGGGGGTCGATGCCGGGTGAGCCAGGGCGCCCGTGCAACCATTTGAGTGCCACGCGCCGGCCGGTCATGTGATTTTTGGCCTCGAAGACGCGGCTCATGCCGCCTTCGCCGAGCAGGGACATGACCACGTATTTGCCATCCACCATCACGCCCGATGGGGCGGACGCGGGCGCGCGCAGGGCATCGGCCAGAGCTCGCTCGAGCTCCGGGTCAACAGGGGGAGATACCGGGGTGGATTCTGCCGCTTCGGCTTGCCCCGAGTCATCCGGAGCGCGCGAGATGGCCTCGGAGGAGGCGGGAGCCCCGGGGGACTGCTGAGTGTCGCCGTGTTTCATTGATTCACGGCTCCGCGCTGTGGGCCTGGCGCGGCTGTTTCACGGGCTCTTTCGTCGCTTCCAGGCGAACGATCTGCCCCAACACTTTCAGGACCTGATCCCGCTGATCGGGCTCGAGGGGCCGCACCTTCGACTCGAGCGCTTCCTCGAGGTAGCGCCGCGCGGCCTCGAAGTTCCTCGAGTCAAACTCGACCAGGCCGAGCCCGCGCGCGACACGCGCGTTGGGGGTGACGGCGTACACGCTGAGGAACAGGCGCCGCGCTTCCAGCCAGTCACCGCGGTTGTAATGCCGCACGGCGGTCTTGATCATCTCGCGGTAGGCTGGAGCGACGCCGGTTTCCAGAGTGGCGTCGCCGCTACTCGAGCTCACGTGGGCGACGAGGTGGCTTTGCGCGCGCCGTCGCTCGCCGCCGAGCTCGTAGTCGACCTCCACGGTCAGCGGTGCGGCCAGCGATTGCCGTGGCATGGACAGGAGGATCTCCCGTTCCGCCGTGGCCCCCACCGACACCATGCCGAGGTCGAGCTGCGCGAGCAGCTGGCGCTGAGAGCGGATCTTCGCGGTCAGCTGGGACGCGCGATCGGGGCCCACGTTGCGCAGCACGACACTGGCCACTTCTTGATCGCCGCGCTTGAGCAGCCGAAACGCATCCACGACGATGCCCTGGCTGGGAGCGACGGCCACGTGCCGCGCGATGCCGAGGCTCTGCCTCACGGTGGGGCTGCCGAGCGCGCTCTGATAGCGCGTATCCAGCATGCGCATCGCCTCCGTCAGCGCCGGCTCGGGATCCGCGCCCGAGGCGGCGCCCGTGAGCAGAGGGTTCCCGCTGGCGGCTTCGATTAACGAGGTGCTGGCGAACCAGCGACCATCGCGCTGCGCCAGCGACAGCTGCAAGACCAGGGCTACACCGAGCTCGCCCGCTTTGGCGCGGGCACGGCCGAGCGCGGCGTCCGCAAGGCTCACGTCGCCGAGCAGCGGCGCAGTGTGGGCCAGCTCGAGATACGGCACGAGCCCGAGCGCGGCGCGCAGCATGGGCAGCTCGCGCTCCTCGGCGCGTTGCACGTCCGTTACCAGGCCGAGCGCCACCACCGGGCGTGGCAGTGCGCGGGCCAGATCAAATCGAGCGTGCAAGACGCGGGGTGTTTCGTACACGAGCGAGAGCGAGAGCTGAGCGTCCGACTCGAGCGCGGAAGAAAACGCCAGCAGATCGCGATCGCCCTGCCCCGCCAGCAAGTATTTGACCATGCCGGCGCGGAAGAACACCATGCGCGCGGCCGTGACGCCGGGCAAACGCCGCAGCGCCGGCACCAGGTCGCGCGCGAGATCGCGATCCGCGAGCTCCGATACCACCAGATCGATGGACCAGTTGCGGTTGTTTTCGAGCACCGCTTCGACCTTGATCGCGGCTTCTTGCAACAGTTTCGGCACACGCTGGCGCAAGAG
>JAYWEH010000574.1:0-7927 GCA_043780025.1 Deltaproteobacteria bacterium
CGGCGCCGAGTACGCGAGCGAGATCGCGAGCGTGCTGTCGACGTACCACCAGCTGCAAGCGCGGCGTAAGCCCGAGCTCTTGAACCGGCGCATCTCGCTCAACCCAGCGGCAGACATCAAGACCAACCCCGCGGTCGCCGTGGTCTACACCGACGACAGCCCCTACAGCTTGACGAGTTACGAAGAGGCTGAACGCGTGGTGGCCGAATGGCAAGCCCTCGCTGCGGAAGCAGAAGGCCTCTATCAGCTGATCCCGGTCGAGCTGCGGGACGCCTTCTACCAGCTCGTGCACTATCAAGTCGTCGCCAGCGCCAACCTCTACGAGCTGCGGTTGGCGCAGTTCAAGAACATCATGTATGCGGCTCAGGGCCGCGCCGCGACGGCGGACATGGCGACCGAAGCGAATGCTCGCTTGGCCGAGGACCAGTCGATGTCGGCGTATTACAACACCGAGCTCGCCGGCGGTAAGTGGCGCGGTTTCCAGACGCAGCCCAAGATCGGCTACGGCGGCGCCTATCCGAACTCGAGCTGGCAGCAACCCGAAGACGCGAACTACAACGTGCTGCCGGATTCAATCTGGCCCGCGCTGCAGAGCATCACGCTGCCCGAAGCGGCGGCTCTCGGTGTCGCCGTCAGCGGCGCGACGGGGTTCTTCCCGACTGACACCGCGCTCGCGCTGCCCGAGCTCAGCCCCTTGCAGAGCCTGCCCGACCCCTACATCGAGGTGTTCAATCGCGGTCAAGTCGCGTTCGACACCGTGATCACGCCGGGTCAGGACTGGCTCCAGGTCACGCCTGCGGCGGGCCTGGTCGAGAAGGAAATCCGGGCACGCGTGAGTGTGGATTGGGCACGTGCCCCGGGCGGCGTCACGGACGTACCCATCACCATCACGGGCCCGGATGGCACGACCGCCACCGTCACGGCGCGCGTCAACAATCCCGTCGTGGACCGCGGCGCGCTGCGCGGCTTCGTCGAGGCCAACGGCTACATCTCGATCGAAGCGGAACACTTCGACCGCAACGTGGAGGTCGGAGGCATCGGCTGGAAGCTCATTCCCCACGCCGGCCGAACCGGTTCGGGCCTGACCCCCTTCCCCGTCACCGCCGCGCGCCAAGATCCGCTGCAAGACGCAGCGCGCCTCGAATACGACATCGAGGTGTTCACTCCCGGTGACGTCACGGTCTGGGCGTACCTCTCGCCGCGCCTCGCCATCCAGCCCACCGATGGTCTGAAGTACGCGATTTCCATCGACGATGCGGCGCCACAGATCGTCAACACCACCGTCGAGCTCAATGCCCGGCCCGACAACAAGGCCTGGGAGCGCAACACGTCAGACAACGTGAACCTCACACCGACGACCCACACCATCAGCACCCCGGGCCGTCACACGCTCAAGTTCTGGATGGTCGATCCAGCAGTCGTCGTGCAGAAGCTCGTCGTCAACACCGGCGGCTTGACACCGAGCTACCTCGGCCCACCCGAGAGCTTGCGCGTCGGCGTGGTCGAACCCAAGTAACCGAGCATCACGGAAAGAGGCGTGCGGGCTGGAGTGCCTGGAGGTGGCCCAGGTGTTCGGCATTGGCGGGCCCGCTCCAGGTGGGGTCGAGCACCCCGTAGCCCTCGGGCGCCCCGTCGACTCGATTGTAACCCGGGCCCTGCGTGCCGTTCAGGGCCCAATAGGACCAATCGAGGTCCTTGTCCGCGAGGTAGGCGAGGATGCAGCTCCACCAGGGATGAGCCGTGTTATTCTGGGCAATGCCGAACTCGCCGAGCCACAGCGGAGCCGTATGCGGCATGCCGGGCGTGAGCACGTAGCCCGCCGAGTTATCCATGCTGGCGGTCCAGGCCGCGCAGTCACCCGCGATGGGCTCCGCGGCATAGTCGAACGAATACTTGTGCACCGAATACACGAGACGGTCGGGCACCCCAAGCACGATCGGGCGATAACTCGCGCCGAGCCAAGACGCCCAATCGGGGCCTTCGACCAGGATCAACAGCTGGGGGTTGAGCGCCAGGATGGCATTGCCTGCGCGCTCCGCGGCGCTCGCCCAATCCCGATCGGTGCCCGCATTTGAACCCCAACGCGACCATTCGCACACACACTCGGCGCCGGGGTTGTCGCAATCGACGCACGTTGCCGGCACATCGGGGGCCAGCTGCCCCCGCGGCTCGTTTCTGAGGTCCATGCCGATCACCGAGGGCCGCGTCAGGTAGCGTTCCGTCATCTGTCGCCAGTGCTCGAGCCACACCTCCTCAGGGTACTCCGCCGTGTACCAAAGGCCGTCTCCGTGGGCCGTGTCACAACACCAATCGCCGCGGCTGCGGTGATTGTCGAGAATACTGACCAGGCCTTGCCGAGCCAGGGCGTCGACGACGGCATCCAGCACCTCGAGCGCCGTCTTTCCGACCAGCTCGGGATTGGCGGCGACCTCCGCCGCTGAGACGACAGGGTTCCGGGCGACCATCTCGTTGCACCAGGGGAGGCGTACCGAGTTGAAGCCCAACGTACGCACGAGCCCGGCGATCGCGTCGAGGGAGGCAATGTCGAGCCCATCAGGGATGAGCTTGGCCGACTCGGCGCCGTACCAGCTCACCCCGGCCAGCTTGAAGCGCTGTCCGCCGGCGTCCACGACGAAGCGCCCGTTGGTCCGAAAAGGCACGGCGGGCAAGAGCGGATTGGCCGGGGCGGGCGCTGGCTCCGCCCCGGCCTCCACTCGAGGTCCCCCGGAGTCGATGGAAGGCTGACTGGGCAACTCGGCCACGCTCCCACCTCTGCCCGCGGAGGCCGCGTCCACACAGGCCAGCGCCCCGAGGACACCCAGCAGAAAAGCCTTGCTCTGGACCGACACCACTCACCTCGGTGTAGGAGCTAACAAATGCGAGCGCGGTAGGGAATGGACGCACCGCGCCTCGATATGGACAAATCCCCGCTCACTCCGGCGCACGACGATGCGCTATCCTCAATCTTTGGCGCGGTGGAGGGACGCGGCCCTGGGTAATATGGACAAAACTCATTCAATCCCGGCTCGATTCGAGATCCGTGGGCACCGCCACGCCGCAGTCGATCTGCCACGGCCGTGGATCGCGCTGCCGCCCGCGGACTGCCGGGCTGCGCGAACCGAGCCTCTGCTGCGCGGGCTGTTTCCGAGCCATGTCGGCTTCTTCCCGAGAGCCCGAGGGCATCGCGTGAACCGCGAGGGCATCGACTCCACCATCGTGAACTACTGCGTGGCCGGCGCCGGTTGGTGCGACCTCTCGGGGCGGCGCTTCGCGGTAAAGCGCGGCGACGTGATGGTGGTGCCCGCCGGTACACCTCATGCGTACGGCTCGGATGATGCCAACCCCTGGTCCATCTACTGGTTTCACGCCATGGGCGATCACGTGCCCGCGCTCCTCGGCGAGCTTTCGGTGAGCCGAGCGGAGCCCGTGGCACGCGTTGGCCATCACGCTGAGCTCGTGGCGCTCTTCGTCGAGCTCGACTCGATCCTGGCGCACGACTACTCGAGGCCGTCGTTACTCTATGCGGCGCAACTGCTCGCGCATCTGTGGGGAGTCATGACTCAACAGCACCGCCGCGCGAGCCAGTGCGGCGATAACGTGGCGCTGCGAGTGCGCCGTACGCTCGAGCACATGCGGCAAAAGTTCGCGCGCCCGCTCCGGGTGGAAGACTTGGCGGCCATGGCGGGCCTCTCGACGTCCACGTTCGCCGAGAGGTTCCGGGAGCTCACCGGCAGCTCGCCGAAAAGCTACCTCACGCGTCTCAGGCTCCGGCGAGCAGCAGAGCTCCTAGCACGAGGTCATGATTCGGTTGCGAGCATTGCCCGCCAGGTGGGCTATGATGACGCGTTGTATTTCTCGAGAGCGTTTCGTCGTGTCTACGACGCTTGCCCCTCCGCGTACCGCGCGGCGCGACCACGGCCAGCCGCGATGTGACTCATTGCCAGAATCCGTAAGGCTCCCGTCGAACAGCCATCACGGGTCGGTGCCTGCATAGCGCGCGACGACGAGTGCGAGGTCGTCGCTCTGCACGTCCATCCAGCGCTGAACCGCGGCGAGCAGTCCAGCGCGAATGGCAGCGGACGGTTGTCGCCCCAGCGAGCAGAGCTCTTCGCTCAGCCGTTCGAGCCCAAACATCTCGCGCTCGGTGTTCATGGCCTGGACGACCCCATCCGTGTAAAGCAAGAGCACGTCGCCCGGTTCCAGCCAAACTTCTCGATCATCGATCAGCTCTGACACGTCCGGCACAATGCCAGCCCAGATGCCTTCCACTCGCACGACGTCGACTTGACCTGTTTTCGCCCGAAAGAGCAGCATGTCTTCGTGCTCTCCCGTAAATACCAGCCTTCCATTCGTATGATAGCGCAGAATGGAAAGGGTGATGTGCTGCTCTTGCTCCAAACGGTTGCGAATATTCTCGTGCAACACGCGGTTGGCCGCAGCATACGCCTGCCGCGGCGATATGCTGGAGTCGACGGCCACAGCGGTCGCCACTGCGCTTTGCAGCATCATCATGACGAGTCCGGCATCGAGTCCGTGTCCGACCACGTCACCGATCCCCAGAAAGCAGCCGTCATCGACAGGAATCACGTCGAAGTAATCGCCCCCCACCTCGGTAGCGGTCACCATCACAGTCGCGACGTCGAGCCCTGGCACTGCAAGGTTCCGCGGTAAGATCGAAGTTTGAATGCGTCGAGCCAACTCGAGCTCGCGTTCGAGCCTCTCCCGGTCTGCCCTCTGCCGGCGCTCGGTTTCCTCCGCCACGCGGCGAACGAGCCAGGCGCCATGCAGCGCAGCCC
Source organism: Deltaproteobacteria bacterium (assembly GCA_043780025.1). Classification (GTDB taxonomy): domain Bacteria; phylum Myxococcota_A; class Polyangia; order Polyangiales; family Polyangiaceae; genus SZUA-265. The sequence continues at coordinate 4,797 of JAYWEH010000574.1, forward strand.
CGAGCTGCAGAGCCATGATATCGAAAGTGGCTCCGGGGTTGCTCATATACTCGCAGACGAGCAGCCCGAGCTGACGCTCATCGTCGTGCACTGGGCTGACGATCCACGTGTAGCGCTCGGTCGGGCGGTGCCTCTCGGGCACGAGCAGTTGAGGCAGAAACACCTCTGACTCTCTGTCGACGGCGGGCTGGCCCTTGACCATGGCAGACGCCAAACGCGCGCCGGCTCCCGGGTCTTGCTCGTCGGGATAGGTGGAAAACCAGAATGTTTGCACCTTGAGCCGGCTGAAAAGCCCCGGAAGGGCGGCAATCAGCCGCTCGCGATCCAGGTTGCGGAGCAGCTGCAATGCGACGACGGCTTGCTGCCGGGCGAGTACGTCCGAACGATGGCGCAGCCCTCGAGCCTGACTTGCTTCCACATCGCCGATCTGCACGCGCAGCCCGAGGATCAGCGCCTCCGCACGTGCACGAGCCGCTGAGTCATCTCCGACGAGCGGCATTACGGTCCGCTTCAGGATGGACAAGACGGGCTTCCACGCCCCGACGTCGCCGCCGTTCGCAACGTGCTGCCGTGCCCAACGGGCGACGGTCGCGCGCTGGGCGTCCTGTTCATCGGTGAGCTGCGCCGCGCAACGCGTATACAGCGCCTCTTCCCAAACACCACGAGGCAGGCGCAACCCAGGCACGTTCATCCAGGCCTCGACAACGCTCGCGCGTGCTTCAGCGAGGCGAGCCGAAAGCGTAGCTCGGCCTGCGCCTCCATCGGGAGCGTAGATGGACATGCGTTCGGCATTGCATCCACAGGAGCGCCGCACGACGAGCTCGGGCGGCACCAGGGTTTGTGCCGGCACGTCTTGGCCATCCAAACGTCGAAATAGCGAGTCCACGGCGGCTTCGAGCATGCCGATGAAGGGCTGCCGAATGCTGGTGAGCGGGGGGTCGCTGCTGTTGGCGATGTCAGAATCGTCGCACCCCGTCACGGCGACGTCTTCGGGCACGCGCCGTTTCAAGACAGCCAGGGCCTGCATGAGCGCTGGAACCAAATAGTCGTCGACTGCGACGATGGCGTCGACACAGCCGATATCCGCCAAGGCCTGGATGATGATGCCCGGGTCCAGGGTAGGATCACCGGGGACCACTATATCGGGGAGCGGCTCGATCCCATAACTCGCCAGCTGCTCACGATAGGCTTTGGCGCGCACGCGTCCTTCGGCGTGCTCCGCCGGACGCGCGAGCAGAACGAAACGCTGGTATCTGTGGACTTCGACGAGATGCCGCACGACCTCGCGGAACCCGATATCGTTGTCGACCTGAACGTCCGGGTAGCCAGCGAGGCCGAGCGACAACGTATAGATTGGGATGGCTCGGAACCGCTCCAGAAATGCGCTCATCGCTCCCTGTGACGCAGCATTGCCCAGTGCGGGAACGATGAGCGCGTCCACGTTGGTCGGGCCCGCCAGCTTCGCGGCGAATACCCGTGCCGCAGCTTCGCCACCGGCGTCCGGGTCCAAATAGGCGTCCGTGAAGACAATCAGGTTGGAGTCTCGTTCCTCGCACACGGCAGAGAGCGACTCGATGAGCGGGCTGAAGTAAGGGGAGCACGCCTCCGTCGTAAAAAATCCAACGGTCCTGCGGATTGGTCGCGTCATTGGCCCCACCTGCGTAACCCCTTCTCAGAACGCCCGCGCCCGGCGTTCCAGTAGTGGCCCCCGGTCCGCGGCAGGCGCCACTTTCCCGACACTCTCTCCGCCACCGTCGCGATTCGCCTCGACATGGACCGATCGCGCCGCGCAGCGCACAGAAAGAGGGCCGTTACGGCACTTCGCAAACGAACGGCAGCGGTTCGTCGCAAAACCGATCGTCCCATTGCCCGGCAGCCCGCGTGTCCGAAGCCAGCACTAGCACGGCCACGCAATCCTCGTCCTCGTCAGCGCTGGGCTCGAGGTCCGCCCAATCGACGTAGGTATCATCCACAGCTTCGCCGCCGCTCTCTCCATCCCAGAATTGGAAGCCATCTGGTGCTGCGTCGCTCCCAACCCAGGACCACTCGCCGTCATCCTCGGCATCGCTGGCCCCGATCTGTGTCAGCAACGCGGGGTTGCCGTCAGGCGCGGGCACGTTCGCCGCGATGATGCCGTCGCGCACCGCCAGACTCTCCTCCGGCGTCTCCAGCCAGGCCAAGCGCATGCCCTGAGCGCCACAGCGGGTCAGTGCCAGAGCCCGCGTCAACGCCTCCGAGCAGAACATGTAACCTCGCCCGTCGAGCGTGAAGCCCGCACACCTGTCAGGGCAGGTTCCGCTCGAGTCGACCTCGTCGTCACAATCATTGTCGGTGCCATCACAAACCTCGACGGCCGCGACGCAGACGGGCAGTTCGGGGGCCGCATCGGGTGGGACACCAGCGTCCCCGTCCATTGGGGCGCTTCCAGCCGGAGACGTGCCGCCAGCGCCGGCCGTCCCTCCCGTAGGCGAGAAACCCAAACTGCTTCCGCCTTCACCATCGCCGCCTCTGCCCCCCGCTCCAGCGGCGGCGCCGTCTGGCGGCAGAATGCCACTACCAGCGTAGCCGCTCGCGCCGGCTGAAGCGTCCGTCGTCAGCTCCAGTGGGGAAAACAGCGCGCTGCCGTCTGGCGAGCAACTGCACAGCGAGATGAACCCCAGCCCGACTTGGCCACGCCATCGCCACCAGGCTCTCACCACCGAGGTGCCATCCCGCAGGGTTGTCCAAAAGCGTTCACTTGCTCGAGCGGTCAGGCGAGATAGCATTCTTGCGACATGATCTACGTTCTGCTCACGCAGCGGCAAGTCGTGGAGGATTTGACCGGGTGCACCGGAATGTTGCGCCGATGCTACACCTCTAACCTTACGCCCAGATGCATGTCTCGAGACACGCTGCTGCGCCAAGCCTGGCAAACGGGACACACGAACCCATCAAATAGGCTTCAAATGCGTTCGTGCGGCCCCGAGGTGTTGAATTGTGATCACGATTGCGACGCGTGATCGAAACTGGTGCATCACGAGCGGTGCCCCCTACACACACGCGCAATGATGCGACCGACAGAGAGGAGGGCGTCATCTTCTGCAAACCGGAAGGCGAGGTAATCGAGAGCGTGATAGGCCCAGGCCACGTTC
>JAYWEH010000575.1:0-7925 GCA_043780025.1 Deltaproteobacteria bacterium
CGCTTTCGGGCGGCGTTTCAGACGGCTGGGCAGGGGCTGCTTCCTCCCCGCGGACCACGTCGATCAGTTCGATATCGAAGATCAACGTGCCCTTGGGCGGTTTGCCGGCGGCCTCTCCCGGTGCGCGTTCGCCATAGCCGAGGTGTCCGGGGATCCAGAGCCGTGCCTTGTCTCCCGGTGTCATCAGGCGCAACCCCTCCGTCCAGCCGCGAATCACGCCGTTCAGCGGCAGTTCCATGGGCTCCCCACGCTCCTCGGAGCTGTCAAACAGCTCCCCTTCGGTAGTCCAGCCCGAGTAGTGCACACGCACCGTATCGGTGGTGCCGGGGACCCTGCCGGGAGGCCCCTCCTTCAAGAGGCAATAGGCCAGCCCCAGCGCGGTCCGCTGAACTGCGGCGCGCGGATTGGTGAGCACGTTGGGCGCGGTCCGTTCGGGGCACGCACCCTGGGGGGCCGACGTCTCACCGAGCTCCTGGCGCAACACGGACTTGGCGTCATCGGCGGCCGGGTTTGGGGGGGCGGCAGGGGGCGGAGCACCACCACAAGCACAAAAACCGACGGCACAGGCCGTAACGACCAGGGCATCCCAGATTGCGCGCGCGCCCGACATGGCCCCGCCCATACCACAGCGCCCGGACACTGGGGCTCGGAAAGGTGGCGCTGATGAGGTAGAGCTCTACGCCAGATCGATGCACGCGGCCCCTACCAGATCGCCCGCCACCGAGACCCAGTGCCGAGGCAAGCCATGAGCGGCGCCGTCGTATCGAAGCTGCCCCTGTTCGGCGACTACCGGCCGCTCGACGGCACGTTTGACGAGTTTTTTTCCGCGCCGGGCCGGCCGCGCCGTGAAGTCACGCGCCTGGTGCGCGCTCTCGACAAGGTGGGCAAGCGCGAATTTCAGAAGCGGCAACAGCTCGCCAACAGCGCGTTCCTGAACGCCGGTGTCACCTTTTCCGTGTATTCGGATCAGCGCGGGGGTGAGCGCGTTTTCCCCTTCGATTTGATCCCCCGAGTCATCGCCGCATCCGAGTGGGATCGGCTGGAGCGCGGCCTCACCCAGCGCGTCTCGGCGCTGAACCTGTTCTTGAATGACGTGTACGGCGAGCAGGCCATTCTGAACGAAGGCATCGTGCCCAAGGCCCTGGCGCTCGGCTCGTCGGGATACATCGCCAAGCTGCAGGGGCAACGTCCCCCCGGTGGGGTGTACGTGCACATCGCGGGCATCGATCTGATCCGCGGCCCGAGCGGGGAATTTTTGGTCCTCGAGGACAACGCACGCACGCCGTCCGGCGTATCCTACGTGCTCGAAAACCGTGGCGTAATGAAGCGCGCCCTGCCGCTCATCTTCCGCAAGCTCAACGTGCGTTCGGTGGACGACTATCCAACCGTGCTCCGAAACACCTTGTGTGAAAGCGCGCCCGTGCCGGACGAAAACGTGCGCGCTGTGGTGCTCACGCCCGGGCCGTTCAACTCGGCGTATTTCGAGCACAGCTTCCTCGCTCGCCGCATGGGCTCGGAGCTCGTGTACCCCACGGATCTTTTCGTGCAAGACCGCAAGGTCTTTCTGAAGACCACCGCGGGCCCGAAACAGATCCACGTGATCTACCGGCGCATCGACGACGAATTTCTGGACCCCGAGTTCGGCAGACCCGACACCCTGCTCGGTGTCGCAGGCCTCGTCTCCGCGTATCTGGCGGGCAACGTCACGCTCGCCAACGCGCTCGGCAACGGGGTGGCCGATGACAAGGCCATCTACCCCTACGTACCGGAGATGATTCGATTCTACCTGTCGGAGGAGCCGATCCTGGGCCAGGTCCAGACGTATCGCTGCGATCGAGCGCAGGAGCTCGCGCATGTGCTCGCTCATTTGAAGGACCTGGTCGTGAAGGCCGTGGATGGCTCCGGCGGCTATGGCATGTTGATGGGTCCGAGCGCGAGCGAGCTCGAGATCCACGAATTTCGCGAGAAGCTGATGAAGAACCCGCGCGGCTACATCGCTCAGCCGCGCATCGAGCTCTCCTCCGCCCCGACCTGGTGCGGGGAAGAGCTTGCACCGCGCAGGCTCGATCTGCGGCCGTTCGTGCTCACCGGCAAGCGGACGTGGGTGCTGCCCGGCGGATTGAGCCGTGTCGCGCTGGCCGAAAACTCCTACGTTGTCAACTCCAGCCAGGGCGGCGGCTCGAAGGACACCTGGGTGCTCGCCAACGGCGAAGCTGAGGACTCATGATCTCGCGTGTCGCAGAGAGCTGCTTCTGGCTGTACCGGTACATCGAGCGCGCCGAGAGCTGCGCGAGGCTCGTCTCGATCAATCGCTTGATCGTGATGGACGCGGAGATCGACGACGCGGAGCGCTGGCGCCCCGTGATCATCGTGGTCGGCGAGCGGGAGCGCTTCGAGGAACAGTTGGGCGCCGATCGCTATCACGATGACGACGTCGTCGAACAATATTTGACCTGGAGCACCGATAGCCCGGTCTCGATCCGCAGCAGCCTGCACTGGGCGCGCGAAAATGCGCGCATGACGCGCGAGGTGATCAGCCGCGAGATGTGGGAGACCCTCAACACCTGGTGGCAGTGGCTGAACGGCAAGGCGGCGCTGCGCGAATACAAGAAGGATCGCAGCCAGTTCTACCAGCGCATTCGCTCCATGTGCGCCGAATTTCAGGGCATCAGTGACTCGACCATGCTGCATGAAGAACCTTTCGACTTCATGCGCCTCGGCCGAGCGCTGGAGCGCGCCAACCAAACCGCGCGGCTGATGGACGTGAAGTATCATCGCGTCGCCAACGCCGAAACCGCCCTCGAGACGCCGTGGCAGTCGGCGGAGTGGGTGAGCCAGCTGAAGTTGTGCGCGGCGGACGAGACGTTCTTCAAGAAGAACCGCGCCGCACCCACCGGCCGGGGAGTGACCTCATTTTTGCTCGCCGATCCGAGCTTTCCGCGTTCGGTGTTGCATTGCCTCACGCTGGCGCGCGACTTGATCGCGCGAGTCGAACACGCCGGCGAGCGCAAGGCCCGCACGAGAGCGCTGGCAACCACGACGGAGCTGGTGGAACACCTGCGTTCCGCCGACATCGTGAACGTGATCAAGAGTGGCCTGCACGAAGAGCTGACGCGCGTCGTCGAAACCGTCGCCAGCGTGTGCGAGCAGCTGAATCGAGAGTTCTTCGACCCAGGGCTCTATCTCCTGGATGGCGAGCTGTCGGAGAGCGCGCTGTCGGATAGCGAGCTATCGGATAGTCGTCCGGAGCCTGCAGCGCCGGAACGCAGCCAGCAGCAGGTCCAATCGTGACCGCACCTCCCACGTCCACGGCGGAGCTGCACGCGCGCGAGCTCTCGCGCAAGCGGCTGGGGCTCACGTTGTTCAGCCTCGGGCTCGGCCTGGGCGGCATCTTGCTCGTGTACGGGATGATTCTGCCGCCACTCAGGTCGAGCGAGCCCACGGAGCGCCTGGCCGAGATGTTTTTTGCGGCGGTGCTGGCGCTGCCCGCGGCCGCGGTCTACCTGACCGTGCCGCGCCTCCTCGACCGCTACGATCCAGAGCCGTGGTACGCGCTCCTGTCGTGTCTCTTCTGGGGGGCGATCGCCGCGTGTGGCCTGTCCGGGCTGTTCACGGGCCTACTGCGTATGGCCGCCACCCGCTCGTTCGACGAAGACATCGGCCTGATCGTGGGCGTGGTGGTGAGCGCTCCCTTGATGGAGGAGTTCTGGAAGGGGCTCGGCGTATTCGGCGTATTCTGGTTCTTGAAGCGCGAATTCGACGGTGTGGTCGATGGGATCATGTACGCGATCTTCACGGCCATCGGCTTCGCGGCGATGGAGAACGTGTACTTCTACTCGCGAGCGGCCATCGAGGGCGCCGAGGTGCTGCTCGAGACGTTTGAGCTGCGCGGGCTGCAGACGCCCTGGCTGCATCCATTGTTCACGTCGATGTTTGGGATCGGTCTGGGGCTGGCGCGCGAGACCACGAGTCGTTTCGTTAAGTGGGCGGCCCCGATCGCCGGCTACGTGCTGGCCGTGGCGCTCCACGCGCTCTGGAACGGCGTCGCCACCTATGAGGGCTTCGATGGCACCCCGTGGGTGAGCGTGACCTTGCCGCTGTGGTTCGCGCTGGTCTCGGCGTTTCTGGCCGCGATTGTCGTGCTCGTGGTGCGGCGCGGGCGCATCATCGCGAAGTTCCTGGAAGACGAGGTGCACATGGGCACGCTGACGCGGCAAGAGGTCGCCTGGGTGGTGAGCCCGCTCGGTCTGGTGCGAGCGCGTTTGCGCTTTGGTGACAGCGGCGTCGGCTTCCTCCGCACGGCGGCGCGCCTGGCGCTGTCGAAGTGGCACGTGAGCCGCGTAGCACAGACGCGCTTTCGTACCGTCAGCGGCGACTTCATCGCGCCGCTGCGCCGCAAGCTCGGAGCGTTGCGCGAAGCCATGCGGCAGGGGGGGGCGTGATGCAGAAAGCACGGACCCGGGTGAGCCATAGCCCCCTCGCGCTGGCGACAGGAGTGCTGATGAACCTGCTGTCGAGCTGCAGTCCCGCGGCGCCGGGTGGCGTTCCCACCCCGGTCGCGACGCCCCGGGGCGCGGTTCTCGTGCCCGCGAGCGACGAACGCATCGGGGTGATGGGGCGCACCGAGCGCACCAAAGATGGCGGTCATCGCTTCGGCTACCCCGGCGTCACTTTACGCCTGGCCCTGGATGGGCCGTCGATCAGCATGCGTGCGCGCTCGACGAGTGGAGACAGCCGGCTCTCGATCAGCGTGGACGGCGCGGCTCCGCACACGCTGCGGCTCACGAAGGTCGACGCCGACTGGCTGCTCGCCGAGGGGCTCGGTAGCGGCGAACACCAGATCGAGATCGCGCACCGCACGGAGACGTGGCAAGGCGTGGTCAGCGTGCTCGGTTTCACCCTGCCGCCAGGCGCGCGGCTATTGTCGGCGCGCGCGTTCCCGGAGCGGCGCTTGCTGGTGATCGGAGATTCGGTGACGAGCGGTGAAGGCGTGGACCGCACCGAAGAGTGCCAGGCCGACAAGCCCGCGGGCTCGAACGCGCTGGGCTCGTACGGCATGTTGCTCGCCAGGGCGCTCGGGGCGCAGGTGCATCTGGTGAGCTACGGGGGGCGCGGTTTGATCCGCGACTGGCAGGGCAAACGCGACACCTTGAATGCTCCGCAGTTCTTTGACCTCACCATCGCGGAAGAGTCCCCGAAGGTGTTGTGGAACCACGCCACCTACAAACCCGACGCCGTGCTCATCTCGCTCGGAGCGAACGACTTCAACCTCGCGCTCGGTGCACTACCCGAACGGGAAGAGTACGTCGGAGCGTACGTCACCTTCTTGCGAGCCGTGCGCGCCGTGTACCCGGCTGCGCATCTGTTCTTGACCGAGGGGGCGATGGTCAATGATCAGGCCGACCCGCGCCGGCCGCAAAAAGCCGTGCTGCGAGAATACCTCCGCGAGGTGGTTAAGCGGCTCGGCGATCCCAAGCTGAGCGCCATCGACTCCGAGCACTACTCCGGAGATCGCTGCGACTCGCACCCGACTGCAGTGCAGCACCAAGCGATGGCGCGTGACCTCGAACCGCTGTTGCGCAGCCCGCTGGCTTGGTAGCGCCGCTCGTGCCCGGCAGTGCGCTATCACTCGCCAGCGCCTCGGCCCGCGGCGACGCGCGTTCGCTTGGCGCCCCGACAGGCCGGCCCCAAGCCTGCTCGGACATGCTCATGTCCGGTCATTTCGGGCACGCGATCGAGTGAGGCCAGCGAAGCGAGGCAAGACTTTGCGACTGCAGTTGCGATTGTACCGCGTGACTGCGTCGAGGCCATGCCTTCGACTCCGTTGAGCGCAGTAGCGCCAACAGCGCGGCCCTTGCAGAGGGCGCGGCTTCGAGAACGCACCCCGCGAACTCGAGGGAGATACAAAGTGAAATCAACGGAGGCGGAACCGAGCGATCCCGAATGGGCTTCCACGGCAACACAAAAAGGCCAACGCTGGCTATAGTGGCGAGGCGTTCTCACCATTTGTCGTCGAAACGGAGTGCCGCTCGAGCATGTGCCGGGTGCGCTTCAGCTATGTTGACGGCATCGCCGTTGAACCACAATTGACCCACTTCGCGCTCCATGCGCCTTGGGCCGGTGAGAGCTTCTCGACGCGCGATTCGGGCAGCCAGGGTGGCAGCTTTTACCTCGCCCGCGAAAATTTCGAGTTGTCCACGGTGGATCCGGTCGCCTTGCAGTTCTGAGGTTGGGACTTCTCGAGCGCGCACGGCGGTGCGGGCGCACAGCCCTCAGAGCGAGTCGTCGAGCTCTTTGCGCTCAGGATGCGCGCGCGACCCCGCCGCGTTGCACGCGTGCAACTAGTGAACAGTTGCGTTCCCGAGCGGTGCGCGAATGCACCGAAATGTGGCATGTGGTCTCCCACACCATGGGCAGTGGACACACCGAAATTAACTTCAGATTAACAAAACGCTCACGGCGTCGACCGCAGCTCCGTTCAATCGGGTTGGAGAGCCTTAACAACTTCAATGTGGAACAAATATCCAAATGAAACGAATGGTTCGAAGTGGGGCGGTTGGTTTGATGTCGGCGGCGATGCTGTCCGCCTGTGCCAATGACTACACCGGATACACGGAGTATGAAGGTGACGAGGCGGAGACCGAGTCCACTTACGGCAGCGCCGCTCGAGCGGTGAACGCCTGCGTGGGCGACGACCTTCAATACGACTTCAACGGTTTTGCCGCGTCACTCGCGGTAGCCATCGCCAACGAGCTCGGGCGCTGGGACATGGCGACGGACTTCGTGGTCTCGAACGGCAAGCTCGCGCTTTCGAGCTCGGCGAACACCACGTGTGGCGCCAACGGCTGCCAGAACGTCAAGGCGATCCTGCTCATGCAGGAGGACGCGACGGTCGGCATTCCGAACCACAGCCCGTCGGTCTTCCGCACGAAGCTCGCTGGCTGGTACGCCGCCGAGATGGCCAAGGTGGGAGAGCTCGCCACCGCCTCCAAGCTGCCCCCCGGCACCTATCAGTTCAAGAACAAGTACAGCAGCAAAAACTTGGTCGTCGACGCCTCCTCGCTCGCCGAGGGCGCCATCGTGGAACAAGGTCCGCTCGCGGGCACGGCCGGCGACTGGGTAGTCAGCGTTGCCGGGACCAAACACAAGTTCGCGAACAAGAACAGCGGCAAGTGCCTCGATCTCGCCAGCAACTCCTCTGCGGACTACGTGGACATCGTCCAGAAGACGTGTTCCACCGCGGCCACGCAGAGCTTCGAAGTAGTGAAGATCGACGGTGGCATGTACGCGCTCAAGACGACCTTCGGCAAGGCAGTGGCCATCAAGGACTGGAACGTCAACAACGACGCCAAGATGATCCAGGCTACCTTCGCTGCCACGAACGCGCACAGCCAATGGACTGTGAATCCCACGGGCGGTACCGCCAACCCAGCGACCAGCATCTTTAAGGCCATGTACGGGTTGAGCTTCCACAACACGGACACCGCGCAGGGCGGTGGCGTGCTGAAGCTCACGATGGCCCCGACGGCCGCGACCGAAGGCTCACCGGTCCAGATCGCGACGTATTCGGCCAGCAATACGCTGCACCAGTGGTACGCCACGCCCGTTAGCGGCAAACAACAGCTCATCAACCGCGGCAGCGGCAAGTGCCTCGCACTCGCCAGTGACTCGGCAACGTCCGCGCTAGCGATCAAGACCTGCGCGAACGTGGATACGCAGCTGTTTGCGGCGACCCCGCTGACCACCGCTGAATACTTCAGCTTGACCACCAAACACGGTAGGCTCGTGGAGATTGTGAACGCCGCGTCAACAGTCGGATCGGTGGTCACCCAAGCCGGCCCGGGCGGCTCTGCGGATCCCCACCGTCGCATCCGCTTCAGCCCCATCGCGGCGGCGGAACCGCACAAGCTGACGTTCTCGCACAA
>JAYWEH010000576.1:0-7923 GCA_043780025.1 Deltaproteobacteria bacterium
CCACCTTTGACGGCGGCTCCGATCACACCCTCGACCGGCAAGCGCGCGTCGCGAGCGGTTTCGAGCGCGCCTTCGTCGAGGCGGACCTTGCCCTTGCCGAACGCGATAGTGAGCTTCGGCCCGAGCACGTCATCCACGCTCACCACGCTGGCGCGCAGGGTATCGCCCGCTTTCACTTTGAGCTCGCCTTTCGCATCCTCCAGCTCGCGGCGATCAATCCGCCCCTCCGTGGTCCCGCCCACGTCGACGAACACGGAGTCGTGCCCGATTTGCACCACCGTCCCGGTGACGGCCTGGCCGGGGCGCAGCCGGGCTCGCGTACGGCCGTCCTCGGGGCCGCCCGCCTGCTGCATCATGGAGGCGAAGTCATTGCTCACGACAGATTTTTCCTTCCGGGGATCCCCGAACGAACGAGAAAACCCCTAGTAGCACCCGCCCGCGTGCCAGGTCGAGCCGCCCCGGCGGCCAATCCCCAGAGTCTACCAGAATTGGAACATTGGGGGCGGCCCCATAGGGCCGCGGGTCGGTGTAGAGTGTCTGGGTGAAAAGAGAGCTCGCGGCCGGGCTCGCCGCCGTGCGCGTGTGGCGCCACGGCCCGTCTCGGGAAGGCATTGACGCGGAGCCGTGTGAGGACCGCGTGGCCGTGGAAGAGCCGCTGACGATCCGGATCGCCGGTGAAACGGTCGCGGTAACGATGCGCACGCCCGGTCACGACGCCGAGCTGGTGATGGGCTTTTTGCTCGCCGAGGGCATCGTGCGCGAGCCGAGCGAGGTGGGCGGCATCGCGCACTGTGGCCGTCCGGGTGAGGCGGGCCACGTGGTGGAGGTCACGGCGGCGCCCGGGCGCGTGATCGCCTGGGAGCCGGACGGACCCACGCGGCGCGCCACGTTGACGTCGTCGGCGTGCGGGGTGTGCGGGCGGCGCAGCGTGGAAGATCTGGTGGCGCGCGTCGGGGTGGTGCGCGACGAAGCGCGCTTTGAGGCTGGCTGGGTGCAACACCTCACGGCGGAGCTCGCGCCGCGCCAGGCCAACTTTGCTTTCAGCGGCGGGGTGCACGCCGCGGCGTTGTGGGCCAACGGCGGCGGCTTGTACGCGCTGCGCGAAGACGTGGGGCGGCACAACGCGGTGGACAAGGTGGTCGGGCGCCTCGGGCTCGACGGGCGCCTGCCCGCGCACGGGATGGCGCTCGTGGTGAGCGGCCGCACGAGCTTCGAGCTGGTCCAGAAGGCAGCGGTCGCACAAATTCCGCTGTTGGTCAGCGTGTCGGCACCGAGTTCGCTGGCGATCAGCGCGGCTGTGGCGGCCAATCTGACGCTCGTGGGGTTTGCTCGGGGCGAGAGCTTCAACGTGTATGCGGGCCGCGAGCGCATCGTGGGGTCTCCTCTGAGCTCCGGAGTCGAGCGCGGCGTTTGAAGCGGAGAGCGCCATCGCGAGGGGGTTCTGCTTTGCGCTCGGCGCGCCGACTCAGCGCGGGCTGCCTCGCCATCTTTGCCGTGGCCATGGCGTTCGCCGCCGCCGTTTACCCCGGCGGCAGCTGGACCGAGCCTGATGCGGTTGGCTTCTCGTGGTTGCGCAACTACTTCTGCGATCTGCTGCGCGACCCGGCGATCAACGGCGGCGCCAACACCTGGGGCAGCCTCGCCGCGCGGCTCGCGTTCGGCGCGCTCGGGATCGGCCTCGGGCCGTTCTGGTGGGTGGCGGGCTCGTTGCTCGGCGGTGTTCGACGCGTGCTTGGCAGCGGGTTCGGCATTGCGTCGGCAGCGGGCCTAATCCTGACGGCGTTGTTACCGTCGGATCGCTATCCGGTGTTGCACGGCGTCGTCGCGCTCGGCGCGGGAGCGCTGGGCTGCGCTGCGGCGGGCCTGTGCCTCGGTGCGCGGGCGAAAAGTGAGGCGGTTTGGAGCCTGCGCCGCATCACGGGTCTGCTCGCCCTCGGTTTGTCGCTGTTGCACGCTGCGCTGCACGTGCGCGTGGCGTATCTAGGTGGCGCGGAGAGCTGGGCAGAAGCGCTCGCGCAGAAATTTGCGGCCGCAGCGCTGCTCGCGTGGATGTGGGCAACGCTGCGAGCGACTCCGGACTGAATGGGGTGCCAGCGTGAGCTGGCCTGGTGCCGCGGGTGCGGACGGGCTAGGCTGAGTGCAATGCGTTGGGCCGAGTCCGTGAGCGCTCGAATGGCGCGGATCAGCTGCAGTTCACAATGGGCGGTTTTTTCCGCGGGGACGCTGCGTGCTGCCGTGCTGCCGGCAACTCTATTGTTTGCGGCCTGCACCCACTATGTAGGTCGGGGCGGGGATCTGTACTACGAGGGGCGCTACATCGAAGCGGCCCACGTGCTCGAAATGAGCGAAACGCGGGTGACCTCGGCGTCGCCGCTGGAACAGGCGTCGTACGGCCTGTATCGCGGGGCGACGCTGCTTCGCCTCGGCGATCTCGAAGGCGCGGAGCGCTGGCTCAGTTATGCGCGCCAGCGCGTGCACCTGCACCCCGGTACGCTCTCGCCCGACCAGACCGAGCTGCTCGAAGAGACGTCGATCGCGCTGCACGCCGATCTCGATCGGCGCGGGGCCGCCCGCGGCTTCTGAAGCGCCCTCAACCGAGCTCGGCGCTGACCAGGTATTCGTACAGTTCTTTTTTGCTCGTGCGTTTGCGTAGCGCTCGCACTTCGACGCTGCCAAAGCCGGCCCGTTCGAACTCCGCGCCGAGCCAGTCCTGGACCGGTACGACGACATCGTAGAATTTCGAGTTGCCCACGACGTAACGCACGCTCCCGCCGCGCTGAAGCACGCGCTCGACGGAAGCGACGTGGGCAGACATGTCGTGGAAGTATTTGCGCACGTAGGTCGAGAGCACGGGGCTCTCTTCGGCGATGGCCGCGAGCCGCTGCTCGAGGTCACCCCCGATGCGCTGGCCGGCAGTGGGTGCCCAGCTCGACAGGTTGCTCGTGGCCGAGCCCCAGGTGCCGCCGATGGCGAGCCAGTCGAGCACGCCCGCGTCCTTGCGTTGCTCGAGATACTTGAGCCAATACATGTACGGCCTGAGCTCGCGGATGTAGCTCATGCGGTTGGCGTAGGGCGGCGAGGTGATCACGGCCGTGTAGTGGCGCGCCGGCAACTGCTCGTGCAGCCTGCGCGCATCGATCTGGAGCGCGCGCCGGCGCGTGTCAGGCAAGCGACGCGCGGCGGGCCCAGCGAGTCGCTCGAACGCGCTCGAAAGGCTCTGGACGACATGGCTCACGTCGCTCGGATCGCTCGCGACGGGGGCGTTTTTGCTGCCGGGTTCGAACGACATCGACTGGTGGCCAAAGTGCGCGCGCGAGCGCTCGATCAGCGCCTGGCAAAAGGCGATGCGCAACAGATCGGCCGCCGGCTGGCTCGAGCCCCGGGCGAACTCTTCCAGCGCCGCGTGCGCGCGCGCCAGGGCGCCGAGCGTGGCCGCGCTCCACCATTTTTCGATCTGATGCAAGGGCGGGGTCCATAACCCGCGCGAACGCGAGCGGCGCGTGGCCTTGGCGAGCTGGTCGAGCCCGGCACGCGCCAGGCTGAGCTCAGCCTCCGAGTAGTCAGCCACTTTCGCGCGGGCGAGCCAGACCAGGAACGGATTGATGTCGGTGGTGTCGCAATCGACGGCGTGTTCGCTGCACGAGAGCAACGTCGTGCCGGTGCCGCAAAACGGATCGAGCACGGGCCCGCGCGCGTTCGGCAGGGCCGCGAGCAGCTCAGCCACGAGCCGCACGGAGTACGCGGGCGTGAGCCGCAGCCAGCCATGGCGCGTGCTCTCGCGGTTGCCTCGAAAGGTGTGCTGGTCGCGGCGGGACTGCCCCACCCGATCGCCGGAGGCGTTCGCCGCCTGATCCATTGCGGCCAGCTCTAGTACGCCGCTTGCCCTGAAGCGATGGGAATTTCGAGCGCTCCGCTCCGGGCAACCGCGCCCTGCCGGGCCCGGACCCCGGCGTCGAACCGGCCCAGGCGCCCCCCGCGAAGCGGCGCGCATCTCGGGTAGGCCGGGACCCTACCTTATTGGCCCGAGCCGCCGTATCTATTGGGGATGCATCAAGTACTTCTGCTCGGCAGTGGAAAGATTGGACGCATGGTGGGGCCGTGGCTCGCCAGTACCGGCGACTACCGCGTCCGGGTGGTGGATCAGGACGAAGCCTCGCTCACCCGCCTGCGCACGAGCTCGGCTCAGGCGATCGGCGACGGATCCATCGAAGTGCGGCAGCTCGACGCCACGGATCCCAAACAGCTCGCGGCCGCTCTCGAGGGCTGCAGTAGCGTGATCTCCGCGCTCAGCTACCACCACAATCCGGCGGTCGCGGAGGTCGCGTTGCAGAGCGGCGCGAGCTACTTCGACCTCACCGAAGACGTCGAAACCACTCGGCGCATCCGCCAGATCGCCGAGCAGGCGCGGGCGGGCCAGATCTTCATGCCCCAATGCGGGCTGGCTCCCGGCTTCGTATCCGTTGCGGCGCAGGAGCTCACGCGTGGCTTCGACAAGCTGTCGCGGGTGTTCATGCGGGTGGGGGCGTTGCCGCAGTTTCCCTCCAACGCGCTCAAGTACAACCTGACTTGGTCCACCGACGGCTTGATCAACGAGTATTGTAACCCCTGTGAGGCCATCCATCGTGGCAAACGCATCGAGGTGTTGCCGCTCGAAGGGTTGGAACAATTCTCGATCGACGGCGTGCGCTACGAGGCTTTCAACACCTCCGGCGGGCTCGGCACGCTGTGCGAGACGCTCGACGGCAAAGTGGCGGAGCTCAACTACAAGACGATTCGCTACCAGGGCCACCGCGAATACGCCTACTTCCTGGTGAACGAGCTGCACCTCGGCGACGATCGCAAGCTGTTCAAGGAACTGCTCGAGCGGGCGATTCCGATCACATTTCAGGACGTCGTGGTGGTGTTCTGCACCGTCTCGGGCTGGCGGGACGGGCAGCTCGTGCAGGTCACGGACGCGCGCAAGATCTACAACGATACGCTGCTCGGCGAAAACTGGAGCGCGATCCAGATCACCACAGCCTCTGGCGTCTGCACCATGGTGGACCTGCATTATCAGCGCCGCCTGATCGAGCGCGGCTTCGCGCGCCAGGAGCAGGTGAGCCTCACGGACTTCCTCGATAACCGCTTCGGGCGCTATTACGGCCAGGCCATGTCCGATCCGCTGCGGCCGGGCGAGCCCGCTCCGGACCCGCTCGGCGGCAGCCAGCGCGTCCCGCAATTTTCGGGGCGCGTCACATGAGCGCGGTGGCGCGCGCGCTCGAGCGCCTAGGCGTCGTCGAACCGTTCGGCACGGTGGCGATCGGCGCCGAGGTGTCCGAGGGGGCAGGGGAGAACTGGGTGAAGCAGTCGCCCATCGACGGGCAGCGGCTGGCCACGCTGCGCCTGGCCACCCCGGCGGACGCGGATCGCGTGATCGAGGCCGCCAGCAAGGCCTATCCCGTGTGGCGTGACGTGCCCGCGCCCGAACGAGGGCGAGCCGTGCGCAGCTTCGGCGAGGCCCTGCGCAAGCACGCGGACGACCTGGCCACGCTGGTGGCCTGGGAGGCGGGCAAGGTGACCTCGGAAGCGCGCGGCGAGGTGCAAGAGATGATCGATATCTGCGACTTCGCGGTGGGCCTGAGCCGGCAGCTCGCGGGCGGCACGTTCCCGAGCGAACGCCCGGGGCATCGTCTGAGCGAATATTGGCACCCGCTCGGTCCGGTGCTCGTGATCAGCGCGTTCAACTTCCCCGTCGCGGTCTGGGCCTGGAACGCAGCTCTGGCCCTCGTGTGTGGCGACCCCGTGGTCTGGAAGCCCTCGGAGAAGACGCCGTTGTCGGCGCTCGGCTGCCAAGCGTTGGCGGCGCGGGTGTTTGCGGAGTGTTCGGCGCCGAGCGGGTTGCTCGGTCTGGTGATCGGTGGCGCCGACGTGGGCATGCATCTGTGTGCGAGCAGGGCGTTCCCGCTGGTCTCCGCGACGGGCTCGACGCACATGGGCCGGCAGGTCTCGCAGGTGGTGTCGGCTCGGCTCGGGCGCTGCCTGCTCGAGCTCGGCGGCAACAACGCCGCCATCGTCGCGCCGTCGGCGGATCTGGAGCTCGCTTTGCGCGCGGTGGTGTTCTCCTCCGCGGGCACGGCGGGCCAACGGTGCACCACGCTGAGGCGCCTGATCGTGCACGAGTCGGTCGCCGAAGCCTTCTTGCAGCGTCTGGCCACGGTGTACGCCGGTTTGCCCATCGGCGATCCGACCGAGCAGGGTGTGCTGGTGGGCCCGCTGATCGACGAAGCCGCTTGCGAGCGCATGCAAGCCGCGCTGCGCGACGCGAGCGCCCAGGGCGGCCGCGTCAGCGGCGGTGAACGCCTGCGCGAAAACGTGCCGCGCGGCGGGGTCTACGTGCGGCCGGCGCTGGTCGAGATCGGTGCGGACGCGCCCATCGTGCAGATCGAGACCTTTGCGCCCATCGTGTACGTGATGCGCTACCGCGAGCTCGGGCGCGCCATCGAGATCCAGAACGCGGTTTCGCAGGGGCTGGCCTCCTCGATTTTCACCAACGATGTACGCGAGGCCGAGTGGTTCTGCTCGGCTTCGGGCTCGGATTGCGGCATCGTGAACGTCAACGTGGGCCCGAGCGGGGCTGAGATCGGGGGCGCGTTTGGCGGCGACAAGGACACCGGCGGGGGCCGCGAATCGGGCTCCGACGCCTGGAAAGCGTATATGCGCCGCGTGACCAGCACGGTGAACTACTCCGGGGCACTGCCGCTGGCTCAGGGCGTTCGATTCGACGTATGACACCCTTGGCGACCGGCCCATGGGGCCGTTCGCCCTCCTCGAGCCGCTAGCAAGGCGCTTCAAAGGCTGCTACCTGGCTCTGGCCATGCGCATCTGCATTCTCGGAGCCACCGGCCTAGTGGGTCGGGAAACGATTGAACTCGCTGCAAGGGCCTGGCCCGGCGCGACCCTCGAATTGTACGCCAGCCGTGACCAGGAGCTCGAGCTCGGGCCCAAGACTTACGCTGTGGCTGCAGCGGGCCGCCTGACGGACTCCGGCGCGGACAAGGGCGATCTGGCGTTCGTTGCGCTCGACGACGAGCACAGCAAGAAGTACGTGCCGCGCTTGCTCGAGCTCGGCTACCGCGTGGTGGACAAGAGCAATACGTATCGTGCCGACCCCAAGGTGCCGCTCGTCACGGCCGGCGTGAACAGCGAGCGCGTGACCCCGGCGGAGCCGCTCGTCGCCAACCCCAACTGCACCACCATTCCGCTCGCCCTTGCGCTGCAACCGTTGCATCGAGCCTACGGCCTCGCCTCGCTCACGGTGAGCACCTACCAAGCGGTCAGCGGCGCCGGCATCGCGACGCTCGATTCCTTTCTCGAGGACAGCCGGCGCGGTTACGAAAAGCTGGACCGCCTCGGCGCTGCCTTCGATCCGCGCGCCTACGCCGGCAACGCCGTTCCGCATAACGGTGGCACGGACGAGAGCGGGTTCTCGTCAGAAGAGCGCAAGCTCACGTTCGAGTCGAAGAAGATCCTCGAATTGCCGAACCTCGCCATCAGCGCCCAGTGCTGCCGCGTCGCCGTCGCGGTGGGCCACTATGAAAACGTGTGGGCCAGCTTCGAGCGCCCGCTGGATCTCGATCGCGTGGCCGCGCTGCTCGGTGATGCCGAGAAGGCGCCCTTCGTGCGCTACCTCGGCGGCGCCGCCGGAGACGGGCTCAGCGCCGTGGCTTGCACGCGGGATCGCGATCGCGCCCTGGTGGGCCGATTGCGGCCCGATGCGCGAGACGCGAGCAACAAGAGCCTGTGCCTCACGGTGGTGGGCGACAACCTGCGCCTCGGCGCGGCGACGAACGCCGTGCGCATCGCCAGCCGCTGGTTCGCTTCGCGCGACCCCGAGCTGCAGGCGCCCTGAGCTGATTCCCGCGGGGCCCCGGAGCCCCGCTTCGA
>JAYWEH010000577.1:0-3348 GCA_043780025.1 Deltaproteobacteria bacterium
TTCAAGCTCTTCGACTTCACCCGCTTCGACAAACTCGAGCAATACGCCCGAGCCATGCATCACGCCCACGCCCTGTGGCGCGCCGCATCGAAGCCGAAGGCAGACCTAGTCGATCTCGCGACAACCCTGAATGACGAGCGCGAACGCCTCCTGACGAGCGCCGAGGCCCTGGCGGTCAACGGACTCGTGGATGGCAGCCGCCTGAAGGAAATCAAGAAGGTCTCCGGCTATCGCGCCCTCGCCGCGGACGTGGCAACGCTCGTCGAGCTGATCCGCGAGCGCTGGTCCGTCATCCAGCACAAGACACCGCTATCCCTCACCGATCTAGACCGGCAAGCCGAACTCGCCCTCGACCTCGTGGCAGCCGTGGGCACCCGCGATCAGGCCACGCCCTCCGTCGGCGAGGCCTCGCTAAATCGCCAGCGCGCATTCACGCTGTTCGTGCGAGCCTACGAAGACGCGCGGCGCGCCGTTTCCTTTCTGCGCCCCGACGCCGCCGACGACATCGCGCCGTCCCTCTACGCAGGCCGCGGCGGTCGCAAGCCCAATGAGCCCGTCGAAAGCGACGACGAGACCGTGGACAGCGAGGAAGCCACCGCTGCAGCCACCCCGACCTCCACCTTCGTCTTCAACAACCCCACCGGGCTGCCCGCAACCCCGCCGCTCACGTGAGCTGGAAGCTGAAAGGAGTACACCATGTCCCGCCCGCGGCCAATGTATCTGGGCTTGTCGTTGCCTGCCAAGGGCGGGAGCATGTCGCCCCACCACGTGCCGGCGCATCACCTCACGACTCATGGAGTCGTTTTAGGTATGACCGGCTCTGGAAAAAGCGGATTGCTGACCGTCATGGTCGAAGAGGCGCTGCGCTCGCGCATCCCGACCATCTTGATCGACGTGAAGGGCGACTTGCCCAATCTGCTGCTCGCCTTCCCCACCTTTGATGCGTCCCACTTTGCGGGCTGGGTGGAAGGCCATGGCGCGCCGGACGAGCCGCCCGCGCCCGATCTGCCGGCGCAGCTCGCCCAGGAACGCCAGAGCCAGCTCGGCTCCTGGAACTTGAACGCCGACGACATCGCGCAGTTCCGCATGCAGACCGACATCCGTGTGCTCACGCCCGGGTCGACCGCGGGCGAGCCGCTGCACATCCTCTCCTCGCTCGAACGCCGCTCCACGAGCTGGACCACGGATCGCGACGCGGGCCGTGCCGCCCTCAGCGCCGCCATCTCGCTCGTGCTGCGTCTGCTCGGCAAAGACGCCGACCCGGCCAAGAGCCGCGAACACGTGCTGCTCTCGGTGCTCGCCGAACGCCGGCTCGAGCAAGGCCAAACCGCGGAGCTCGGCGCGCTGCTCAAAGAGGTCCTCGAGCCGCCCATCGAGACCATCGGCGCGCTGCCGGTGAACGATTTTCTGCCGCTCAAGGAGCGCAAGAGCCTCGCCGCCGCGCTCAACACCCTGCTCGCCTCCCCCACCTTCGCCAGCTGGCGTGAAGGCAGCTCGCTCGACGTGCGCGAGTGGCTCACGCCCAAGAACGGCAAGACCCCCGCCGTGATCATCAGCGTCGCCCACCTCGACGACGAGGAGCGCGCGCTCGTACTCGGCGTCTTGCTCGAGGAGCTCTTGGCTTACACCCGTTCGCTGCCGGGCTCGCGCAAGCTCCGCGCGCTGATCGTCTTCGACGAGGTGTACGGGCTCTTGCCGCCGCACCCGCATAACCCGCCCACCAAGCGCCCCACCATCGCGCTGATGAAGCAGGGCCGCGCCTTCGGCATCGGCGTCGTGGTCGCGACCCAGAACCCCATGGACCTCGATTACCGCGCGCTCTCCAACGCCGGCTTCTGGGCAGTCGGCAGGCTCCAGACCGACGCCGATCGCGAGCGCGTGGTCGAGAGCCTGGCCAACGCCCACGAAGCCGGCGGCAGCGCCGCGGAGCTCGACGACGTCATCCGCCGCCTCGGCCAACGCTGGTTCCTGGTGCGCAACGTCCACGCCACACCCAATACGTGTCTGATGCAGCCGAGGTGGGCGCTGTCGTTCCTGCGCGGGCCGATGACGCTCGGGGATATTCGCAGGGCGTGTGGGCGCTAGCTCAGTACCCGCGGTGCCCGGCTCGACCCTTTACAATTAGTCGGTATATAGTATATATATACAACGGTTTGTAACATGGCTTCTGCCCGTCCGAGTACCGCCCGCCTTTCACGGCTTACCCGTCGCGCGGGGGTCCTGCGAACCCGCGACCTCGAAGCCGAGGGCGTCAATCGCGTGGCCCTGGGCAGGCTCGTAGCTGCGGGTGCCATCGAGCGTGTTGGCCGAGGCCTCTATGCGGCTCCATCCAAGAAGGTCACGGAGCATCATACGCTCGTCGAAGCGAGCGTCCGAGTTCGTTCTGCGATCGTATGCCTTCTTTCGGCGCTGCAGTTTCACAAGCTCTCGACGCAATCGCCGCACGAGGTATGGATCGCGATCGGCGTGAAAGCTCGGAAGCCGGCAGCGGACTGGCCGCCACTCCGCGTCGTCCGCTTCTCAGGGGTGGCTCTCACTCACGGCGTGGAGACACATTCACTCGAAGGCGTGGATGTTCGGATCACCTCGCCCGCGAAGACGCTGGCGGACTGCTTCAAGTACCGTAACAAGATCGGCCTCGATGTCGCCATCGAGGCACTCACCGAATACCGCCGCAAGCGTGGCTCGGTCGATGAGCTCATGCGAGCCGCCATTGTCGACCGTGTAGCCGTCGTCATCAGGCCCTACCTGGAGGCGATCAGGTGACGAAACGCGGCACGAAGAATGTGGCAGCGAGCCTTTCTCGACGCTCCGCTCGACGCGATTCGCAGCAGGTCTTCATTCTCAAAGACGTGGTCTGACGGACGGTGGCAATGAATTGCGCGGACAAGGGAACACTGACGTTTTCGGGTGCGCCTATCCCGCCCACCCCATCGCGCTGATGAAGCAGGGCCGCGCCTTCGGCATCGGCGTCGTGGTCGCCACCCAGAACCCCATGGACCTCGACTACCGCGCGCTCTCCAACGCCGGCAATACGTGCCTGATGCAGCCGCGCTGGGCGCTGTCGTTCCTGCGTGGACCGATGACGCTCGGGGATATTCGCAGGGCGTGTGGGCGGAACGCACGACTTGCGCGAACGTATATACTGCCGTTCATACAAGCATGCCCCGCAGCGACCGCGCCAAGTTGTTCCAGAATGGCGGCAGCCAAGCCGTGCGCTTGCCTCAGGCATTTCGGTTTCCCGAAGGCGCGACGGAAGTGGTCATCCGTCGCGACGGTCGGCGGGTGATTCTCGAACCGCTCGATGAGTGGTCCGAGGATTTCGAGAGCATTCTCGGAGCCTGGCCG
>JAYWEH010000578.1:0-3347 GCA_043780025.1 Deltaproteobacteria bacterium
GCTCGCCCCCGCAGCAGGCGCAGGACCTCGAGCGACCTCTGTTTGAGGGGCGCACCCGAAATGCCGCCCGCTCCGAGCGCCGAGACGGCATCAAACCCGGTCGAGAGCCCACTGCGCAGCACCGTGGTGTTGGTGGCGATGATCCCGTCAATGCCGAGTTCCAGGGCCAGGTCCGCGACGCCGAGCACGTCTTCATCGGAAAGATCGGGAGCGATCTTGACCAGGAGCGGGACCTTGGGCGCCGCTGAATGCGACTCGAGCGTGCGCTTGACGGCGCTGAGCAGTGGCCGCAACCGCTCGGTGGACTGCAGGTCTCGTAGCCCGGGCGTATTCGGCGAGCTGACATTGACGACGAAATAGTCCGCGAGTGGGCCGAGGCGCTCGGCGCTCGCCACGTAGTCCGCGACGGCATCCGCCTCGCTCACACGCTTTGTCTTGCCGATGTTGACGCCGACCAGCGTTCGGCGCCGGCGCGTCAATCGCCCCGACACGGCGCGGGCCCCCGAGTTGTTGAAACCCATGCGGTTGAGCAGCGCTCGATCCCGGGGCAAGCGGAACAAGCGCGGCTTGGGATTGCCGGACTGCGCTTCGGCCGTCACCGTCCCAATTTCTATGGCGCCGAAACCCAGGCTCGACAACGCTTCGTATCCGAGCGCGTGTTTGTCGAATCCCGCAGCCAGGAGCACGGGGTTGGGAAATCGCAGCCCCATGACCTGCACCTCGAGCGCCGGCTCATCCACCCACCAGATCGCTCGCATCAAGCGAGCGACCAATGGCAACCGGTGAAATACGCGCAACAGCCAGAAAGCCAGCGAATGAGCCAGCTCGGCCGGCAATGAGAACAACAGCGGCTTGATTAGGAGGCGGTACATGGAGGTGAGGGACAGGCTCTTACGCGCCCGTTCACTCCCCCGCTACCAGATCTCCCCTAGTGTCCGCAGCAGCGGAGGACGGCTGGCCCCCAATCGCCCCCAATCGACTGCCAGCGGCACGCTCGGTGAGCTGGTCCCGGAGCTCCATGGCTAGCGCACAGTTGTTGGCCTGGCGCTGCTCTGCACGCACCCCGGAGAGCTCGGCCATCCGCTTGCCCACGCTCAAGAAGCGCCCCGCCGCTTCCAAGCGCAACTGCACGACGGCCGCTCCTCGCTCGATGTCCCAAATGCCGATGCGCACGAAGTGATCCGCGGTTTGCATGCGCTCCTCCGCCGACTCCGTTACGCCCGCGTCGGCGGGCAGCGCAGCCGAGCCGGCGTCTGACGGCTCGTCGAGGAGCACCGTAAAGAACTTGCTGCGCTTCACTAGCTCCACGGCGGCGGGCACTTCATGTTTGGCTGCATCCTCGAGGTCGAGCTCGAGCGCTAGCAATTCGAGATCGCTGCCCGCCCCTTCGAGCTTGCGGAGCCAGTCCGACTCGACGACGCGCAGGGCCTGGTTCAAGAGCTCGAGGTGATAGGGCTGGCTCGGGGGCGCGCACACACCCCAATCACTGCACAGCTCGCCCGGACCGCAAGGTGACGTGTCCCGACACTCCACTCCCTGTGTGAGATCGCCCGCCCGCCCGACGAATAGACATGCCGTGAAACCATCGCGCAGAGACCCGCGCGTCGCGCGCCGGATCCCCTCGACGGAGCCCGCATCAGCGTGTGAAAGCCGCAGGTACACGCCGGGGCCCCGAGAGATGGCTTCGAGCGAAATGTTGGGAGCGATCTGGCTCAGCTCGGGCGCGGCCTTTGCGAGGGCGACGACCCACGCTTCAAGCTTGTCCCGGAGTGGCGCCGCATCAGCGCCCACCCCGAGGGCTACTGCGCGCTGGCGCGCAGCGAGCGTACTCTTTTGGTCCGCGAGCTCGCTCTGCGCGTAGCGGTAATAGACCACGCCAAAAACGATCAGGCCGGCAAACGTCGCGAGCCAAAAGCGGGTGGCGACCTCGCGCATCGGCACACGCCCCACCACGAGCGCACGCCGCCGCACCGCCCGCGACTGGTTGACTGCCTCTAACCCGCGCTCTTTATCCTGCGGCCTCAGGACCATGCTTGCCCTTCACCCTAGCCGGTCCGAGAGGCAAGGTGATCTCCCCGTTCGTCCTGCTGAAAGGCCGTGGCGCGCGAAGAATCTGCCCGCGAAGATCTAACGCAGGCGAGCGTCGAATTGCCCGCCTGCGGCTTCGCTCACTTCTTCTTTTTCCCGCCGCCGCGGTTCTTCACCATGAAGCTGATGTTCGGATAGCCCGCCTGCGCGGCCGTTTGGAACACGCTCTTCACGATGACCGCGGGGACCTTCTTGTCGACCTGGAGGACCGCGACGCCCGGGAACTCCTTGCCCGGGTTGATCTGCTTCCAGACCTCCCGAGTGGTCTTGAGCACGTTGTAGAGCTCGTCGAGCTTCTGCAGCCGATTTGCCTCCGTCACCGCGCGCGTCGTGCCGGCAGGGCTGCCGTTGACCAGGATCATCTGCCCTGTGATGGCCACCATCGGTGCCATCGTCATGTCGTCCACGTTGTCCGCGGACGGCAACTGCACGTTCTTGTCCACCGGCAACTCGCCCGAAGCCGAGAAGCTCGCGAGCAGGAACAGCACGATGCAGAGCAAGAAGTCGATGAAGGGGATCAGCGGGATGTCGTGGTTGACCGATTTGGCCCCGCCGCCCGACACCTTCTTGGCGACAAACTTGAGCGGCACTCCCTTGAGCAGGCGCCGGCCAGCTACCGAAATGGGCTGATGAAAACGGGAAAGTGCTTTTCCTGATGACATGTCAGTTCACCGCAAAGGTGAGGTTGAAAGCGGGGATTTGCTCGACGGCGTTGCCGAGCTTGATATCGCGCTGAGGCGAGTAGACCGCGTCGATCACCGCGATGATGTCCTCAAACGTGGTCGTGTTGTCCGTGTGCAGCACGGCCTGATCACGCTTCAGATCGCTCTCCGCGCGGTGGCTGCCGTCACGGCCCCATTCTTCGGTGATCTTGGTGGCCAGGTCGGGGTAGCCGTACTCGTCACCACCGGTCTGCACCTGCTTGCGCGGTACGTCGATGGTGTTGATCACGGTGTTGCCTTCCTTCCACACGAGCTGGAACTTCTCGTCCCCGCGCATCTCGACGTGCAGGGTGCGATCTTTCTTTTGCTCTTCGATTTCCCTGTCCGGATCCGGCGGACCCGGCACGCGGGCGTCTGCATTGATGCGCGACATCTGCGTCCACACCGCCGTAATCAACAAGAACGACACGAGGCAGAGCAGAAAGTCGATGAACGGAATCAGTGGCAGCTCTTGGTTGACCGCGCGCTTACCACCGTGGCCTCCGACGCTAATACCTGCCATGTTTGCTTAAATCCTCAATGTTTTCGGTTTGAACG
>JAYWEH010000579.1:0-7904 GCA_043780025.1 Deltaproteobacteria bacterium
TCCCGAAGCGCGCAAGCATGCCACTCTGAACTGACGATCAATCTGAACTGACGATCAATCTGAACTGACGATCAATCTGAACTGACGATACAGTGTGAACTGACGATTCAGGCGCTGCGCCGCTCGAACATCTCCTCCGCGAAGAGCGCGGCGTCTCCGTCCGCCGCGGCGAGCAGCGCCCAGGTGTACAGGTCCTGTTCGATCAGCGGATCCACCCTCAAGTCGGCGAGCGACTGCGCGAAACGGGCTTCATCCAAACGGAACCGGCCGTCTGCGTTCATGACGCGCGCCGAGACGTAGGCTCGACGATAATTTGCGGCCGCGGTGGCGTCGAGTTTCCGCACCGACGGCGGTGGTTCGCTGCCGCGCGCGGACTCGCCTCGGTGCTCCGTGGAAGGCATCCCCATGGCAGGCACGACCGTTGAAGGCATGGCAGTCGAAGAGGGTGCAGACCGGGGTTCGAGAGAGGCTGCCTCGAGGGAGAATGCGGGCAGGGTGGTGGAGGAGAACTGATCGGTCACGGCGGTCACCTTCTTGGCGGTGGTCTCCCGGCGGCGCGTGGCCGGCTTGGACGGGGAACGTGTGGGGGTGCTGCGGGTAATGCGGGAGGGCGGATTGGACTGTAACTTCTGTTTCTTCATGGTGATCCGCTGGCGCGCGGGTCGGGACCTGCCGCGCGGTAGCAAGCGACATTAGCAATGCGAGTGCCAGCGTGGACACGGTGCCTTCGACGGATCTCCGAGGCTGCCGACGGCGGTCAGGGCCGCATTTGTGCCACAGCCGTGGCATCGATGCGAGCGGTTCTAACGCTCCGCAACGCAGAGCAATAGACCCAGGTCTTGGGGGAAAACGGGGTGGAGGGCCCCCATCTGTTCCGGGGTGACCCAGCGCAGCTCGGAGTGCTCGTCGTTCGCGAGCCGAGCGACCGCATCTCCCACGAGTTGCGTTCGCCACCAATGCAACACGGTGGTTCCGTCGTGGGTATCACTCTCGGCCACCTTTTCGAGCGCCAGCACGTGCAAACCCGTCTCTTCGCGCACCTCGCGCACGACGGCCTCCGCCTGTGATTCGCCGGGTTCTACCCGCCCGGTCACCGGGCACCAGTATCCGGGCGCGCTCGGCTTGTGCGCGCTGCGCTTGCCCATCAAGAAACGACCATTGCGCTCCACGATGGCCACCACGGCCTCCAGCTTGCCCGAGCTCATGTCGCAAGCTTACCCGTTAGCCTGCGACAGAGCTCGTACCGGGCGCTTTAGCGGCGCCGGCGGGCGATGGCGGCTCCAGCGAGTAGTGCCGTCAACCCGAGCCCGAGCCCGGACAGGGTGCCCTTGGGCGCGACCGGCGCGCTCATCGCGCAGCTGACGGACCCCCGCTCGCCGTCGTCGTCGGTGTCCACGACCGCGTCGACATCGAGATCGATGTCGGCGTCAATGTCCAGGCTGATCGAGAGCAAGCCCGATAGCTCTGCCGCGCAGTCCTCCAGGTTCGTGACCTTCAAGAACTGACCGTCACAGAAGATGGCGCCACCCTTGTCACGGCAATCGGTGTGGCACTCCTCGCGAAACGTGGTCTGACAGCTCTCCCACTGCAGCGTCTGACAGTCGACCTGGCAGTTCGTATCGGACGTCGAAACGCAGGTGCCGTCACAGGCGGTGGTGCATTTGGTCTCGCATTCCACCTGCTGATCGTCCTCGTTACAGCGTTCTTCGCAGCGGCGGTTGCAGGTGTGCGGGCACGCGCGCCGGCAGCAGGCTGGATTGGCGGCATTGGCACATTTTGCGTCGCAGTCCGAGAGGCAGCTGTCACGACAGATCTGGCCCGAGCTTTCTTCCGGAGCTGCCATACACTCTTGCACGCAGACAGGCGAACACGTCTCGCTGCACTCCGTGGTCACCACGGAGCGGCAATCCGTCTCGCAGCTCGTGTAAAGGTTCGCCGCACAAGACTCTTCTACGGAGACCACCTCACAGCGCTCTTCACACTCCTGTGCGCGGCGGAACTCGCACTGGGCCGTGGTCGATAGATAGACGCCGCCGCAAGCCTCGAGCGCTGCATGCGCCGGAGAAGGCGCTGCGAGCAATGCGAGGAGTGCAGAAGTTCCAAAAGCAAATGGCAAGCACGGCTTCATGATGAGCTCCTTGGCGATAGGGTGGCTCGGTGAAACCCGAGCTCAGCGTTCAGCCTGCAAGCCGCATTCCAGCTGCGGGGCGCAGGGCTCATGTTCCGTTTTGAAGCGGTGTTGCAGCGTGGATTCGCGGGCATGCGGCAAAACCTCGATGCTGCCGCCATGCCCCGTGTGGCTTTCTAGCGAGCCATGCTGCCTCTGGGCTGTTCACTGCCCAGGGGAGCCGTCGGTGTCCGCGCGATATGCTTGATCAGTAACGAGCACCAACGTCATCGGTCAGCGGAGAGCGCATCCAGGCGCGCCAGCAGGCTCCTGAATTCCAAAACCTCGAACAAGCTGCGCAGGTGCTCCAGGGCGGCGCTCCCGAGTGGCGCGCTCGCTGGCCCGGGCGCTAGCGGCACGTCGGTGCGCAGGGTGGCGAGTTCCTGATTTAAGAGGAGCCGCTCGCGCTGGGCCTCGAGTTCCCGGCGCAGACGTTCCGGCTGCACCTCGGCTGCGCGCGCCAGCAAGGCTTCGGCGTTCCCGAACTCCTGCACCCACTTGGCCGCGGTGCGGGGACCCACGCCCCGCAAGCCCTGCAAATTGTCGGAGGTGTCCCCGACCAGCGCGGCCCAGGACGGCAGCTGCTCAGGTGTCACCCCGAAGCGCTCTCGCACTCGCTCGGCGTCATACATCACGGGCTTCTGCCCGCGCGCACCCACGAACAACACGCGAATTCCGCCGTGCGCGAGCTGCAACAGATCCCGATCGCCACTCATCACGACGGCAGGGGTGCCCTCGCGGCGAAATCGCTGCGCAAGCGTCGCCAGGATGTCGTCCGCTTCGAAACCAGGCACACACAATACCGGGACCTCAAAGGCGGCGAGCAGCTCACCCAGGCGCCGGAGTTGCGCGACTAGCCCGCTCGGGAGTGCTTCGCGTTGCGCCTTGTAGCGCGCGTAACGCTCGTGGCGAAAAGTCTTCTGGGGAGCGTCCACGGCGAAGGCGATGCCCGACGGCCGCTGTTCTCGCAGTTCTTTCAACAGCACCGCGCTGAAGCCGTACAGCGCCGACGTTGGCTCGCCGCTCTTCGTGTTCATCTCGGGCAGCGCGTGATAGGCCCGAAAAAACAGCGAATACGTGTCGACCAGCAGGTGAGGTCCAGGGCGTTCGGCGAGAGCGGCCATGCTCGTGCACCGCGTAGCATTTCCTGCACCGGCGGGCGACTGGTGTATGTCCGGGACACCTGTCACCCGCGGGCCCTCGGCGCGGCAGGCGTTCGCGCGGGGAACAATTCCGCAATTCAAATCGACGATCGCGCCATTTCGGCGCGTGCATTGATTCGAGAGCTGCCGCCCGAAGCCGTTCAAGGTTTCAGATGTCACGCCGTCTCCGCCTCAGCTTCATCAGCACCGTGCTCCTGCCGATCGGTCTCTTGCATTGCGGTTCTGCTCCGAGCACGGGCGGTGCATCCGGCAGTGGCGGAACTGGCGGTACGGGTGCTTCCGGTGGAGCCAACTCCGGTGGCGCCAACTTCGGCGGAGCCTTCGGCTTCAACGTGGGTGGCCTGGGCGGTGAAGGGGCGAGCGCCGCTGTCGGAGGAACAGGTGGCACGACGCCTGTCATCGAAGGTTGCGGCGACTCCATCGTGCAGAGTGGCGAGGCCTGCGACGATGGCAACAGCGAGTCGGGTGACGGCTGCTCGGCGACCTGCGCGGAGCTCGAGCGGGACTCCGCTTGCCCGGTCCCCGGCCAAAGCTGCGTCTCGACGGTGGAGTGCGGCGATGGCGCCATCATGGGCGCGGAGTTGTGTGACGATGGTAACCAGCTCGACGGTGACGGCTGCGGCACGGCTTGCGATCAGGTGGAAGCCGGTTGGTCGTGTGTGGTCGCTGGCCTGCGTTGTGAGGCCACCGTCTGCGGCGACAGCCTGGTGGCCGACGTCGAGGAATGCGATTTCGGCGCGACCTCGACACTAGGCTGCAACGACTGCAAGATCGACGAGGGCTACGACTGCGACGCCGCCGGCTGCGAGCTGACTGAGTGCGGGGATGGCGACGTCGAGCGCGGGGAACAATGCGAAGATGGCAACCAGCGCCCGTTCGACGGCTGTTACAATTGCCAGCGCGAACCCGAGTGCAGTGACGGTGTCTGTGCAGCCGTGTGCGGTGACGGCCAACGCTTTGCCAACGAGCCCTGCGACGACGGAAACAATCGGAGCTTCGACGGTTGTTCTGCGTCGTGCGAAATCGAGGCCGGTTATGCCTGCGAGCTCGAGGGGGGCGAGCCACCCGCGACGCTGCCGCTGCCGGTCATCTTCCGTGACTTCATCGGTGATGACAACAGCCTGCGCAGCAGTACGACCTGCTATAATCCGATCAACGAAACAGCCAGCGATCAGAAGCCTGAGCCCTGTTTTCACATCGACTTCAACCGCCTCGGCGGCAGCGGTGTTCCGAATGTGGTCGAGTTCGAGCTCGGCAGCGACGGTCGCCCCGTCTACAGCTGCCCGGATGACGACTGCGATGATAATCCGGGCCACCTCTACGTGGACGGGTCACGGCCGAATTTCAACGGGGCCGGCGCATTTGCGGAATGGTATGACTCCGCCAGCGACAACAACATTGAAGTCCTCCAGAGCTTGACGCTCACGCGCGACGTCGTGTTGGGCACGTACGTGTTTGACGCGAGCAGCAACTTCTATCCGCTCGACGACGCCGGCTGGGTCGATGCGGGCGAGGAACGCTTGGCGGATGCGACCTGTGAGCACAACGTCTCCTTCACGTCGGAGACCCACTTCTGGTTCGAATACCAGGGTGGTGAGGAGTTCGAGTTCAGGGGCGACGACGACCTGTGGGTGTTCGTGAACGGCAAGCTCGTGCTCGATCTGGGCGGGCTCCACGTCAGCCAGACCGCGAGCTTCGTGCTGGACGCGGATACGGACGGCGCGGCCGCGGGCGATGCCGCCGATGGCACGGCCGACGTGAATGGCCACCACGCCGATTTCCAGGACCTCGATCTCGAGCTCAACCCGGGTGGCGTCTACGAGATCGTGTTGTTCCACGCGGAGCGCAACGAGTGCGGCTCCAATTTCAAGGTCACGCTCAAGGACTTCAACAAACCCAAGTCCGTGTGCAGGTCAACCTGCGGCGACGGTGTCGTCGCGAACAATGAGCTGTGCGACGATGGTGAGGCCGCCAACGACGGCAGCTACGGCCATTGCGGCGGTGACTGCCTCTCCCGCGGGAACTATTGCGGAGACGGCAATTTTGACGCTGGCGACGGCGAAGCTTGCGACGACGGCGAGAACCTGAGCGGCTACGGCCAAGGTTGCGCTCCCGGCTGCCAGCTGCCGGCCGAGTGCGGCGACGGCGAAATTGACGCCGTGTTCGGCGAAGAATGCGACGACGGTGACAATGACGGCAGCTACGGAAGCTGCACCGATACATGCCAGCACGCCCTGCGCTGCGGCGACGGTGAGCGCCAAGAGGGAGAGCAGTGCGACGACGGCAACCTGCTGAACGGCGACGGCTGCTCTCTGATGTGCCGCGTCGAGCAGCTCCACTAGTACGACGGTTCCAATGAAGCGATGGGAATTTCG
This sequence comes from Deltaproteobacteria bacterium, assembly GCA_043780025.1. GTDB lineage: Bacteria > Myxococcota_A > Polyangia > Polyangiales > Polyangiaceae > SZUA-265. The sequence goes on from JAYWEH010000579.1 coordinate 5,706, forward strand.
AATGCCCCGGCTGGAGCGAGGGCTAGCGCTCGCAGCGTGACAGGTGTTCGTGCGCTCGGATGCGCAACGGGCGCGCGCACTCGCCCTCGTTCTCGACCGGTGGATCGGCAACCGCCATGGCGTCCGGCTCATCCGAGGGCCCGGCGTCGAACGCCACGCCGAGGCTTACGCCCACCACCCACGCGCTGATGCCGAATTCCCCCTTGATCGGGGGCTCGAGCGCGTTGTCCGAGGCCGTCTGGCGTTCCTGGTTCAGCACGTGCAAAGCCGCGACATCGACGCGCACCGCCGACGTGAGCAATGCGCCGACGCCGAAGGAGATGTCGATGCGGTTGGCATCGGGCAACTGAAAATCGAGCGTGGTCGCCGGCACCGGTGTCTGATCCCAGATGAAACCGAGGCGTGCCGACCAGCGTTCTGCGAGGGTGTATTCAGTGCCGATCCGGAGCGCAAAAGCGTCGCGCCAGTCTTTGTTCGAGACGGTTTCGCTTCCGTCCGGCAGCTCGATAGAGAGACTGTCGTAGCTCGACCAACCGCGCCAGCTTCCGTCGAGCTCGAGCTCCCATTCGGGGATCGGACGAAAGGCTACGCCTGCGCCGATAGTCTGGGGCAAACGCACGCTGGTCTTGACGCTACCGTCCGGAGGCAGGCTCGCTCGATAGGTCGGGCTGGCATCAAAATCCGCGTTGCCGGCGAAGTCGAGCTGAACCGGACTTCGGTAGGTCGCGCCAAAAGACCAGCCCGGCAGTGACGGCGGGCGGTACGAGACACCCGCGCGACCTCCGACGCCGAGCGCCGTACCGGACAGCGCCACGTTGCCCACATCTTGCCCGAACAGGATGTCCCGTTCGAGCCGAACGCTGGCGGGCACGATGTCGAGCCCCACGCCAAACGCGAGCCCGGGTACCCATGCCGAGGCGTCGAGTGCCAGCACTTGCATGAGAAAGAACGTCTGCAGCTGGGCCTTGCGTACGGCGGCTCGCCCCGGGGATGTCTCGGGCCACTCGAGGCCGAGTCCGAACGGCGCATTGGCACCCACGCCGAGCGCGAGCACGTCGTTGATTCGGTAGCTCACGTATGCGTGCGGCAGGGCGAACGTGTTATCGACGGCTTCCGTTACGGTGCCATCCGTGGCAGCGGCAAACTCGGAACGCGGCGCTACAAAGGAAGCACCGAGGCCGACATTCCAACCTTCGAGCTGCGCGATCCCCGCGGGGTTATAGTAGACGGCCGATGCCCCTCGCGTGGAGGCGATGATCGCCCCCGCGCGCCCGGTCGCACGAGCATCTTGCTCGTCGATATGGAAACCCGAGGCCCGGACCTCTCGGGACAACAAGCCAGCGGCGAGGCACGGCAATACCCAACGAATGCGTGAAGCGTGCAGCGACGGTGAACAACGCATGGCGGTGACTTTTCAAGGGTGGGTGAGCAGGTAAGTCAGCGTGTCGACACGCAGGAGCGCCGTACCCAGGCCGCCGCTTTGTTCGCCCTGGGTGCTGGACGCGGGCGCGGGCGCTAGCAACGAGCCGTGGCCATAGGCGTTGCCCGGAAATCCGAGCGCCGCATTGCCGGGCAAGTTCGCATAGACGATCCAGCGTGAGCCAGGCTCGGCCGCGGCGGGAGAGGGATCGGGCGTTGCGGCGCTGGCGGTTGCCGCGGGAGCTCTGCTGAGCCCGAGCAGCGTCCCAAAGGCCTCCGTCGCGGTGTTGGGCACCACTGGGTCGTCTTTCACTTCGACCAGGAGAACGTTTGGCGCGTCCTCACGGAGGTATGCGGACGCAAAGTTCACGCCATCGACCGGATCGAGCACCCAGCGCGCCGCCTGACTGAACTGCACGAAGCCGGGATCCGTCTTCCAGCTCTCACCCACACACGTGGCAGCGGTGTTTGCGCCACCGCTCCAGAGCTCGCCCGCCATCACCCCGCTCTGAATCAAGGCATCGATTAACGGGCAGCGGATGCCGAGCGTCGCGGTGTCCGTCAATACCGTGAGCCAGTCGGCGCCGCCGACGTGCAACACCCCGACGGGCAAGTCGCTCATCGCCACGCTCACGGTGCCAATCAGCGCGCCCAGTGATTGACCCACATAGCTGATGCGATCGGCGTCGACGCGCAGAGCGCCGCAGGCGCCGGGCTCAGCGCAGGCCCCGAGCGCGCGCGTGAGTGCCAGCTGGTCGAGCACGGTCTGGCGCAAGTTGT
>JAYWEH010000580.1:0-18458 GCA_043780025.1 Deltaproteobacteria bacterium
TGGTCGGTGTGCTCGTGTTTCGAGAGCTGCTGTTTGCCGGGCCCGATCAGAAAATATCCGAGCTGATGGTGAAGAACCCATTTTCGCTCAAACCGGAGCTGTCGCTCACGGACGCGATGCGCGAGGCGCTCAAGCGGCATTTCCCCGTCTATCCAGTGTGTGACGATCAGGGGAAGCTGGTCGGCCTCGTGCGGGGGCAGACCTTGTTCGAGCACCAGGCGTTCGAGCTCAGCGCGCAAGCCGGCAGTATGGTCGGCGTGGAGCGGGAGGAGCGCCTGGGCACGCCCTGGCAGCGCTGCTTCAAGTTCCGGCACCCGTGGCTGCAGCTCAACTTGCTGACCGCGTTCGTGGCCGCGGCCGTGGTGGGTGTATTTCAAGACACGCTCGACGAAATGGTCGTGCTGACCGTTTTTCTGCCGGTGCTGGCGGGGCAGTCGGGTAACACCGGTTGCCAGGCGTTGGCCGTGTCGCTGCGCGGCATCACGCTCGGGGAGCTGCATCCGGGCCGCGCGCTCGCGGTCGTGAGCAAAGAGGCGCTGCTCGGGCTGATTAACGGTGTGCTCGTGGGCTTGACCGCGGGGCTCGGCATGCTGCTCCTGGCACGTTCGCAGCAGAACCCCGCTGCGCTGCCGCTCGCGCTGGTGGTGATGATCTCGATGACGGTGAGCTGTACGGTCAGCGGTATTTTCGGCGCCGTGGTGCCGCTCGCCCTGCGGCGCGTCGGTGCCGACCCGGCGACGGCATCGAGCATCTTTCTGACCACCGCTACGGACGTGGCCAGCATGGGGACGTTCTTGTCGCTGGCGTCCTGGCTGGCGGTCTGAAAGCGAGGCACTGATGCGGCTCATTCCTTGGGTCATTCCCGCCGTGTTGGCGTGCGGCTCGAGCGAACGAACCGATCCCGGCGCGGGCGGCAGTGGCGGGTCCGCTGGCGCGGGAGCGGGCAATACGCCCCCCGGCGATGCGGCGGCGGGCGAGTGCAATCCCGTCATCGCGCAACCCACTGTGGGGGTCGGGGTCCACCAGGATCTGTGCGCTCCGATCAGCTACGACACGAATCCCCCGAGCGGGGGCCCGCACTATTTTCGCTGGGCGGCGTTCCAGAACTACGACTTCGCCGTGCCGGAGGGGTTCCTCGTGCACTCGCTCGAGCACGGAACGATCGTCTACTGGTACAACTGCGGCGCTGAAGGCTGCAGAGCGGAGGTGGCTGCGGCCGAGGCCATGATCGACGGGCTGCCCGTAGATCCGGCTTGCGCGGGTCAAGGCGCTGAGCGGCGCGTCATCTTGACCCCGTCGGAGACGCTGACGACTCGCTGGGCAGCCAGCGCCTGGGGCTGGACGTTACGCGCGGATTGCTTTGACGCGGCGGTGTTCGAGAACTTCTACCTCGAGCACTTCGGGGGCGCGCCGGAGGACTTCTGCAACGCTGGCCTGGTGATCACCGAGGACACCTGCCCGTGAAAGCCCGGGGCCAGGCCGCGCTCAGCGGCCCTGCTTGACTGACTCGTCCTCGAAGCGAGAGTGCAAGGTCACGGGCGCACGGGCCTTGCGCAGGCGCAGGTTGATCATCTCCACCAGGAGCGCGAAGGCCATCGCGAAGTAGATGTAGCCCTTCGAGATGTGTTGCCCGAGGCCGTCTGCCACGAGCACCACGCCAATCAACAGCAAGAAGGACAGCGCGAGCACCTTCATCGTGGGGTGGCGCTCCACGAACGAGCCGATCGGGCCGGCGAAGATCAGCATCACGCCCACGGCGATCACCATGGCCAGCATCATGATGCTGATGGCCGGGGCCATGCCCACGGCGGTGATCACGGAGTCGAGCGAAAACACGATGTCGAGCAGCAGGATCTGGATCAAGATCGAGGCAAAGGACGCGCCGCGCGTTTTGATCTCGGCCGTTTCGTGATGCTCCACTTCGAGCTTGTCGTGGATTTCATAGGTCGCCTTGGCGACCAGGAACAGGCCGCCACCGAGCAAGATCAGGTCGCGTCCAGAGATCTCCTGGCCGAGGGCCGTGAAGAGCGGCGCGGTGAGCCGCATCATCCACGAGATCGTGAAGAGCAGGCCCAGGCGCATGAACAGCGCCAGGATCAGGCCCACGGTGCGCGCGCGCGGCTGCTCGGCAGCGGGCAGCTTGCCTGACAGGATGGAGATGAAGATGATGTTGTCGATGCCCAGCACGATCTCCATCGCCGAGAGGGAGAGCAGGCTGATCCAACCCTCGGCGGTTCCGAAAACGCTGAAGTCGAACATGGCGCGCATATAGGCGGGATCGTTCCCGCCAGCCAGCGCCTTTTCCGAGCTGGGTCGATCTAGCCGGGTGCCCGTCTGTGGCGAATCAGCGCGGTGACGGCCTCTGCTAGATACTGCGTCAGAAAGGCGGCGCGCCGAAATTCTGCGTCCAAAAATTACTGCCCAGGCCGCGTTGCCCGGCGCCGGGGTGAAAACCCACGCCCAGCGTCGTGAAGTTGACGCGCATCACGTTGGCGCAGTGCCCGTCGCTATCCATCCAGCTCTCCATCACCTGCTCGGGAGTGGTCTGGCCGACAGCGATGTTCTCGCCGCTGCCGCGGCCCGCGAAGCCGGCAGCATCCATGCGCTGGAAGGGGTTGACGCCGTCGGGGTTGGTGTGGTCGAAGAAATCGCGCTCGTACATGTCGAGCGAATGCAGGCGCGCCGAGCAGCGCAGAATGGGGTCCGTCGTGACCCGTGGCACCGGGGGTTTTTGCCCCTCCACGCCGCAGTCGGCGTTGCCCGCGCGGGCCTCGTTGACCAAGCGCAACACTTCTTCCTCGAACTCGACCCACTCCGGATCCCAATCGGCCACGTCCTCGCAATAGGCCGTGTCCGCGACGTCGAGGCGGGGCGGAGCGAGGGGCTCGTTTGCCGCGTTCCCGTTGTCTTCGCTGGTCGCCGGGGGCGCTGGATCGTCCAGCCCGCTCGGGTTGGGGTCGCCTTCATTGGTGTTCGCGTCGTTGGTGTCGTCTTGGGACGTCTGAGAGCCGGGTGAGTCGTCTGCGTCCGGCGTCAGCTCGCGGTCGTCCGTGGCGGGCTCCTCGCCAATCGCGGAGTCACCCAGACAACCCACGCTCGATCCGCTGACAGCCATGGCCAGCGCAACGAGCCAGCTCGATCGGGACTTGACGGTGGAGTGCTGCATGGGTCGCCTTTCCGATTCTTGGCTCACCGGCGAGCCAGGAATCGGATTAGCAGAGCCCGGCGGTGCTCAGCAAATGGCCGAGCGGCCTCGATCCGCCAGGTGCGGCAATTTTGCCTCGAAAGGCGCTGGGACGGCCTGTCTCACTGAAAGATTCTGAGCCTATCGTCGCTCATTGGCGGCGGAGGCGAATCGTGCGGAGCCCCATGCTGCCGACCAGGCGAGTCGGATCGTCGACGTCAAACGCCGCATCGATGGTGATCGTGTCGTCGTCACTCCGTTCGTAAAAGCAGTTGGTTTCATCGCACCTGCAGACGCCCTTGCAAAGCAGGAGCCGAGCGCATGAGATCGCGCTGGGGGACCCGGCTCCGATGGAACCAGATGTGTCGTCCAGGAAGCAACCTTCACCGTAGGGACCACCGCTGGACCTGACGTGGGGCGGCAAGCAAGAGGCGTTTTCGACCGGCTCGAACGGCGTGACAGGCTCTTGAAGCGCGCAGGCTGCCTCCAGGTAGAGCGCCGTGCTGGTGGTGCGGACGCGCAAGCGCTCGTCCTCGACGATCGCATGCGCGATTCCATACGGCAGTCCTTCCCTGATGGCGAGGAACTCGAAAACCTGCAAGGTGCCCGGAACTGCTTCATTGAACGGATTTTCTGGATCGGTGGGCAAGGGCGGAGGCTCGCCCTCTCCCAGTGTCATAGTGCCGTTGCCCGCTTCGTCGAGCTCGAGCTGTATCCGATCGGAGCCGGAGTCAAACGTGCTGCCTTCGACGTAGCCGATCCACACCGCGGCGTAAGAGCTCAATGCCGATCGATCCACGGCGACGTCACTGCCGAGGTCGACGGGATCGGCGGAGCAGGCTGCAGTGAACGAAAGCGCGCTGAGGGCGAGGCAGAGTCGAGAGCACAATCGAGCGCTGAGTCGTGAACTGGGTCGAACGTGAGTTTGTCGTTGTTGGAACATGGTGTCTCCTTCAGCGAGCATTGGTGTCCGGCGCGGGCGAGTCCGTTGGCTGTGCCGAATTTTCGCGGTTTCTCGGCACGAGCTCACAAAGGGTCTCGACCCTCGCGCGGTACACGCTCTCGGGATGCGCGGCGAGAAAAGCGCGTGCGTTGTCCGGCGCATTGACGGCGTTGCTGCGGCACGAGGCCATGGCGCGCGTGGCGTCACGTTCTTGCGAGAGCGGTGACGCCGGATGCTGTTGATCGAGCTCGTCGAGCAACGCGAGCGCGAGCTCGGGTGTATCGGAGCGAATGGCCCGCTCCGCGCGCCTCAAGAGCACGAGCTCGGCATCGAGATCCGAAGTCGCGGGCTTGGCCTTGTGCACGGAGCGCGCGGGGCGCTCCGCTTCCGTTCGGGCGTCGTTCGTCGCTCGGGCATTTGCGCTGTCCGTTGGCGACACGGGCAACGAGGCAGCGGGTGGCGGGCCCGCGAGTGCCTCTGCAGTGACCGGGGCGGCCAGCGGCGCCGGGGCGTTCTCGGAATGTGCAAAGCGTGCGTCCAAAGCCGTGACGGGAGGCGGTGCCGCCTGAGCTTCGTGGGAGAACGACCTCATCGAGTAACCCGCCGCGAAGCCACCCGCGACCAGCAACGCCGCAGAGGCTGCGCCCGTCGCGCCGGTCGCTTTCACGAGCCGCCAGAACCCGGGCCCGCGAGCGCCGGCCACCGGGGTCGCGGCATCGTTGGGCTCGCCTCGATCCGCCGGCCGCGCTGAGCCGCCCGCGAGCTCGGGGAACGCCGTCTCGAGCCGCGACCACACGCGATCTCGCGCGGAAGCCTGTGGATCGAGCCCGGCGCGGGCGATCGCGAACGCTCGCTCGATGGGATCGCTGTCTGTCACCGTTCTACCTCGCGGAGTTCGAGAAAATTTCGCAACCTCTGGCGCAGCGCGCGGATTCGCGAATACAGAGTATTGAGGGGCATACCCAATGGCACGACGAGATCGGGCACGGGCAGGTCTTCGATCAGCGCGAGCACGAACAAGGCGCGGCGTTCTTCATCGAGCGTCTGGCAGAACGCGACCATCGCGTCCGCGGTGCGGCGCGCTTCGACCTCGGCGAGCGGGGTCGGCTGTCCGCTCACCTCCGACCCCGTCAGCGGCTCCAGCCTGGACAGCTTACGGCGCTGGCGGCGGTGAAAGTTGGCGGCGACTCGCCGCGCGATCGCAAACAACCACGTGCCCATCTGCGCGCGTCCCTCGAACTCGCTCAGGCGCCGGTAGGCGATGCCGAACACGTCCTGCGCGGCGTCTTCGAGCGCGTGATCCGAGACACCGAGCAAACGCAACGTGCGCCACACGAACGCGAAGTGTTCCGCGTAGGCGCTCGCGAATTGCGAGCGCGCGCTGTCCGCCGCCGGCAAATTCGGCGAGCGTTCGGCGGCGGGATCAGGCTCGAGTGCCAGGTGTGGGCGTGACATCGGACGAGGGCTGATCGGCATTGGTGTCCGGCTCCGCCCGTTCCGTCATCATAGCGCCCAACCCACCCCGATCCCGGCGCGCCCGACCACGTTGGCGGAGCGGTGCACCTCGCCGATGTCCCTCAGGAAAAATTCGTTTTGGTTGAATGGCACGAGGGCCCCGATCTGCGCGTGCAATTGCACCTCCGAGCCCGGCGGACGCCAGCGCAGCTCGATCCCCGCACCCGCGCCGAGCGAGAGCACGCTGCCGTCCAGCGGTGCATCAATATCAGTCCCGCGGCCGGACAATCTGCCCAGTTCGAGCGTCAAGCAGCCCGAAAGCGAGATGCCGTCCGAGCCGCCGGGGCGGGCTTCGTAGCAGCCGGAGAGGCTGCCCGAAAAAAAGCTCAGATCGGCGCCCGGCGGCGGGGACACGTCGAGTGGCAGATCAACGTGTTGATCGAGCCAGATTGCGCCGAGCGCGCGCAGCCAGACTTTCGAAAGGCCGATCTGCGCGCTGAGCCCCACGCCGGGCGCCGCCGACGGCAGCGAACCGATGTCACCGAGCAGCCACAAGGACACGCCGAACGAGGTGTTCGTCGTGGTTTCGCTGGAGAGCGCTTCGGCGCCGGGCTCGGGTGTTGGAGACGCCGGTGCGTCGATCGCGTCGGCTGGGCTCGGCGCTGGTTCGGGTGACTCCGGGGTGGGTGTGTCTTCAGTCTCGAGCTCGGCAATCGCCAGCACGATGGCAACGCTGAGCGCCTCCACGAGCTGCGAACAATCCGGGGCGCTGAGCTCGCGCACGCGCGTCTGCGCCTCGGCATCGGGGGCGCTGAGCTTGGCCGTGAAAGTGCCTGTCTCCTCACGGATCTCCACGCCGAAGTGGGACGTGGGGACCAGCTCGAGCGATTTACCGAGCCCTCGCTCGACACGAAATGCCAATTCTTCGGCGGAGGGGCATCGCCTCGGTGCCGTGTAGCGCAGCTCCGCGGCAGAGCCGCTCACGGGCCTGAGCAAGCCGAGCGCCAATGCCAGAGCACTGAGCACGCGGCGGTGGGTCATCAGTGGCTCGTGCTCGCTCGGGGGGGGCCGGGGTCGGGCACCCGCAACAGCAAGATGCCACCGAACAAGAACAGGAGCACGAGCGAAAGAATGGCGAGCCGAGAGCTGCCGGTGCTGACCGCGACCCAGCCCGTCAGGATGGGCCCGAGCACGGCCGCGAACTTGCCCATCATGTTGAAGAAGCCGAAGAACTCGCCCGCTTTATCGGGCGGCACGAGCCGGCCGTAGAACGCACGGCTGGCGCTCTGAATGCCACCCTGCACGAGCCCGATCACCACCGCCATGGCGTAAAAGTCTCCGACATCGTCGAGCCAATACGCCCACACCGTGGTGGCGAGATAGACCCCGATCGCCAGCAACAGAGCCCGGCGCGTGCCCAGCCGTTCACTCACCCAGCCGAAGCCGAGCGCGGCGGGAAAGGCCACGAACTGAGTGATCAAGAGCGCCGTGATCAGACTCGCCGCTTCAAACCCGAGGGAGAGCCCGTAGTCCACCGCCATCTTGATCACGGTGTTGACGCCGTCGATGTAGAGCCAATAGGAGGCGAGGAACAGGCAAATGGTGCGGTAGCGCGAGATCTGATGCAGCGTGCCCCGTAACTCGGAGAAGCCCGCGCCGAGCGCGCGCAATAGCGGTAACGGCGCGGCGGACTGGCGCTCGCGAACCCACAAAAGCAACGGGATCGTGAACACGGCCCACCAGACCGCTACCATGATGAAGGACAGCCGCACGGCGGTCGCGGCATCCGGTAGACCAAACAGAGCGGGCTTCAGCGTCATCGCCACGTTCAGCGCGAACAACAAGCCACCACCAAGATAGCCGAGGGAATAGGCGTAGGCGGAGACGCGATCGAATTGTTGCTCCTCGGCCACATCGAGCATGAGCGAGTCGGCGAAGATGATGCCGCCCGCAAAACCCACGCTGGCAAGCGCATAGAAGAGAACCGCCGTTTCCCAGTCGCCTTTTTCTACCCAATACAATCCGCCCGTCATGGCCACGCCTAGGACCGTGAAGAGCGACAGCAGTTTGACCCGGGCCCCCCCGCGATCGGCGGCGGCGCCGAGCAAGGGCGCCAACAGGGCGATCACCAGGCTGCCGATGCCATTGGCGAGTCCCAGGCGGAACGTGCTCACCGTCGCTTCGCTGCCTGCGCTCCAATACTGTTTGAAGAAGACAGGGAAGAACCCGGCCATGACCGTGGTGGCAAAGGCCGAGTTGGCCCAATCATACAGAGCCCAAGCAATCACCGGCCGGCGCGTGAAAGGTGAAGACATGACGGCGCTACGTTACACCAAAGCAATCGGCGTGTGCGCGGCGTGGCTCGGACCTCGTTCATTCTGACTTTGATCCGCGACGCTTCATTTCGGCGAGAAGGGTGAGCAGTGTTGGAAGTGCGGCCAGATCTTTCGGACGGTTTGCGGCCTGCTTGGAGCGGATCACGTCTTCCAGATCAGCGATCGGGGGAGCCAGTTCGTTGCCGATATCTAACCGGCGTGCGCGTTGCGACAGCTCGGCGTAGCCTCGAGTTCCCGATGGAATGAAGGCCACATCGACATCGCCGTAGCTCGTGGTCAGATTCACGAGATCGACGTTGCTGAAGAATTGCTCGTCGCACGCAAAAGGCAGCCCTTCGGGCACGTCCTCGGTTCGTATCTTGGCGCCGATGCTGCGCAAGGCGCTGGCGAGCCTCTTCAGGTTGTCCACGTCGCGCGCTGGGCAGATATCTATGTCCTGCGTCAGGAGCGGGGAGCCGTGAAGAGCCGCAGCGAGGCCTCCGATGACGATGTAGCGCACCCTCTCCTTCTCGAGGGCGGTCAGTATTGCTTCGGGGTCGAAGGGGATCAGCGGCATCCGGGGTCACCGGCAGGCGGTTCACCGAGGGGAGGGTGCCAATGACCTTGGCGCGCACGCGCGACGAACGCTTGGACGCGGCGAAGGTTCTCGAGCCTCTCCGCTGGCGTCCAGGACAGGTGCCGGCGCACGAGGTCCAAGTTCTGCGGGCTATGCGGCAGATCGGGAAAATCCTTTCGCCAGTGTTCTGCCGACATGGTCTCAGCCTAGCGCCCGAAGCGTCGATCAGCTACCTGCTCGATACAGGTAAGCGTCGGGGGCCGACGTGATCCGATGAGCTCCCAAGCGCGGAACTGACGGGTAACTTTCAATAACTCCGAATGGTTGCTGGCCTCTGTCATCGACGCTCCCGGGCTTCGTTCGGCAGCTCGTGCCGGCCGTCAGCGCCGAGCGGCAGCTCGCTCGAGTGCGACACGAAGCCGGGCTCGAGCGCGCAATACAGGTGTGGGAAGGGCTGACCGTTGCGCGAGAACTCCCAGCGCAGTGCGCCTCTGGGCAAACGCGCGATGTCGACGCTGAGCAGCACCAGGTCGCTGCGGCCTCTGAAGTGGCGCTCGAGCGTGCCTGGCACCTGCTCGCGCGTGGACAGATGGATGTAGCCGTCGCGCGCATCATCCGCGGAGGGCGAAAGCGCGCCGGCCTCACCGGCCTCGAGCCAGGCCGCGCGCGGGCAGATCTTGAACACGGCTTCGGCTTCAGCCATCGAGCGCTCGCCACATGTACCAGCTCGCCACGCTGCGATACGGCCGCCAGCGCTCTGCGCGCTTTGCAATATCGGCGGGTCCAGGCAACACTCGCTTCTCGAAGGTCAGCGCGAAACCTTTGCGCACGCCGTAGTCGTCAACGGGCAACACATCGGGGCGGCCGAGCCGGAACATCAACAGCATCTCCACCGTCCAGCGCCCGACGCCGCGCACCGGCGTGAGCCGTTCGATGATCGCCTCGTCGTCGAGCTTCTGAATCTGTTCGAGGTTCGGGATCTCGCCCGCCTTGGCGCGCCGTGCCAGGTCTTGCAACGACAACATCTTGGAGCGCGACAGCCCCACCCCGCGCAGCTTCTCGTCGGGGGTGCGCAGGATCTGCTCGGGGCTCGGGCCGCTCTTGGTATTGCGGTACAGCGCGCACAGGCGGCCGAAGATGGTGGCGGCCGCCTTGCCGCTGAGCTGCTGGTAGACGATGGCTTCGGCGAGCGCGCCGTAGACGCTGAGCGTCTCTTTGAGTTGCAGCGTGAAGGGACCGACCGAATCGATCAACCGCCCGAGCACCGGATCGGCTTGCTTCAAGTGCTGGACGGCGAACGCCGGGTCAAAGCTGAATGCCGAATAGGCTTCGAAGGGGTCCTCGCCGACCGCGGCGTTTTCGAGCGAGAGCAGGCGCTGCTTCGTTGCCAGTCCGCCGTTTGCGGTGAAGCCCCCGAGCTTGCCGCCGGCGGCGAGCACCCGGTGGCACGGTACGATGATGGCGAACGGATTTTTGCCGAGCGCCTGGCCCACCGCCCGCGCCGAGCGCGGCGCCGACAACTCTCGGGCGACGTCTCCGTAGGACAGCGTCTTGCCCGCTGGAATGCCGCGCGCAAACTCGTAGACCCGCCGGTGAAAAGGCGGCACCGCGCCCATGTCGAGCTCAATCGCGGTAAGGTCGCCGCTGCCGCCGCGCAGCAGCTTTTGCACGCTCCCGATTGCGCGCTCGACCGCTCGCGGGGGCTTGGCTTCTACGGCGCCGGGCTGCCGTTGGAGCACGCGCGCGCGCGTGGCGCCGTCGTCCGCCTCCGGCAGCTGCAACAGCGTGATGCCGCTGTTGCCCCAGGCCATGCCGCAGCGCCCGACCGGGGTGTCAAACAGCGTGAAGTGTCGCTCAGCCATCGCGAGACCCATCTTGTCAGCTCGCCGGCTTGGCCGATAGCCGCGCCTCGACTTCATCGAGTTTGGCCGACAGCTTGCGTACGCGGTCGGTCAATTGTTCGAACTCGCGCTGCCGCGCCGGGTCAGCTACCGCTTCGCGCAAGCTGGCGAGCGCGCGCAGAACTTTGACTTCGTCTTGCCGGGGCAGCCGGCGCGCCAGCGCTTCGAGCGCGGGCTCCGTGCCTTTGGCCTTGGCCCGCGCGAGGCCCTGAGCCGCGCACGCATAGACTCGCGGATTGCGATCCCGGAGCGCGTTCTCGAGCGCTTCGATGGCGCGTTCGCGCTCGCGGTCTGACAGCGAGGCCGCCAGGTTGCCGAGCGCTTCGGCAGCGGCGTGGCGCACGCGGTTGGGCGCGCCGCCGGGGCCGAGCGCGGTGATCAGCGGTTCGAGCGCGTCGGGTCTGCGCGTCCCGCCGAGCGCGCGCAGGGCCGCGGCCTGTGAAAATCCGCCGAAACCCGGCTGGGCTGCGGCCTCGAGCAGGCGCGAGAGTGGAGCGGCTTCGCGTTGCGCGCCCAACGCTTCGAGCGCCGCTTCGCTGGCGCGATGGGGCAGGCCCGCGTCCAGGCGCTCGCCGAGCAGGCGTGTGACTCGGTGGTCCCGGTATTTGCCGAGAGCGTGCAGCAGCAAGGCGAGGCTTTTTGGATCGGCGTGGGTGCTCGCAAGCTGGAGCAGCGCCTCGAGCGCGGCCTCTGACTGGGCTTTGCCGAGCGCTTCGGCCCACTTCACCCGGACGCCCCAATAGGGCTCGGCTTCGAACCCGTCGCGCAGCGCCTCCACCCCCGCGCGGCCGGCGTGCAGCACCAGGAGCTGGCCGGCCTCGATGCGGCCGCGCGCGTCGCTCGCGCAGAGTTGCCGGAGCAGCTGTTCGCGCCCGGGGTTGAAGTCCAGCCGGTGCAACAGGCGTGCCCGAGGATCGATGCGGATGAGTTCCGGCGCCGCGTCCAGCGCCGCCACAACCAGGGTGCGCCGGCTCGACACGAGCGCCGTGCGACGGTGAAGCGCGGTGCCGCGCCCAAACTCGAGCTCGAGCTCAAACTCGAACGCGCCGGCACCGGTCTTCTCGTCCGCCTGCTTCTGGATGATCTCGAACGTGACTTCGCGCGCCTCCCCGTCGTACCGGAAGATGACCTCCAGGTCGGGAAAGCCCGCGCGGTGAAACCACTGATCGAAGAAGCGCTCCAGGCTGAAGCCGGAGCGCGCCTCGAGCGCGCGCCGGAAGTCGTCCGTCTCCGCCACGCCGCCTGCGTGGCTCGTGAGGTAATCTTTGACGGCACCCCAGAACGCAACTTCGCCGAGCATCTGCCGCAACATGTGGATGCGCAGCGCCGCTCCGGGGTATAGGTGCCGATCGAACAGGTCGAACGAGCTATCGTATTTTCGCGTCACGATCGGGCGCGAATATCTTTCGTCCACCTCGGCGAAGTACGCCTCGGCGTTGCCCCACAGATCCGTTTCGAACGCGTCGCGGCCTTGATCGTGCTCGAGCCAGCAGCTCTCTAGATACGTGGCCCAGCCCTCCTTCAGCCAGGAATGCGCAAAATCCTTGCACACCACCCGATCGCCGAACCAGCTGTGCGCCATCTCGTGAACGTTGATCACGTCGATGAGCTGGCGCTCCTCGGTCTCGAGCGCCTCATCGAGCAAGAAGCGGTCGTCCCAGGAGACGAGGGAAATGTTCTCCATCGCTCCGCCGATGCCTTCGGCCGCAAATTGGTAGTACTTGGCAAACGGGTAAGGCACGCCGAGCCGTTCGCTCAGGAACGAAAGCATGTCGCGCGTGCGGCGAAAGCTGCGTTCGAGGTGGCTCGCTTCAAAGGGCCGTGGCGCGAACCCGGCGATCGGCACGCCGCCCCATTCGCCGCCGTCCCAGCGCACGAAATCGCCCACCGCGAAACAGACGAGGTAGCTCGGGCAGCCTTCGGCCTGCGCGAAATGAGCGGTCTTGGTGCCGTCCTCGTGCAGCTCCTCTCCCTTTGGGGCGCCGTTGGCAAGCAGCGTCAGGTCTGCGCGCGCGGTGAGGTGGATGTCGAGGCTCGGACGCGCGGAGGGGTGGTCGACGGATACGAACCAGTAGCGGGCTCGCTCCGTCTCGTGATCGGTGACGGCGAACAGGGGCGCGTCCGGATATGCGTCGTCCGGGCTCGAAAACGACACGCCTGTCACCGGATCCACGACTTCGTAGGCGATCTGCACGACGCGCAGCTCTCCGAGCTGGAACGCTTCGTCCCAACAGAGGTGGAGCTGTTTGCCGTCGTAGCGGCTCGTGCCGCCATCGAGAGACGCGCTCACGTTGGTGAGTTCGACGCCGTCGAGAGCGAGCGAGCGCACACTGGCTGAACGCGCACGCACGCTGAGCGTCTGCCGAACTTTCAAGCGGCGCAGAGCCACATCCACGTCGATGTGCAGATCGACGTGGACCGGCGCGAGGTGCAGGTGCGGCGGGTAGTGATCGGTAGCCTCGGCGAGCGTGAACCCGTGAGCGGCCGACCTACAGGCGCGATGATCCATCGGTGTGCTGCTTTCTCGATTGCGGAACTACTGCGGTGCCGGGCGGAGTGGTGCCGGGCGGAGTCGCGCCGGGCTCGGCCTTGGGCGAGGCGGGAGCCGCAGGGGCCGCGCCGGCCAGGTCCGCGATGCAGCCAGAAAACGCGCCTCGATCTCCTGCCGCGCGGCACGCTTCTTCGTTGAAGAACCAGCGCCCGGTTTCGAGCTCGATCGACTGAGCGTCAATGCCGCGCATGACAAATTCCTGGTTGCATTGCCAGTCCCGCTCGTCGGTGGCTTTGCTGAGCTCGTCGGGAGCCGGTCCATACAGGCGAATCTGCTCGGCGCCCTGCCAGTAGTGGACGGCGAGCGGGGGCCCGTCTCCGCGCCGGTGCCAGGTGCCCATGGGGCTGCCAGGGGCGAGAGGCTGGAATTGCCAGGCCTGACACACCTCGCTTCCGCGCACCTTCCAGAAGAACGTATGCTTCGTGCGTTGCAGCGAGGCCAACGTCTCACCGGGCAACGCCTGGCACAGGTAGTTCAGCAGGCGCTGGTTCTCGACCACCTGTTCGAATTCGACGGTGTCCGCGCGGTAACTGCCGGCAAATTCCGCGTCGAAGGCTTCGATGTCTTGCACGATTTTTTGAATCGGCGTGAGCTCCAGGCTCGCGCCGCAGCGTTCGTCGCGCATGAAATCGAAGGGCAGGGCGCCGAGCGCTGCCGCGCCGCCCCGCTGTTCTGCCAGGATCATCGCCTCGAGCTCCGGCGCGTCGAGGTCGCGGCACTCACAGGTTGGCACGGCCTCGAGCAGCGTGCTCCGGAGCGCTGGCCAGCGCTGGGCCGGCGCGAGATCGGCGGCGTCATCCACGGCTCCATTGATCGCGCCGCAGCGCGCGTGTTCGGCGTAGGCCGGCTCCGCCAGAGCGGCGCGCTTGGCGGGATCGGGTTCAGCGAGAAAACTGGCCAGGGCAGTGCCGTTCGAACCGTTCTCTGGAGCGGGGGTTTGAAATACCAATAGGGCCTGGTAGCGGCTCGGGATGGCGACCAGGTATTTACGGAAGGTGCGGGCATCGATCTCGCGCGGCAGCGTCAAATACACCGCCTGCCGAGCGCCAGTCGCCGCGTTGCCCTCGGCGGCGAAGCGCCGCTGCAGCTCTTCGATGCGCTGGCTCGGTGTTTCACCCGGCACGAGCACGCCGTCGAGCGAGAGCGAGTCGCTGCCGATGTTGACGGCGCGCCCCTCGCGAATCACGCCCCCCAGGCTCGCCACCGGCAGATCCGGCCGACCTTGTACGCTCGATGGGCGCTCCGGCAAGCTTTTCAATAGCTGGACGATGTCAGCCTGATCGGCGGGACAATTGACCTGTTGCGGCGCTCCGGCGCCGGCGGGAGCCAGCGGTTGGCAAGCGACCGCACCGGTGAAACAAAGAAGCGCTAGAAGGGGGCTGTACGACATGACCCCGCCACTATAGCAGGGCCATCTCGAATGCTCAGCTCGGCTTCAGGGTTTGCCCTTGGCGAGGCGGCGCGCGGCGGCTCCGTTGTTGGGTTGCGCCGCAAGAGCCGCTTTCCAGGCGGCTCGGGCCTTGTCAGGCTCGCCATTTTCGTGCCAGGCATCGCCCAGCAAGACCTGCACGCGCGAATCTTTGGGGAACGCTCGGGCAGCGCGCTCCGCCCACACCAACGCCGCTTTCTCGTGATTGAGCCAGAGCAAGGCGTCGCTCAAACCGATGCTCGCAGCGAAGCTGCCCTCGGTCATGATGAGGGCCCGCCGATACGCGCTGCGCGCCTGGGCAAAGCTTTGCGCTTTGAGCGCGCGATCGCCCATCAGCCGATAGCTGTTGGCGAGGCGGCGCGTGCGTTCTTCGTCCGCGCCTTTCTCCGGCAGCGTGCTGAGCCAGGTCAGACGCGCCCCGGGCAGATCACCGAGTAGCGCCAGGCTATCGCCCAGGACCACGAGGAGCTGAGGATCGTTCGGGGCCTGCTGGAGGGCGAGATCGATCGACGCCTTGGCTCCGGCGGCGTCGCCCAGCTGCAGGATGAGCTCGGCGAGCGCCTGTTGGGCCGCGGCGTTCTTGGGATCGTGAGCCGTGGCACCGCAGAGAAAGAGGTGGGCGCTGTCGCTCTTGCCACGCATCATCTCTTTGCGCGCGGCCCGTAGTTGCGCGCCCGACTGCTGGGGATTGTTGCCGGTGTAGCTCGCGGCCTTGGCCCCGAGGCGATCGGGGCAGCTCGGGACGTCAGTGCGGCGCTCGAGCGAGAACACCTCTATGAGTTGGCTGTCGTCGAGAGTGGGTGAGTCGAAGGTGGTGTTGGGGGAGACCGCGCGAACGTCGGGGGTCGGTGTTGGCGCGGCTGGAGCCACAGTCGGAGGATTTGGCGCTGCGGGCACCGGGGCGGGAGGGTTTGCATGAACCACGGCGGCAGGGGGCGTTTCGGCAGGGGCAGGAGCGGGGGCTGTGGCGACAGGGGATTCACTCACCGGCTCAGCCGTGGGGGTCGATTTGGTGAAGCGCACGGCGAGCCCCACACCGACGGCTGTCGCCAGGCTGACGGCGACGGCCACGCCACCCAGTATCCAAGGCCGGCGTGCCCGGCGGCGCGCACGCCGCTCGGAGGCGACGGGATCTCTGCGGCTCATCGGAGCGGCGGGCGGGCTTCCCGGAAACACCGGAACCTTTGCGCTCGAGTTGGGCGGCGACGATCCCAGCGCGCGGGCGGAATGACTGAATGGCATCCAAGCGTCTTCGCGGCTGCTCGGGAGCGCTTCGGCGGGAATGGATTCGGGTACTGCTGGCGCGGCCCGTTGCGCTATCGACGCGCCGTTGCTCACCGGCGGCGGGAGCTCCACGTCGCCGAGATCGACGTAAGGCAGGTCGCCTTCGTCCAGATCCGGGCCCGCAGCGGACGGCATGGCTGGCGCGAGCGACGGCGGTACCGGGAAGAGCCCGGGCTTTGTCGCCCCCAATGGCGCCGCGAACGGTGGCGGCTTGGCGCGCGTGGTGGAGGGCATTGCCGGCGTTCCCGGGCTCGCCGGAGTGGGCTCGACGCGTGCGGCAAAGGGAGACGGCGTCATCACGAACGGCTGCGTCTGCGCCAGCGCGGGATGGGTGGGCGCGCCGAGACCGTTCATGGTGCGCCCCGCCCGCAGAGGCGCTGGTGGTTTGGCGCTCGTCGAGAGGCTGGTTGCCAGCGAATTCCAGGCGGCCGCGTTGTTCGGACGGGCCGGGGTGGGCTGCGGCTCGGACGAGATGGGAGCGCTCGCGGCCCCGGTGGTGACGCGCACTTCGCTCTTCGGCGGCTGCGGTTCGACGGGCGGCGGTCGAAGATCCTGGGGCGCCGATCCCGGGCTCGTGGCCATCGTCACCGGCGCCCGCGCTTCGCCGCTCGGCGTGCGTTCGCGGGGCGATACTCCGAGCGGCATGGTTTTTCGGGATGGACCCGGCATCGGTACAACGGGCGCGGCTGCGATGCCGACGGCCGTCACGACGTCGTTCTTTACGCCGCGCGGGGCGTTGCCCGCCACGGGGGAATTCCCTTCGCTTTTCGCGGTGGCTGGAGCGCTGCCCGCGACACCTGGAGCGTGGGGGGGCCCAGCAGGGCGAGCGCCGCGCCGGAGAGCGCCGGACTTCTGAGGCACCTCGATGGGCCATTCCAGCGGTGCGTCGAGCTGCGGCAGTGATTTCGATCGCAAGGCCGCGGTGCGCCGATCGAAGCGTTGCCCGGAGAGCTTGCCGACGAACTGGGCGACTTCGTCGCGCGAAGCCAGCTCGTAGCCGCACTGTCCGAGCTGGTCTGCCATCTCCATGGCGGAGCCGAAGCGCTTACCCGGATCCGCCGCCAAACCGCGCTCCACCAGATCGACGAGCTCTGCGGAGACGCGCATGTCGCCGCGCAGGTTGGCGTTGAGGCTGGGCAGGCTATGCTCGAGCAGCTTGCGCTCGATGGCCTGGCGTGACCCTGCGAGCAAGCGGCGCGTGGCGAGCAACTCCCACAACATCGCGGCACACGTATACAGATCCGCCTGCGGCGTGAGCGCGGTCACCGCGTGGACCTGCTCCGGAGCAGCGTAGGCGAGCTTGGCGGTGTTGAAACCGACGCCTTCGAGCAGCGCCGCGCAACTGGCCACCAACGGATCGCAGACCAGCGTGATGCCCTCGCGTGAAACCAGCACGCTGTCGGGGGACAAGCCGCCAAACACGGGGCTCGTGGACGAGCTGGTGATGGATTGATGCAGCGAGGCAACGCCGCGCAGCACATCGGCTACGATGCGCAGGCTGATGCCCACCGGAAACGAGAGGCAGCGCAGGTTGGCCCACGATTGCAGCGAACGCAGCGGTTCGGCCTCGACGTGTTCATACGCCACCGCCAACACGTCGCCTTCGTTCATCACTTCCAGCACGGGCAAGACGTGCTCGTGTCGAAGCGCTATCGCGTCGTGGCCCGCGTTGGCGATCGCTCCCCGTGCGTCTTCTGGCGTGTCGTCTGGCAGATGCAGGCGGCGCAGCAGCACCAGCTGCTCGGAACTGCTGTTCTTGTTCAGGGCAATCCAGAGCGTTCCCAGGTAGCTCTGGGCTACTCGATGCACCGGCTCGTAGCCTCGGATGGAGGTCCGATCACTGTCAGGAGGCGAGGCCACACCTAGAAAAACGGACTCGCAGCCTATCCCATTAGGCTACTTGCCGCCGCTCTTGCCGCGCTTCTCGGCGAATTCCACACAAGTCATCCACAGATCGTCCACTCGGCTGTGCGGCCGCTGCCAAAAGAGCGCCTCGTCGACGGCAGGCCCAAGGCGCTCTAGCCTGTGGCTCGATGGCTCTCGACATGCCCGTTGGCGGCGCTCTCGAAAGGCGGAGCAGCAGAGACGGGCTCGTGGCTCTAGCCGTTGCCGGCTCGCTCGTGTGCGCCGATCTATGGATGTGTCCGTTTGCGGCTCTTTGGTCGGTTCCTTGTCCCGGCTGCGGGTTGAGCCGTGCGGCGCTCCTGCTCTTTCGAGGTGACTGGCACGGCGCGTGCCGCATGCACCCGCTCTCACCGCTCCTCGTGCCGCTCTTCGGGGTGCTGGTGGCTCGGGAGATGGCCGCCTTCGCGCGCGGGCGTCCGTTCGGGTCTCACGTCATGCTGCGGCGTTACGCCGATCGCGCTGGGCTGCTGCTCTTGGCGTTACTCCTCGGAGTCTGGCTGGCGCGCTGCTTCGGAGCGTGGGATGGCCCCGTTCCGCTCGAGTAACTCGACTTCGGGCGCCCTTCGACTCTCAGCCTCGCATGGCTTCTGCCGGGCTAACCCGTGCAGCGCGCACAGCGGGGAGGAGCCCTCCAAGCGCGCCGACCAGTGTGCCTGCCAACACCGACACGAGCAGAATCTCGGCGTTCGGCAGAAATCGAAAATTGACTTCCTGGCCCGTGGCGAAGTTCATCGTCGAAAAATCGAGCAGCGGCGTGAGCAAGGCGAGCGCGAGCCCGCCGAGCGCCCCGGCGAACGCCAGTGCGGTCGATTCGACCATGAAAGCGGAGACAATGTGGCGCCGACCAAAACCGAGCGCGAGCAGCACGCCGATCTCCTTCGTGCGTTGCGCCACCGAAGCGTACATCGTGATCA
>JAYWEH010000581.1:0-7884 GCA_043780025.1 Deltaproteobacteria bacterium
CAATGACTTGAACCTGGGTTGGTTGCGCCAACGTGCTCAATCCATCATGGCCGAGCTGACAGGCGCATTGACCGATGTCGAACGCGCTCGCGTGCAGAACATTCCCCTGGTCGTGGATGACACGCCAGGCGACGTGAATGCCTTCGCCGCCTGCGCCAATGGGCGCTCGCTCATGGCCATCACCGACGGCATGCTCGAGATATCGGCCTGGTTGGCGATGAGCGCCGCGCACGACGAGCTCTTCGGCACGCAGACGACCGATACGTACATCCAGTTCCTCGCGGCGAATCTGCGTGAAAATCAGCCCTTGCCGCGGCCGAACAACCTATTTTCAAATGCCACGCACGCGGACGCTCGCAAGGTCGCTCGCCAACACGTGCTCTTCGAGGAGGAAGTCGCGTTCGTGCTCGGTCACGAACTGGCGCACCACCACCTCGGTCACTTGCCCTGCACGGGTCAGCCGGGCCTATTCGGCTCCGCCGACCTCGCACGCGTCCTGGCCGATCGTATCCCGGTAATGAATCAACCGAACGAAGCCGCGGCCGATCTCGCGGGCACGAGCAACGTGCTCAACGCGGGCGCTCGTCGCACTGGCGCGCGCTGGACCGAAGGAGGAGCCCTACTCACCATGCGCTTCTTCCTCGGCATGGAAGGTGGCGGGTCCGTCAACTTGCTCCTCGGATTTGCGCGCTCGCATCCACCGCCGCAGTGGCGCGTGCCGTTGATTCAGCAAAGCGCCAATTATTGGCGTCGAACCGGCGGTAGCTCCTTTCCCATCCCGCGCCTGGGCGGCTGACGCCCTCGGCGTCCGACCAGCTCGAGGTTGGTCGTTTCGGAGCGCGTTAACAATCGTCTTGGCGGGCTGCACACTCGCGGGTGCGCCGTGCCCCTCATGGCGTCGGGCGGGCGACCAGCGGCTCCTCTGCACACACGCTTCACCCAGTGCTGCGCCAACGCTGGTGTTCCACCGAAGCACCGATATTTTTCGCGGGTTTGGACGCCACACTTCGGACGATCGGCCCGAGCTGCGCCAAATTGCTCTCAGGGGTGAGTCGCTCCAACCGTTCGGCGTGGGTTGACGCCTTCGCATGGGGTGGAGGCCGACATCCAACTGTCCTTGTCCAACAGGTTATAGCATCATGAAGCGATTCACCCTTCTCACCGCGGGCTCTGTCTGCGCCCTCGCTTACACCACGAGCGCCTTCGCTGCCGAAGCGGCTGCTGATGCCGCGACCGAGTCCGTGGATCCATCGGTTTCGGGAGTTCTCCCCGAGGAAGCCGGCGCCAGCGAAGCTGCTGATCCACCCGCCGATAGCGACGCTTTGGAAGAATCTGGCTCTTCAGACGGGCGCGAAGCCAAGAACGCGATCTACCTGGACCTCGCGGGCCCCGGCCTGTTCTATTCGATCAACTACGATCGCGTGATTGTCGATGACGTATCGGCACGCATCGGTTTCTCGTACCTCAGCATCGGCGCCAGCGCGGATTCGGGTAGCGGCAGCACGGCCTCCGCGGAGTTTTCGTATATCGCGATCCCGATCACCGTGAGCTATCTGGGCCTCGGCTCCGAGTCGAACATGTTCGAAGTGGGCGGCGGCGGCGTCATCTTGAACGTCAAGGGTAGCGGCATCGTGGAATCGAGCGAAGCCAGCACCGACGTCAATGGCAGCTTCACCACCCTCGGCCTGACCGCGCTGGCCGGCTATCGCCACCAGCCCGCCGACGGCGGTTTCGTGTTCCGCATCGGTGCCTCGCCGGTCAAGCCGCTCGGCGCGCCGCTCTTGCCCTGGGGCTACATGAGCCTGGGCGCTGCATTCTGATCGCGCTCAGCTGAGAACCTAAAAGCGTCATCGCGGCAACCCCGCGGTGACGCCAAACTGGGTCCCCCGCCGCGCAGTTGGCCGGGTGGGCCCGGTTTTGCGTGGACCCCGATTCGCGCCTGTGCTCGAGTCGAGCCTCGCGCATGACCCTCGAGCCCTTTCCTTCCGAGCAGCGCGCCGGTCTTTACCGCGCGATTTCGGAGCGCCGGGACATCCGGAACTACCGTCCTGATCCGGTGCCGCAAGAGGTGCTCGAGCGGCTGCTCGACGCGGCGCATCGCGCCCCTAGCGTCGGGCTGATGCAGCCCTGGAACTTCATCGTCGTCCGCGACCGAACGTTGCGGAAAGAGGTCTACGACCATTTCCGGAGCGTGAACGAACTCGCTGCCAGCGTTCACCCGGGCGATCGCGGTCAGGCGTACCGCGCGCTCAAACTGCAGGGCATCCTGGACGCGCCGCTCAACCTGCTCGTCACGTGTGACCGCGGGCGAGGCGGAACACACGTGCTCGGTCGTTTCACCATGCGCCACATGGACGAATACTCGACCTGCCTCGCGATCCAGAACCTGTGGCTCGCGGCACGCGCCGAGGGTGTTGGCGTGGGTTGGTTGAGCCTGCTCGAGCCCGAGTTCATCGCGACCTGCTTTGGTCTGCCCGAACCGGTCGTGCCGGTAGCCTATTTGACCCTCGGTTACCCGGTGGAGTTTCCGAGCGAGCCGTTGCTCGAGCGCACGGGCTGGAGCGAACGTCGGCCGCTCGCCTCGGCGGTGTTTCTCGACCACTTCGGCGCGCCCTACGAACTCGGTGCCGAAACGCTGACAGGGACAGTAGAGGTCCATGACGCGAGACCGGTGAGCGAAGCGCCGCGCACCCGCACGCGCCAGGCAGAATTGACGAAGCCGCGAGGCAGCCTCGGGCAGCTGGAAGAACTCGCCATTCAATTGGGGCAGCTGCAAGCTGTCGAGCATCCGACGTGCCGCGCTCCGAGTCTCTTGTTGTTTGCCGGAGATCACGGCGTCGCCGTCGAGGGTGTCAGCGCGTACTTGCCGCGCGCCACGGCCCAGATGGTCTACATGTACCTCGCCGGAGGGGCCGCGACGAACGCCTTGTGCCGGCAACACGGCGTACAGCTCCTGGTGGCTGACGTGGGGGTGGACCATGACTTCGGCCAGGGCGGCGAACTCAGGCATCATAAGGTACGGCGAGGCACACGGAATTTCCTGCACGAGCCCGCAATGACGGAGCTCGAGCTAACGGCTGCTCTGAACGCCGGCGCGGAAATGGTCCAGAGTGTCTCGAACAGCGACGTCATCGCGTTGGGTGAGATGGGCATCGGAAACACGACCGCGGCGGCGGCGCTGTTTGCAGCGCTCACCGACTCCAGTGTCGAGGAGAGCGTTGGAGCCGGCACGGGCGTGTCCGCCCCGACGTTGGCCCGCAAGCGCCACGTCATCGGCTTGGCCCTGGCGAGGCACCCGTCTCGCAATGCGGAGGACGCCCTGCGGTGTCTCGGGGGCTTCGAGATCGCCGCGCTCGTGGGCGCGATCGAAGCCGCAGCGTCGCTCGGCCGGCTCGTGGTGTTGGATGGGTTCGTCACGGGCGTCGCCGCGCTGATTGCCCAGGCGCGTAACCCCGCCGTGCTCTCCAGTTTGGTCGCAGGCCACGTCAGCGCGGAGCGCGCGCATCGCGCCCTCTTGGCGCATTTGTCGCTCCGGCCATTGCTCGACCTCGACCTGCGGCTCGGCGAAGGATCAGGGGCCGTGCTGGCCCTACCGTTGATTGAGAGCGCCTGCCGTCTGACGCGCGAAATGCGCACGTTCGAGGAAGCGAACCTCGTGCGCCCGCTCGATCCGCGCGACGCGCGAGCCTGAGCTTCCAGTTGCCATGTCGAGCGCACGAGGCACCGAAGCACCGACCGCGCGCCGCCTCCGGCGCGCGCGCGCCGAAGGCGATCATCCGATATCGCGCGGCCTCGTGGCGTTCGGCGCAGTCGCCGGCGCGGCCCTGTTGTTGCCCCTCACCGTGCGCGGACTTTTGGCTGACGCCAATGAGCTCTTCGAACTCGCTCTGCATGAGCCGAGCCAGGCGAACCCGATGCTGCTCGCGCAACTCGTATTGTGGCGAGCAGTTCCGCTGGTTCTCGCGAGCGCGTTCGGCGCGCTGTGCCTCGGCCTCTGGCAAACCGGCGCCACCGTGACGTTTGCACCGCTGGCCTGGAACTGGCAGCGCACGAGCCCTTTCGGCGCACTCGAACGCTCGAGCTTCGGTCCGCGGCTGTTCGGTGCGTTACAGCTCGCAGTCGGCGCTGGGCTCTTGTGCTTCGTTGGCTACCGCGTACTCGGCCAGGCGGGCTCCGCCTTGGTGAACGGTATCGGTGACGCTGCTGCCTCGTCGAGCTTGGCGGCGGTCTTGTGCCAGCGCCTATTACTCTGGGCGCTGGTGGTGATGTTTGCACTGGCCGCAGCCGACGCCTTGGTCACTCGCGCGGCCTGGTATCGCCGTCAGTTCATGACGCGGGACGAACTGAAGCGGGAGCAGCGAGAAAGTGAGGGGGATCCGGGGTTGAAACAGGCACGGCAGCGCGCTCACCAAGAGCTCTCGCTGCAAGTCGATCTGAATCAATTCGGAGCGGCCACGTTGCTCGTCGTGGGCCGGCGCCGACTCGCCACTGCGCTGCGCTATGATCCTCTCCGCGATGCGGCGCCGCGCGTGTTGATCCAGGCCAACGGCGCGCTCGCGCTCAGCCTGGAGGCGCTGGCCAGCGAACGTGGCGTCCATGTCTGGAATGACGCGGCGTTGGCGCGCGAGCTAGCGGGGTTGGCCATCGACGAAGAAATCCCGAGCGCCCACTACGCAACCGTGGCCGAAGCCATCAAAGCGGCCTCGCAAAAGCCGCACTGACTCCGCGCGGCACCGCACACTCAGACGCGATACTTCTTCTTCAGGGCCACGAGCTCGTCATCGAGCCCATCAACGCTCGAAGCGGGAGCATCCACGGCGCCCCTCTCGAGAGCCAAGAACTGCGCCTCGACTTCGGCGCGAGACAGCCCCGTCGGGCCTCGCTGCTCCGCGAGCGCAACGTCGACTTCGCGTTGAGCCTCAAACACGGCATCAACATTGTCGAGTCGATCCTCCAGGTCTTGCCAGGCGGAAAGCGGGCTCCCGCCGGGGCCCGCTCCCAGGGCTTCGGCACCGCCTCCAGCCACGGCCTGGCGCGCCAGCACGGAGATCGTGCCCTGCCGGGCCGAGAACTCCTCCATCTTGCGCTCCATCCGTTCAAATTCCGCCTTCATCTCCAGCGCATTCTCGCGCTGCTCGCTTCGAAGCTTCTCGGTGCGATCCCGTTCGGCAGCGATCCGGCGTTTGAAGGCCAATGCGTCCCGGGCCAGCGCGTCGTTGCCCTGCTTCACCGCGAGTTCGGCACGGCTGCCCCAACGGGCGACGTCTCGCTCGAGCTCGGTAACCTTGTTCCGGAGCTGCTTCTCGGCAGCCAGGCTACGGACGACCTCACGACGAGCGGCGCGCAGCTGCTCGCGCATTTCCCTCAGCGTCAGATCCAGTGATTTTTCCGGAGAATCGGCTCGATCGAGGAGGGCATTGAAGTTGGCCGACGCCACTCGGCCCATGCGCTCGAATATTCCCATAGCGCTAGCGTACGAGCGAGCCGCCCCTCGCGCCAGCCCTCTCGCACAGACCCACTCGGGCTCCGGGGCCCCGCGCTAGACAACCCACGGGGCTCCGGGGCCCCGCGCTAGATAGCAGTCATCGGTTCGGGATGTGGATCGCTTGCCCGAGGACGGCGGCGCCCGCCTCCATCAACGCCTCGCCGAGCGTCGGGTGGGGGTGCATCGTGAGAGCCAAATCCTCGGCGGTGGCCGTCATCTCGACGGCCAACATGGCCTCACTGATCAGATCGCTCGCTGACGGACCCACTATCGTCACGCCCAAAACGCGCTTCGTGGCAGCGTCAGCGATCACCTTCACGAACCCTTCGGTCTCGCGGATGCTCATGGCGCGACCGAGAGCAGAGAACGGGAACTTGCCGACCTTTACCTCGTAGCCTTCTTCGGCCGCAGCCGCTTCACTCAACCCCGCAGTCGCGATCTCCGGGTCCGTAAAGATGATACCGGGAATACTGGTCCAATCCTTGCCCGCTTTGTGCCCGGCGATCACCTCGGCACAAACCTCGCCTTCCTTCGTGGCCTTGTGCGCCAACATCGGTGCGCCGCTGACGTCCCCGATCGCGTAGATGCCGGGCACGTTGGTCTGGCAGACCTCGTTGGTCTGCACGAAACCGCGCGGATCGATCTGCACGCCAAGTGCCTCGAGCCCGAGATCTCGCGAACGCGGCTTCATGCCGACGGCGACCAACACCTGGTCACATTCGACGGTAAGAGGACCCGACTTGGCGAGCAGCTTGACGCGCACCGCGCCCTCCGGCGTCAGTTCGTAACCTTCCGCACGCGTTTCGGTGAACACCTTGGCACCCCGCTTCTTCAGCGTGCGCTCCACGACCTTGACCGCCTCGGGATCGGTCCCCGGTAACAGGCTCGGAGTGAGCTCGACCACAGTCAGCTCGGCCCCAAACGACTGGTACACCATGCCGAGCTCCAAGCCGATCACCCCGCCGCCGACCACCAAGAGACGGCGCGGTATCTGTTTGAGGCTCACGGCTTGCCGTGCCCCGATGATGCGCTCTCCGTCGAACTCGAACCCCGGCACCTGAATCGTGGCCGATCCGGTCGCGATCACGATGGCTTTCTTAGCGATCAACGTCTTCGGCCCGCCAGGCCCTTCCACGCGAACCGTGTGCGCGTCAACCAGGTGCCCGCGGCCTTCGACCACGGTCGCGCCGTTGGCCTTGAGCAATCCACGCACGCCGCCGGTGAGCCGCTTGACGATGCCGTCTTTCCAGGCCTGCATCTTGGGAACGTCGAGCGTGATCTCACCAAAGCCGAGCCCGACTTCAGAACCCGTCTGCGCCTTGTGATAGAGGTGCGCGTTGCTGATCAGCGCCTTGGAGGGAATGCAGCCCCAGTTGAGGCACACGCCCCCATACTCCTCCTCCTCGACGCAGGCCACGCTCTGGCCCAATTGCCCGAGCCGGATTGCACAAGGATACCCGCCGGGCCCGCCACCGAGAACGATGGCATCAAACTCAGTTGACATGCGAGAGACACTTAGTACTCGCGTCGCGGAGTCACAAGCGGGTTTTGATGACCTGTTGCGGCACCGTCGATGGACGCGATGGCCTCGGCCAGCGAGCGGCGGTCCAAACGTCGATCTTCGCGCTGTAGCTGAATGAGCCGAGCGCGCGCCGCTTGCAATTTTGCTTGACCCGCGGCCGCAACAGCTTGGGCACGCAGCGCGCGGCTCCACGATGACAGGCCCTCGAGAATCTGAGCCACAGCTCGCTCGTCCCCGAGCCGCGCCAACGCTACGCGAGCCTGAAACGCGAGCGAACTGCCGCTGCCGAAAAGCCCTCCGAAAGCACGCGCCTCGAGGCCAGGGCGCGCTCGGTCCAGACTCAAATCAGCGCACAACTCGATCGCCGCTTGCTCGTCGTCCTGGTGGGCAAAGCTGCCGCGGCGATTCAGCTCTCGAATCAACAGCGCACGTGCTCGCTCTGAGCCTCGACGCGCGAGCACGAGTGCGCTCGCGATGGCTACGCCGACGTCGGGGTCAATCAAGAGCTGCTCAAAACGCTCGCGCAGATCTCGGGGCGCGCTGGTAGCGGTAGCGGCCTCAAAACAGCGCTCCTCGGCAATGCGACAAGCCAGGTAACGCAGCTTGGCTTCTTCGTCGTTCAGCGCCGTGAGCAGCTCAGCCACCAGCTCCTCAGCCGTCATCAATCGACTCGCAGCAACGAGCGCCTGAAAGCGCAGTGCAGGCATGTCGCTCGAGAGCGCGGTACGGGCGAGCGCGAGCGCCGGCGCGAAGCCCGGCACAGCGAGCTCACCGACCGCGACGAGTGCCATTTGGCGCAGTCGTGGCGGCCCTTGCTCTGCCGTCGCCATCACATCAGCGAGTGCTTCATGGGCCTCGGCATCGGCCAGGGCGAGCG
>JAYWEH010000582.1:0-18453 GCA_043780025.1 Deltaproteobacteria bacterium
CAATCGCCGCAGGGTGGCCGCATCATCAACAACGGTTCCATCTCCGCGCAGGTGCCGCGCCCGCACTCCGCGCCCTACACGGCCACGAAACACGCCATCACCGGCCTGACCAAGAGCACGTCGCTCGACGGTCGTGCTCACTCCATCGCGTGCGGCCAGATCGACATCGGCAACGCCGAGACCGCCACCGCCGCGCGCATGAAAACCGGCGCGCTCCAGGCCCACGGCGCCGTCGTGGTCGAGCCGATGATGGCCGTGGACAACGTCGTCCGGGCGGTGCTGTTCATGGCCAGCCTGCCGCTTGACGCCAACGTCCAGTTCATGACCGTGCTGGCGACCGAGATGCCGTTCATCGGGCGCGGTTGAGCGGATGGCCACGCGCCGCTCGCCCGACGTCGAGGAGCCCCGGCGAGCACAAAAGCCGCTGCGGGTAGCGCGCAAGAACGACGTGTTTCAGGAGTGGCTGGCCCTCAAGACCAACCGCTCGAAGCGCCACCGGCGCGGCTTGTTCTTGATCGAGGGCACGACCGGCATCGACCGAGCGGTGGAACACGGCTGGCAGATCGAGGAGCTTTTGTATCCGAGTGGTCGCAGGCTGTCGGTGTGGGCGCAAGGTCACCTCGACAGCGGCGCAGCCGAGCGCGTGGTGGAGGTCGAGTCCGCTTTACTCGGAGAGCTGTGCGAGCGCCATGAGGGTACCGAGCTGTTGGCGGTGGCGCGCCGACGCACGGAGTCCTTCGCGGCGCTCGAGTTGGTCGAGCCGTGGCTGTTGCTCGTGATGGACCGCCCAAAGAGCCCCGGTAACCTGGGCAGCATCATTCGCACTGCCGCCGCGTTTGACGTGTCCGCGCTCGTCGTCACCGGGCACGCCGCCGATCCGTTCGACCCCGCGTGCGTTCGGGCCAGCGTTGGCGCCTTGTTTGGGCTGCCTCTGATCTGTTTGCCTTCCCAGGCGCCGTTGCTCGACTGGGTGCAACAGCGGCGGCAAGACACGCGGCTCGCGGTGCTCGGCACGGGCCAGCACGGCTCAGAGTTGCTCCAGGATGTGGCACTTCGCGACAATCTGGTGGTGGTGCTCGGTAATGAGACACTGGGCTTGTCGCAGGCCTACCAGGACGGCTGCGACCGTTTCGTGCGCTTGCCCACGAGTGCGCGGCAGAGCTCGCTGAACATCGTGTCCGCGGCCAGCATCGTGCTTTACGAGGTGAAACGACAGCGCTCGAGCCTCGAGCTGCGGGCCGACCCGGGGGCACCCGCGATCTGACAGAATGCCCTTGAAGTTGGATTTTCTCAGGCGCAGGCACCACGATGGACGGCATGACATCGCTCGACACATTCGTGACAGCAACGCCATTTCGGGCGCGCGCGCTCGGTTGCCTGCTCGCCGGTGCGCTCGCCTTGGGCGTCGCTTGCAAGGAAACGCGCGAAGGCTTTCAGCGCGACACCCAGGCGGCGGCGGAAAGCGCCGATCGAGCGAAGCAGTCGCTACAGGGTGAAGTGAGCGAGTTCAAGGCGCAGACCGGCGCGAAGCTGCGCGAGCTGACGACCTCGATTTCCAGCCTGAAGACGCGCACCCAGGACGGCGTCGACGACTCGACGCAGAAACTGCAGCAGGAAATCGACGAGGTACAGAGCGATCTGGCGAAGCTCGGCGCGGATGGCAAAGCGGAGTTGCAGGACGCCAAGCAGCGCCTCGACGCACGCGTCTCCGAGCTCGGTAAGAAGATTAACGCCGGGCTCGATAAAGCCGGTGACAAGGTCGAGAAAACGCTCGATTAGCGGGTTCTAGAGTGCGAGCCGGCGTTCGACTTCGAGGTGGATGGCGCGGGCGCCGCGCGCGAAGGTTTCCTCGGGCGGCAAGAGGCTCAGCACCAGGTGTGGAGCATCGGTCGCAAGATCGTAGTAATAGCCGGGCTGGGACAGCACGCCGCGCTCGCGGGCGAGCCCGAGCACCCAATCCTCCTCGCTGGCGAGTGCCGGCAATCGAATCAGCGCGTACCAGCCGCCCTCGCTCGCGAGCAGCGTCGCGGCGGATCCGTCGAGCTGCGTGGCCAGCCGGGCGAAATTGCCGCGCAGGCGCGCGAGCAGTGGCTCGCGAAACGCTGCGGCGCATTCGAGCAGCTCTGGCAACACCGCCTGCACCGGCGTGGCCACGGGCAGGTACGTATCGGCGAGCCAGCTCGCGCGGCGCATCGCCTCGTCCACCGCGGCATCCGGTCCGCTGACACCGTACCAGCCGAGCTTGAGCTGCGGCAGCCCCGCTGACTTCGACAAACCATCGATCGCGAAAGTCAGGCAATCCGTGGCGCCGAGCGCGCTCTGCACGCGGCCCGCGCGTTCGGTGAGCGGGTAACGTGAGAACACTTCGTCGCTCACGATCGGCAGCCCCAGCGCGCTGAGCTCACGAAACTCGCGCGAGCTCGTGTAAGAACCGGTCGGGTTGTTGGGGCTGACCAACACGATGGCGCGCGTGCGGGGGCTCCGGGCATGCCGCACCGAGTCGAAGTCGATGTGCCACGCCCCGTCATAGCTCAGCCGATAGGGCTGGAGCTCGACCTGCGCATAACGCGCGATGTGGGCGAGCAACGGATAGCTCGGCTCCGGCACCAACACGCCGTCACCTTCGTCGCACAGCAGTGTAAACACATAATCATAGGCGTCACTGCTGCTCGGCACGAGCAGCACGCGATCGGCGCGGGCGGCCGCGGGTTGGCCCGGCCAATGTCGAACCACGGCTTGCCGCGCCGACAAGAGCCCCAGCGGATCTGGCTCATAGCCGGCCACGGCACGGCGGAGCTTCTCCCAGACCGGCGCATACAGCTCGTACGGCAAGCCTGCGCGCGTCGGATTCGAAAGAGTGAGATCGATATGGCCCCCCGGTGACATACGCACGGCTTCGAGCTCGCGAGCCAGCGGACTCGGAGTGTCGTCGATCTCACTGCGGCTCGAAAAAGACATGGTAGCGTGTCCAGCCTACCTTGCGGCGCCAGGGCGTCGCTAGTACCCCCCAAAGCCCCCATGACCGCGTTCGCCTTGGATTCGTTGACCCATCTCACATATCAGGGGCGCGATATCTATCTGCTCGGTACGGCGCACGTGTCCCAGCGCAGCGTGGACGACGTGGGCCGAGTCATCGAGGAGCTCCGGCCAGACACCGTGTGCGTGGAGCTCGACGCCACCCGCCATCAGGCGCTGGTCGACCCGAAGCGCTGGCGCAACCTGGACATCTTTCAGGTGATCCGGGAACGCCGCGTCTTGTTTTTGGCCAGCAGCTTGGCGTTGAGCAGCTACCAGCGGCGCCTGGGGGAGAAGCTCGGCGTGCGGCCCGGCGCCGAAATGTTGGCGGCGATTCAGCACGCCGAACGCATCGGAGCGCGGCTGGTGCTCGCCGATCGCGACATCCGCGCCACGCTGCAGCGCACCTGGGCGGAGCTCAGCGCCTGGGACTGCGTCCAGCTGTTGATCACGCTGGTGGGTTCGATGTTCGCCAAGGGCGAGATCACCTCCGAGCAGGTCGAAGCACTCAAGGACCGCGACACGATAAGCGAGCTCGTGCGCGAGTTTGCCGAGGTGATGCCGCGGCTGCAGCGCCCGCTGATCGACGAACGCGATCGTTTCCTAATGAGCGCGATCCGGGACGCGCCGGGTCAAAAGGTGGTGGCGGTCGTCGGTGCGGGCCACGTCGAGGGCATGAGCCGCTATCTGCACACCGCGGTCGATCGCAACGCATTGAGTCAGATACCCGCGCCCAGCTGGCGCAAGCGTCTGTTGCCCTGGCTCGTGCCGGTGCTGGCGGGCATTGGCTTCTATCGCGCCCACGCCGAACGTCAGAGCGAAGGCCTCGTGGAGTCGCTCTTGGCATTTGGGCTCGCCAATTCGCTCGTGGTGGTGCTGTTCAGCTTGTTGGCGCGGCCCAAGGTGCTCACGGCTCTCGGCGTGGCGCTGGCTTCCCCGGTCTGCGCTCTCGTCCCCAATCTGCAGAGCGGCACGCTCGGCGCTTACATGGAG
Source organism: Deltaproteobacteria bacterium (assembly GCA_043780025.1). GTDB lineage: Bacteria > Myxococcota_A > Polyangia > Polyangiales > Polyangiaceae > SZUA-265. The sequence continues at coordinate 4,009 of JAYWEH010000582.1, forward strand.
GCCGTTTTGCGGCGCCCCAGCGCGCTCGACTGCGAGGCGCTGAGCCAGGTCGCGACGCGCGCCGATTGGTACACCAATCGTTTCACGCGCGTGTTGTTGGTCGGGTTCTTCGTGACCCTCGGATCGGTGGTTGGAGCGCTGGTCGCGCTCGGTTGCCTCTTGCTCGTCGGCTGACGCGCGCTTTCAGCGCAAGAGCCGCTCGAGCTCGCGCAGCGTCAGGCGCAGGGCGGCCCGCACTTTGTCCTTGTCGGCCACGATTTCGGGCGGCTGGTGCGCCTCGGCGCGCAGCTGTTCGACGGCGCGCGGGTTGCGAAACCAGTCTTCGTCGTGGGCCTCCACGAGATCTCGGGCTCGCTGCACTGCGAGCAGCTGCCCGACCAAGCGCTGTTCGTCCTCGACACCGAGCCGCAGAAACGTGCCCGCGATGTCCGGTGGCAAGGACAGGTCGAGATCCGCGTGGGCCAGCTCGCTGAAGTGCTCGCGAAAGCCGCGTTCACTCGACAGCGCATAGGGCCGCAGCCGAACCCGAAACGCCGCCCCCGCCAGGTCGAGCAGCCAGAGCTGCGCCAGGCGCCGCTGTACGTCGGCGAGAGCGAGCTTGCTCACCTCCAGCTTCGAAGTCAGAAAACGCGGCGAGAGCGGTAGCAGCGCGAACAGGGAGGATGCCTCACGGCGTTTCAGGCCGTAGGGATCGTGTGCCACCACGAACGGTTGGTCCCGAGGGGCCAGCGCTTCGAACCAGGCCGCGCCCAAGCGGCCGAGCGCGCGCGAAAAACTGGCCGCGCCGAGCGACACAGGCAGCCGTGCCGGAGCGAGATCGAGCGAACGCAAGAGGTCGCTATCCCGAAAATACCCGAGCAGGCGATCGGGGCTGAGATGCGCGGGCCAGTTCGCGGCCACGTCTTGACCGAGCGCGTGCGTCACGAACGCCGGCAATGAATCCAGCTCGAGCTCGCGCACGCGTTCATACGTCACCTTGCGGAGCTCGCCCGCGATCAGCACGGCTTCGTCGACAGCGCGGCCCGGCGCGTCCGCGTCGGCCTCCACGCCCAGACGGTGGGCGATTTCACGCCGCCGTTGCCAGAGCGCGACCGCCAACGCCGATGCCGGCGAAGCGTGAGCCAAGAACGCTCGCAGCCAGCGCTCGCGGCGCGGCGTGTCGGTGAGGCCTTGTTCGAACAGCTCCGAGAGGCTCTGCTCCGCGTTGCGCGGTGTGTCCGGATACTGCTCCTTCCGCTGCCACTCCTGCCCCATCTGGGTCAGCAGGTCGTGATTGATGCGTTGCTCGGAGAGGCGGTAAACCCAGCGCCTGAGCGGGCCCCTCAACGGATCATGGTCGGGTAGTTCGGCGAGCTCGCGGAACAGCGTCTGACCCGTTATGGCTCGGAAGATGGCTAGCGGATCGTCGTCCGGATCGGCCGCCTCGCGCCAGCGCGCCCTCCAACCTCGCCATTGCGAGAAAGCGCGCCCGAGCTTGCGATCGAGCTCGATCGATGACCAATCGGAATCCACGGCTCGCCACTTGCCGCGGACCCCGATAAGCCACAAGCTCAATCGGTTCGCCGCGGCGGCGCTAGCAGCGCTAGCAGGGGCGGAAAAATCTTCGTTTCCGGGCTGGGAAAGAACGGGCGCGGGAACGGGGTAGGGGACAGAGTTAGGATAAATCGCTAGGATGGGACCACGATGAGCCGCATAGACGATGAACTCGAGCAGGCCGTTCGCGACGCGGGCGACAGCCCCAATCAGAACCCGGACCAGCAACCGGCTCGGGTTGCCGACGCGCGCAGCCCTGAGGACGTAATTCGGCCCGTTGTTTCGGACACTGAGCCGAAGCGGGGTTGGGGTCTTCTCGCCGGGCTCGGCGTCTTGATGGGTGCGATCCTGATCCTGGTGTTCAGCGGAGGCGAAGAGGCGGTCACGTATTCGTACAGCGTGGACGACCTCAAGGTGAAAGCCGTCGACGTCGGCGAGCGCCAGGTGCGGGTCCAGGGCAACCTGGTTTCGGGCACCTTGGTCCGCCGGGATAATCCCTGCGAATACCGTTTCCAGATGCGCAATCTCGGAGACAAGACGGGCGAGTCGCTCAAGGTCAGCTACGCGCAGTGCGTCGTGCCGGACCAGTTCCGGGACGTCAAAGACGTGGTAGTCGAGGTCACCGCCGAAGGCCGCATGGCCGCAGACGGGCACCTGGAAGCGAGCAAGATCTTCGCAAAGTGCCCATCGAAGTACGAAATGCGCGAAAACGCAGCGGAAATGGGCAAAGCGCCCGATCACGGTGGCGGCGCTCCCAAACCCGAGTTCATTGCCCCCCGCGTCGACCGCGGCGAAGGCATTCGCTAGCCTTCGCGCTCGCTTCCGGTTATTCGGCCACCCATGTGGGACCGTTTCTTACGCGCCTGTCGGCGCGAGCCTGTCGACGCCACGCCCATCTGGTTCATGCGCCAGGCGGGCAGGTACATGCCCGAGTACCGCAAGATCCGTGAGCGCTACACGCTGCTCGAGATCTGCAAGCAGCCGGACCTCGCTACCGAGGTAACGCTACAGCCCATCAAGGCGCACGGCGTCGATGCCGCGATCTTGTTCGCGGACATCTTGTTGCCGCTCGAACCGATGGGCGCGCCGTTCGATTTCGCCGCTGGCGAAGGTCCGCGCATCTTCGAGCCCATTCGCGATCGCCAGGGCGTCGAGAAGCTGCGCGTGATCGATCCAGACGAAGACCTCGGTTACGTGATGGAGGCGCTGCGCAGCATCCGTAAAGAGCTCGACGGCAAGACGCCGTTGATCGGTTTCGCGGGCGCTCCGTTCACGCTCGCGAGCTACTTGATCGAAGGCGGCAAGAGCTCGCAGTTCACGCTGACAAAGGGCCTGATGTACGGGGAGCCGGAACTCTGGGGTGAGCTCATGCGCAAGCTCTCCGAAGTCATCCGCCTGTACCTGCTCGCGCAGATCGAAGCGGGCGCTCAGGCCGTGCAGATCTTCGACTCCTGGGTGGGCCAGCTCTCGCCCGCGGACTACAAGGAATTCATCCAGCCCTACCTGCGGCCGGTGTTCGCCTCGCTCGCCGAGACCAACGTCCCCGTCATTCACTTCGGCACCGATACGAGCACACTGCTCGAGCTGCAGAAGGAGACGGGTGGCACCGTGATCGGTGCCGACTGGCGCATCCCGCTCGACGTGGCCCGCAAGCGCCTCGGCAATGACGTGGCCATCCAGGGCAACTTGGATCCGCACCTGCTCAGCGCTCCGCGCGAGCGCCTGCACGCCGGTGTGCGCGAAGTGTTGCGCGCCGCGGGGCCAGCGCCGGGGCACATCTTCAATCTAGGTCACGGCATTTTCCCGCACACGCCCCCCGCCGCGGTGAAGGAAGTCACGGACCTGGTTCACGAGTGGACGGCCAAGTGAGCGCCCTGTAAGCTTCCGTCCGTTCTTCCGGTGTCGTCTAAGGGTAGGACAAGGGACTTTGAATCCCTGAATCGGAGTTCGAATCTCTGCACCGGAACTGGCCGCGACTGCATGCGGGCTGAGACCGAGCTTGGCCTCGCGCCGGGCTGAGCTCGGCAAGCCGGTTCGCGCCAAGGGTTGCCTCAGGCCCTTCACGGCAACCACGCATCGCGGCACGCGCGCGTGGAATTACCAATAGCGTCGGGCGCCGGCTGCGTCGAAGAGTGTTTCGTTGCTGACGAGCCACAGATCTTCGATCTGCGCTTGTGCGATCAGCATTCGGTCGAAAGGATCCCGGTGAGCGATCTGAAGCTGCCCCGCTCGCTCCGCGTGCTCCAGCAAGATGGGTAGAGCCCGGAACCCCTGAGCGGTGGCATACGCTTGAATTGAACCCGCCTCAGCTGGCCACTCTAGCTTGCCAATGCGAACCTTGGTCGCGATCTCCCACGCCGACGCCGCACTGACGTAGACGCCGCACTGACGTAGACGTCGGACGCTTCGTCCACGATCGCGCGCTTTGCTTTGGCGGACAGGTTTGGATCCAGCGTGGCCCACCACAACAAAGCGTGGGTATCGAGCAGCAGCCTCACTCCTCGTCACCCTCCCACGCTCCCAGCTCTTCGGGCGGAAGTGGTTCGAAGAAGGCGTCAGTTGTTTTGATGAGCCCGCGCAACGTACCCGGTTGCCGCTTGGGCAACTGTTCGATGATGGGCACCAGGCGAGCTACTGGTGCATCCCCGCGCGCGATGATGATCTCTTCACCGGCGTGAGCTCGTTCGATCAGTTGTGACAGGGTGGTCTTGGCCGCGTGGATCGTTACCTTCATGCTGGCAACACTCCCTTCGTTGCTGGCTCGCCCTCACGAAACCGATGGACCTCACTGGTTCGATGACGTGGAGGCCATGGATCATATGTTAGCTAATTTAGTTAGCTAATGCAACTGTGCCGAAAAGGCGGCCTGACCGGAGTCCCAGCACTGAGACATCGATGTGTCCCAGGTTTGGGACGCGCGAAAGCGCCGCTCGGGATCGCAGTCTAAAATCGCGTTGACGTGCGGGTACCGGCAGCGCATTCCGCTCTGTTTCGCCCGGGCATGGCGGTTGCATTGCTCCGCGCCCGTGATGCAGGACTCGAACGAGGAACCCGCCTGGCGGCTGTGGTGGCAGGAGGTCGCGAGCGCGTTCGTGGGCTTGGTGCGCTCGCCGCGGTACGCGGTGCCGGCGCTCTTGTCGCTCGGGCTCGGTGTGGGCGCGGCCACGGCGGTGTTTTCGCTGTTCAGCGCGCTGATGCTTCGGCCATTGCCGTTTCCCCGCGAGCAGGAGCTGGTGCGAGCCGGGGTTGCCGGCTTCGGGGGGCCGGGCAGTGAACAGATGATGTTGTCGCCCGCGTTCGCAGCCGACTTTCGGGAGCTCTCGAGCGTCTTCGATTCGCTCGCGTTGCACCATTCCTGGGGTGCGCGCTTGACGGGTTTCGGTGAACCGCGGCGCATCGCGCTCGAGCTGACGTCGCTCGATTTCTTTGACACGCTGGAGGTGCCGACGCTCGAGGGCCGCACCTTCACGAGCCGCGGGCCCGCGCCCGATGGGCTGGACGTGGTGGTGCTCCGGCAGGGTTATTGGCAGGAGACGCTGGGCGGACAGCCCGTGGTCGGAACGCGCGTGCTCGTCGACGGCGAGCCCAAGACCGTGCTCGGCATCGTCTCCGACGAGCACGCGCTGCCGAACTACGCCGACATGTGGACGCCCCGGCAGTTTCCGAGCGACGGCCCCCGCTTCTTCTTCACCTTCAGCAGCGTTGGCCGGATCGCAAAAGGGATTTCTTTCCAGCTCGCCGAGGAGCGCTTCACCGAGCTCACGGCGGCCCGGCAGATCCGTGGCCGTACGGACACGGTCATGACGGGCACGCTCACGCCGTTGCGCGAGGTGCTGGTGGGCGCGCAACGCAGCTCGTTGGGGCTGATGCTGGCGGCGGTCGTCGTGTTCTTGCTGTTGGCCTGCGCCAACGTGGCGGCGCTGCTCGGCACGCGCGCGAGCGTGGGGCAACGGGACCGAGCGGTGCGCTCGGCGCTCGGCGCGAGCCGCTGGGTTCTGGCGCGCCAGAACGTGCTCGAAGCGCTGATGTTGACGCTGGGTGGAGGGCTCCTCGGACTGGCCCTCGCGTTCGGCTTCATGCAGCTCGCGAACGAAGAGTATCGTGACGTGTTGGCCAACACACCGGCGCGGCTCGATCCACACGTGGTCATGGGCTTTATTGGGCTGCTCGCCGTGGTGGCGCTGGTGGCGGCCTGGGCCCCGACCTGGCACTCGCGCCGCGTGTTGCCCATGGACGCGCTGCGCGGCGAAGGTCGCAGCTCCCAGAGCCGACGAGCGCGACGCGTGCGCGAAGCGCTCGTCGCGATCCAGGTGGCGACCACGCTCGCCTTGTTGGTCAACGCGGGGCTGCTCGTGCGTTCCGTCCGGGCGCTGCTCGCTGTCGATCCGGGTTTTCGCATGGACAACGTCGTGGCCGCCGCGCTGCAAGCCTCGACCGTCAACGGCGACGGACCCGAGAGCTTCGAGGCTCAGCGCGCGGATGCGGAGCGGCTCGCGCGTCGCGTCTACGAGCGCTTGGCACAGCTACCCGGCGTCAGTCACGCCACGGTTGCAGGGGATCTGCCGTTCGATTGGTTCGCGGGCATGCAAATGATGCAGCCGGAACCGGCATCTGGGCGCGGGCCGCAGCCCGCCCACCCGCATTTCATCAGCCCCGGTTACTTCGAAACGCTCGGTATCCGGTTGATTTCGGGCCGCGACTTCCGCGCTGACGACCCCAAGGATCCGCCCACGGCGGTCGTCAATCGCAGCTTTGCGCGCGAGTTGCTCGGAGTGGAAGACGCCGTGGGACATACGTTCCGCTTCGGCGTTCCGCCCGATCAGCGGGGGCGCGCGCCGGAGCCGCCCTGGATCCAGATCGTTGGCATGAGCGACGATGCGCTCGAAGTCGATCTCGTCTCCGGAGCGCGGCCGGGAATCTACCTGCCGCTGTTCGCTCGCCCGCTTGGGTTACGCACGCCCAACAGCGTGGGCTTTGCCGTTGCCGTGCGAGCTCCCGGGCAACTCGAGGCTGTTACCGCCGCGCTGCCGGCCGCCATCCGTGAGGTCGCGCCCGACGCTGCCGTGTTCATCGTCGAAGAGCTCGCCGAGCGCGTTCAACAATCGTTCTGGGAACGCACGGCGCTCTTGCGCGTGCTCTCCGCTTTCGCTCTGGCCGCGGTGGTCCTCGGCGCGATCGGGCTGTTTGGCGTGACGGGCTATGCCGTGGCGGAACGCGCCCCCGAGATCGGTATTCGCCGGGCGCTGGGCGCCAGTCAGGGCCAGATCCTGCGCCTGATCTTGCGCGAGACGGCGGTTGTCGTGTGTCTGGGGATGGTGCTCGGGGTGCTCGCCAGTTGGCTCGGCCGGCAAGTGCTGGAGACGTTCCTATTCGGCGTTTCCGCCGCCGATCCCGTCACGTACCTGATCGTGATTGGGGGCATCCTGCTGGTGGCTCTGCTCGCGGCGCTGTTGCCCGCTCGGGCCGCCGCCGCCATCAGCCCCGTCCGGGCTCTGTCGGGGCGCTAGCGGCAGCGTGAGGCGTGCGACGCAGCCTGCGTTCCGGCTGCGGTTGTCGAGCCGCAGCTGGCCGCCATGCGCTTCGACGATGTTGCGGGTGAGCACCAGGCCGATGCCGCTGCCGCCCGGTTTTGTCGAAAACAAAGGCACGAACAGGTTGTCGGGGTTCGCGATGCCGGGGCCATCATCCACGATCGACAACACTGCCGTGTCGCTTTCGCTGTGCCAGTCGATGGTCACCTCACCATTCTGGGTGAGCGACGCATCGATGGCGTTCTGGACCAGATTGAGCAGCGCTTGCTCGAGCAGAGGGCCATCCCCGAGGACGTCGAGGCCGCCCTTGCCGAGCACGTGCACCGGGCAGCGCGTGTCGAGCGAGACCACTCGGCGCACGTGTGCGGCGAGGTCGAGCCGCGTCAGCTGCGGCTCGGGTAAACGAGCCAGCCGCGCGAACTCGGAGATGAAGTGGCCGAGCGAGGCCGAACGCTGTTCGATCAGCGTGAGCGCCTCGAGCACGTGAGGCAAAGCCGAGCCCGGCTCATCGGTGAGCATGCCGCGACAGGTGGACGAAAGCGACTGAATCGGGGCGAGCGTGTTGTTGACCTCGTGCCCCAGCACGCGCACCAGGCGTTGCCAGGCGGCGCGCTCTTCCTCCCTGCGCACGCGTTGCAGCGAGGACAAGAGCACGAAGCGATAGCGCCGCCCGCCGCGATGGAACACGCCGCGCCGGAGCTCCCAGGCAGCGGGCGCGGCTTGCCCCTCGAGCGTCACGCTGCGCTCGCTCGAGCCGCTCAGGAACTCACGAGCGCCGAGCTCGTCGGCGCGCTTGCCTTCGCGCAGCTTGCTGCTCCAGAGCTTCGTGGCGGCGGGGTTCCACCACACCAGGAGGTCGGCGTCGTCGAAGGCCAAAATCGCGACGTCTACGCGCTCGATCAAGGTTTGCAGTAGCGCCGCAGTCTCGTCGGCGCGCAGGCGTGCGGCGTGCAGGTGCTCGGCGAGCTGATTGATCTCCGCGAGCAGAGCGCCAACCGCGCCTCCGACCACGTCCGTGCGGGCGCGATGGGTGTAGTCCCCGTGTCGCAACGCGTCCAAGATGTTCGCCGCCGTGCGCAGGGGATGCGACAGCTGTTGCTGCAACCGCAGCGCGGCGAGTGCCACGATGCCGCAGGCGAGCCCGGCGCACACGAGCGCGACTACGCCGCCGTGCAGCGCCGCCCAGATGCCGAGACCAAACGTCAGGGCGCTCGGCAGCCCGAGCCAAACGAGTGCTCGGAAATGCCCTCGCCCGCCTTCGACCCACTTGCCCGCCGGAGCCACCGTGTGCGTCATTTCTGGGGCAGAATCCCGTATTGCGAGAGGCGCCGGTAAAACGCGCTGCGGCTGAGCCCGAGGCTTTCGGCGGCGGCGCGGCGATCGCTCGGAAATTGGGACAGCGCCCGCTCGATGGCCTCGCGCTCGGCGTCCTTCACGGTTTGACGCCGCTCCGAGGCGGGCCCTTCTCTTGCGCGGGTGAGGCCGGCGTCGCCGAGCGGCGCTGCGGGGTGCAGGTCCAGGTGCTCGGGACCCAGGGTGCCCTGGCGAGCCGACAGCAACACGGCGCGCTGCACGACGTGCAAGAGCTCGCGCACATTGCCGGGCCAGCTGTGCCGCGCGAGCGCCGGCAGCACCTCGGGGGCCACTCGCGGCGGCGCCAGGCCATAGCGCACGATCTCGCGTTCGAGGAAGGTCGAGAACAGCCCCGCCAACTCTTCGCGCCGCTCTCGCAGCGGCGGCACGCGCAGGTGAATGGTATTGAGACGGTACAACAGATCGGCGCGAAACTGGCTCGCTCGCGCCAGCGCCTCGATGTCCACGTTGGTGGCGGACACGATGCGCGCGCTCGAGGTGCGCAACTCCGAGGCACCGAGCGGCTGGTAGGAGCCCTCCTGCAACACGCGCAAGAGCTTCGCCTGCTGGCTCGAGGGCATGTTGGCGACCTCGTCCAGAAACAGCGTGCCCCCGTCCGCGCGAGCGAAGGCGCCCTGGCGCGCGCTCCTGGCGTCGGTGAAGGCGCCGCGCACGTGGCCAAACAACTCGCTCTCGAACGTGCCCTCGGCGAGCGCTCCGGCATTGAGCGCGACGAACTGACCTTTGCGGCCGCTTTTCTCGTGCAACGAGCGAGCCACCAGCTCCTTGCCCGAGCCGTGCTCACCCGTGATCAACACCGCCACGTCCGAGAACGCCACTTGATCGATGGTTGCGTGCAGCTGGCGCATGGCGGGTGCGGAGCCTTCTCCGCTGATGGTCAGGTCAGAGCGGTGCGCGCCCAGCGTCGCGCGTTCGGTGAATAGACCCGAAAACAGCGCCACGAGCCGTGCGTTGTCCCAGGGCTTCGGCACGTAGTCGATCGCACCGCGCCGCATGGCTTCGACGGCCCCTTCGATGCTGGCCCAGCCTGTCATCACGGCCACGGGCACGGCGGGGTAGTCTTGCCGCAAGCGCCGCAGCAGCACGAAACCCTCTTCACCCGAGGTCGTATCGCGCTCGTAGTTGAGGTCGAGCAGTACCGCGTCGAACCGGCTCGCGGCCAATCGGGCCAGCACCTCTTCGGGTGAACGTGCGCGCGCGGTTTCGATGTGCTCGCGGCGCAGCAGCAGCTCGAGCGCCAACAGAATGCCGTCGTCATCGTCGCCGAGGAGCACTCGCATGCCGCAAATGATGCCATGGAAGCGCTTTCGAGACGATGCCCCTCGGTCGTCCCGCACCCGGAACGCCCAGAGTCCCATTTTTGGGACCCGCTCATGGAATCGCAGCGCTCGAGCCTGAATTGCGGTTGGCACAAAGCGTGCTGAGTGCGCGGTATGGCAGATCCGCCCGTCATAGAGATTGCGCGCCTCACCAAGATCTTCCGAACCGAGGACATCGAAACTCACGCGCTGGCCGGCATCGACCTGGTGATCGAAAAGGGCGACTTCTTGGCCATCATTGGCCCTTCCGGCTCCGGCAAGACCACTTTGCTCGCGATCCTGGGCTTGATGGATCGACCCACCGGGGGCGATTTTCGCTGGCAGGGCGCCACCGTGAACGAACTCGAAGACCGGGAGCTCTCGCGCCTGCGCAATCAACGCGTCGGCTTCATCTTCCAGACCTTCAATCTGATCGGAGACCTGAGCGTCGAGCAGAACGTGGAGTTGCCGCTCATCTACCGCCGGCTCACACGGGCCAAGCGGCGAGAGCTCGTCGCGACTGCGCTCGAGCGCGTGGGCATGAGCCACCGCGCGCGCCACCGGCCGGGCCAGCTCTCGGGAGGCCAACAACAGCGCGTCGCAGTCGCACGAGCCCTGGTGGGCAAGCCGAGCTTGCTGCTCGCGGACGAACCCACCGGCAACCTCGACTCTGTCAACGGTGAAGGCATCATGGATCTGATCGACGACTTGCACGCGGCCGGTTCCACCATCTGCATGGTCACCCACAACTTGGATTTCGCGCGTCGCGCGCGCCGCACCTTGCGCCTGTCAGACGGCCGCGTCGTCGAAGAGCGGGTCTGAGGAGCCCGCGTGGATGTCCCGCTGCCCCGACGCCGTACGGCCCGGCTTCGCGGTTGGCTGTCCGGCGCAGCAGTGGTCGTGCTCGTGGTCGCGGCATTGGCGGTGCTCCGGAGTGGATCGGATCTGCCTTCCGTCGAGCGTTCGACGCTGCTGACAGCCAAAGTCCAGGCCGGTGCCTTCGTCGTGCGCGTGCGCGGCTCCGGCACCTTGCGGCCTGAATCGATCCGCTGGCTCACTGCCGAATCGTCCGGGCGCGTCGAAGAAGTCGCGATCCGCCCGGGCGCGCCGGTTGAACCCGACACGCTCGTCGTGCGCCTCGAGAACCTCGATCTGCGGCTCATGACCGTGCAGGCCGATCGCGACGCTCGGGCGGCCGATGCTCAGCTGCTCGGTCATCAGCGCCAGAGCCGTCGCGAACAGCTCGACCTGGCCGACGAATTGGCCACCCTGCGCGGCTCCTACGCCGAGGCGCGGCGGCGCGCAGAGGCTTACGAGCAGATGGAGGGCAGCATCGTCACACGGCTCGATCGGCAAGCCCTGAGCGACCGTGTCATCGAGCTCGAGCGGCGCGTGTCGCTCGGCGAGCAGCGCCTCGCTCTGATCGACGAGATGGCTCCGCGCGAGCTCGCCGCGTTGCGCCGAGAGCTCGCCGAGCTCAGTCGGATCCGGCAAGTGCGCGGCGACCTGGTCGAACAGCTATCCGTGCGCGCGCAGGCGCACGGCATTCTGCAGGATGTCCTGGTGGAGCTCGGGCAATGGGTGGTGCCCGGAACGCCCGTCGCCAAGGTCATCATCAATCGCAAGCTGCAGGCCGAGCTGCGCATCGCCGCGGAGCAGGCGGGAGGCCTTGCCGTGGGCCAAGCGGTGCTGATTCAAGCCGGCTTCGGTGACGCACAGCGCTCGACTCTTTCGGGTCGAGTGCGCCGCGTGCATCCTGCCGCCAGCGAGGGCACAGTCGCTGTCGAGGTGGCGCTCGAAGGGCTGCTGCCCGACGCGGTCCGCCCCGACCAAAATGTCGACGGCAGCATCGAAATCGAGCGCATCGACAAGACGCTCCACGTCGCGCGCCCCGTTGGTCTGAGCGGCGCCGACAACGTGCGGCTGTTTCGCGTCGACCCGACCGGACACGCCGCTCGGCGCGTCAACGTGCACATCGGCCGCCTCTCCGTCGACAGCCTCGAAATCCTCGACGGCCTCAGCGCAGGAGACGAAATCATCGTCTCCGATATGAGCCGCTACGCAGAAACGGAAGCCCTGCGCCTCAATTGAAGGTTTGACCGATCAGTGCCGAGCCGATACCCGCGCGTCCACGGGTCGCGAATGACGATCGAAATCAATCACATAGGCGACCAGCGTTCTCGAGGCTTTCGCGAGCCCATCCGCCCTCTCGAGGCCCCCAGCGGGCAGCAACCCCAATCCCACCGCCGCTGCCGTCTGCGCCAGGTCTCCTCCCGCATACACAAAGGGCTCGCCCTCCGGAGGCCGATACATCGACCACTCCTTCGCCTCATACGCGTAGTGCATGCCGCGCAAGATCAGCGCAGCCGATGGCTCCGCCGGGCTCGAGAGCAGCGAGTGGCCCATGTAGCTGTTGTCGTCGAACACGCCCGCGAGCTCGCTCACCGTTGGGGCCAGGTCGATGTGACTCGCGATGCGGGGTTGGCGCCCGCGGCCGAGCTTCAGGGCCGCCCGGCCGTGCACGATCAGCGGCACCCACGTCGTCTCGTGGCGCAGATTTTCGTGGCCGCCGACCTCGCCGCGGTCGCCCAGATCGAAGGCGTGGTCCCCCGTGACGATCCAGATCGTGTTGGCAAACCAGGGCTCGTTCTTGGCGCTCTCGTACAGCTCGCGCACGACGTCGTCCGTGTAGCGCATGGTGTTGCGCAACGAATCGCGCGCGCTGCCGCCGCTGGTGATGTCGAACTCCGGCTCCGGGCTCTTGAATGGCGTGTGGTTGCTGATGGATGCCAGGTAGGCGAAGAAGGGCTGGCCCTCTCTGCCCACTTCGCGCAAGCGCTGGGCCGCCCGCCGAAACAGCACGCGGTCGCGCTCGCCATCGTCGGCTCGGTAGTCGATCTCGTCGTACCAGTGCCGCAGCCACACGCGCTGGCTATCCCAATCGGGGTCGCTGCCCGTGAAATGCAGGGTGCGATAACCGTGCGCATGCAGCGCGCTCGGAAACCCTGCCAGGTGCTGGGAGGTGGATTCGGCGGGCAACCGCGTCGGGTGCATGAGCAAGCTGGTGTGCAGGCTCATGAAGGCGTGCACGGTGGGCACGCCCGTCGTGTAGTAGCGCGGATAAAAGGCGCTCTGTTCGCTGCTCGCCAGCGCGTCGAGGAATGGCGTGGGGCTGGGCTTTGGCGCGTCCGGGTTGAAGCTCGGCATCTCCTTGGCTCGAAAGGTCTCGAGCGCCAGCAAGATGAAGTTTGGGCGTACGCCGGGGCTCGCCACTCGCGAGCCCTTGAAGGTGCGGTGCAGCGGGTATTCCGGGTCCTCGAACGCCCAGTCCGTGGAGCCCTCGCGCCCGAGCCAGTCGCTTTGAAAGGTCGCGGTCGCCCGCGCGAGCTCTTCGTCGCTCGGCTTGTCGAGCGGCGTGCTCCGGAGCTCCCTCAGCACGGTGAGCACCGCCGGGCGGATCTTGGCCAGGCGTTGCCCGCCGCCCGGAATGAAGTTCCACAGGATCGTCGGCCAGATCAAGAGCCCGAAGACGAAGCCAAAGGAGCGGCGGCGCGAATGGACCCAGCGCATCGGGATGGCCACGTTGCGCAGCCACAGGCACACCGGCACGTAGCCGAGCACGACGATACCGATGCCCCACAAGCTCGACCAGCTGCCGCCCCGATCTTCACGGAGCGCGTTCCAGACCACGTCGGGGGTGCGCCCCACAGCCTGGTACGTCGTCAACCACGCCGCGGAGACGTGCATGCCGAGGAAGCGCTGAAACTCGCGATCGACACCCGCGACGAGCAACAGCGCGGTCGTTAACAGGAGCTGCAGACCTGCGGCAACGGCGCTCGCTTCGCGGCCTTTACCCGAGCGGTACAGACCAAACAGGATGAAGGGCAGCGCGATGAGCGTGTGCCCCCACACCCCGTAATAGATCGAGCGCATCAGATACGGGGCGGGACGAAGCGCGAAGTCGCCGCCGAGCGGGCTCTGCCGCAAATACAAGAAGACGTCGAACGAAGCGTCCAGGCCGCTCGCCACCGCGGCGAAGATCAGCGGTCGGGCTACGCTCGGGGGCAGGACTCCACGAGAGAAGGAAGACATGGTCGACGGATTCGCCAGGTGCTCGGCTGCGCGTGGCGGAACGACCCATGTTGCTGTAGCGTCACTAGATTGTCACGCCACTGGTTGATAGGCCTGCGGGCGGATTGCGAGCGAGCGACCCTTGGACACCCTCTAAGCCGCTCGACCCAGCGCCGACGGCCGTTTATCGCGCCGAGCCGGAGCGCGAGGCTGAACACGTGAATCACCCTGTCTTTTCCCTGGCTCGAAGCGTGTCGAAGGCACCGCCTTTGCTTGACAAGCGAGCCGTCCTGCCTATCCTCCACCTCCCCTGAAACCGGGGGGGCGCTGGTTTCTTTATTCCCTGCGCACCCGATGTTCTGCTAACGGGCTTCGCCCACGTTGTTGTTGGGTCGGGGCCCCGGAGCCCCAACCCAGATTTGTTCTCAGGTCGGGGCCCCGGAGCCCCAACCCAGTTTTTAGAGTCGAGGCCCCAAAGCCCAGACTGCCGAACCACCGCATGCCGCTACCGCATGCTTCCTAACTGCGAACTTCGATACCCATGCCTACCATCCAGCAGCTGATTCGTCAGGGTCGCCTCGCGGCAAGCTTCAAGACGAACTCCCCCGCGCTCCGGTCCTGTCCCCAGAAGCGTGGCG
>JAYWEH010000583.1:0-3330 GCA_043780025.1 Deltaproteobacteria bacterium
CCGGCAGCAATGCCGACACTAAACGTTCTGAACGTCATGAGCTTGTTTCCTTGGTTCTTCACAGAGTCCTCCAGGTCCTTGTTCTGCGCATTTAACTAACAGAATTAGATGCGCCCGAGATTTGAGGCTAGATACCTACCCGAGGTGGAGGCAGGTCGTTTTGCCCGAGGTTAAGGCGCTGAGTGCGATAGCGGTTCTCCGCCACCGAGTGAGAAGTGTAGGGGCAGCTCCGGATCTAGTCAGCCTAAATCGTGACTCTCGCAATAGTTACGTTGACCTAGGAGAATTCTGGCGACGCCGGACGTGAGTGACCCGGAAAGAATGGACGTTATTGCGTCGCTTTGGATCAATGTGCGCGTAGAGGGCCAATCGGTGCTGTGATCCTATCTCCCATCTGGAGTACCTTTTCGAGGCTCCCGCGTCACTGAAAGAAGCCAGCCAGGACAGCCGAAGAGCGACGATCCGGCTAAATTTATGCTGATTCTGCAACATTCCAAAACCTGGGCACGACATTAACAATAATTAACAGCGAGCTGGAAGCCTACGCCTTGCGACCCCTGGGTGCCGATCGTACGCTCGAAATCTGATGCGGGAGGTTCGCGCACCCAACGCGCAAGCAAGCGGGCTCGCGCCCGCAGCTGAAAACGCTGGCGGCGGCGAAGTCGTGAACTCGCAGATCGCAGCGGCTCTGCCCGTTGGGGGTAGCGAGGCTGTCGCGTCTGCCGAAGAGTTGGCGGTACCTTCTGCCGAGGCCGCGGGTGACGTGATCTCGAACCACACGGCTGAACCCGGTGTGAGCGAGTCGCAGGTGGTGGCCCGGAGCCAGCTCGAGCGAGAAGCGGACGCCGGCGCCGGGGGGGAATCCGCGCCAGACTGGGCGGAGCTCTTGGGCCCCGTGCCGCGGGTGCAAGGCGACCGCTCGCCGAGCGACGCCGGAGACTTCATCAAGGTTTTTCAGGAATACGAGCGCTACGTCGCCAGTATCGGTAGCCGCATCCTGGGCCCCGGCAATGGGGTGGAAGACCTGGTGCAGGAGGTGTTTCTGGTGATTTATCAGGAATTCCACAAGCTGCAGGGGCTGTCCTCGATCAAGGCCTGGCTCGCCACCATCGCGACGCGGCTGGCCTGGCGGCAGCGCGGTCGGTCTTGGCTCCATTCGAAGATGAGCCTGACGCAGCTCGAAGAGCTGAACCCTCTGGAGGCCCCCGACGCCAGCCCGGAGCTGCAGGCCGACCTCTCCGCGCTGCTCGATCGGCTGCGCTCCATGCCGTCCACGCTGCGCGAGCCATGGCTATTGCGCTTCATCGACGGCGAAACGCTGCCGCGGATCGCGGAGCTGTGCGAATGCTCCCAATCCACGGTACAGCGCCGGCTCAAGGAAGCCGGTGAAGTCATGCTCGGCGAAAAGCCGACGAACCCGCCCGGTTAGGGCGGCTACAGGCTGAAGCCGAGGCCGGCTCCGAACACCAGGGCGTCGCCATCGCCGTCCACGAAGATCTTGTTGTACCGAGCTTCGGCGCTGACGCTCCAGAAGCCGAGGCCGACGATCAGCTCTGCTCCGGGCGAGAGCACGAAATCCCCTTCGGTGGTGTCGGCGATGCCGACGTCCACGCTCGTCTGGGCCAAACCCAGACCCAAGCTGGGGCGCAACGTCAACGGCCCGAGCCCGAGATCGTAGCCCGCGTGCGCCATCAGCTGCAGCAAGGAGGCCGACGCCTCGGTGCCCAGCACATCCGCCGAGTCCCCAAAAAAGTAGTCGAAGGAGCCGCCTACATACAGGGCCATAGGCAGCGTCAGGCCCGCCCGGAGCCCTAGCCCAGGCCCGTAGGCGCTGGGCCTCGGATCCCCCAGCGCGGCCCCGTACAGTCCACGCAGGCTGCCGGAGACCGTCAGCAGCGGTAACGCCTGCGCGTCATTCGGGGCTGCCACTACGGCGATGAACGTGGCGACACACGAGCCCGCCGCCAACCTGCTCACTGAGCGCCCTCGCTGCTTCGATCCCATAGGTTCGCGCTGCCTGCCTGCTCCGTCCCCAACGTGGGGCTCGAGAGCGGCGGCAGCCTACACGCCGCCGACCCGGTTCGGCAAGCTAGGGGCGCCACCGAGAGCTGCCCTGATACCAAACCGCTCAATCAGGGTCGCTGAAGAGGTCCACCGACGAGTTGCCGCCTGACGGCTTGGCTGCTGCTGCCGGGGCCGGAGCGGGTGGCTTGGCTCGCGGCCGCACCGGTTCTCGGGCAGCGGACGGCTTGTGGGTGCCGCGTGTCGCAACCGGGGCTGCCAGGTGGGGCGTGCCCCCGGTGGGGCTCACTGCCGCAGCGGAAGGAGACGGCGGCGAGGCAGGCTCTTTCTCCGCCGGCGACGGTCGAACCGCGGGCAACTCGGCGCCCATCGGCGCCTGAGGTCCTGAAGCGGCTTCGGGAGCTCCGCTACGGCCCCAGAGCAGAAACGCGGCCAACGCCAAACCGACCAACCCCAGCACGGACAATGACCAGGTGAGCGGCCCCAGGCCGTGTTTGGGGATCTGCTCCGCGACGCTCTGCGACGCGGTCACGTCGATGTGCGTTCCGCCGAGTGCGTGCACGGCGCCCTTCGCCGGCGTGAGGCGTGCGCCGATGCCGCGTTCGCCCCGGCGTTGCCCTGACGCGGCCGAGTCGAAACCCGGCGCGCTCTGAGCCACCCCGCCGAGCACCTGCTCGAGCGCGCCCGCCATTTCATCAGCCGTTTGATAGCGCTGCTCGGGCTCGCGCTCGACAGCGCGCGCAAACCACGCGTCGAAGCCGGCCGGCACGCTCGCGATCGCAGAAGGAACCGGCGGCGGCAGCGTGCAGATCTTGAGTACGAGGTCGCCGAACGCTTCGCTGTCGAACGGCAAGCGACCCGTCAAGCACTCGAAGGTGATGACGCCGAGCGACCAGAGATCGGAGCGGTGGTCGAGCGCCTTGATGCCGCGCGCTTGTTCGGGGCTCATGTAGAACGGCGTGCCGAGCACCGCGCCGGTGCGTGTGTTCATACTCGGCGCGGCAGGTGCCGGGCCCGCCAACTTGGCCACGCCGAAATCGAGCACTTTGACGATTTCCTCTTCCTGCTGCGCGACGAACAGATTTTCCGGTTTGAGGTCGCGATGCACGATGCCTTCGGCGTGGGCCTTGGACAGCGCTCGGGCGGCGTGGCGCATCATCCACAGGGCGCGTTCCGGAGGCTGCGCGCCTTCGCGGTCGAGCCGCTCGCGCAGGCTCTCGCCCGTGAGCAGCTCCATCACGATGAAGGGTGTCTTGCCGTCCACGCCGTAGTCGAACACCTTGACGACGTGCAGGCTACTCAAGCGCG
>JAYWEH010000584.1:0-3329 GCA_043780025.1 Deltaproteobacteria bacterium
GGCGAAGTTCTTATTCGGCGTGACGGAGCCGGACGACGTGCGGCTCGGTGGCAGCGTGCGAGCGATGTCGATCGTGGACCTGGATACGTCTCGCACCAGCGCCTTTCCGATGCAGGCGGACCTGTACGGCGCAGGCTTCGCCGGAAGGTTCACGCTCGCGCTCAGCCTCGGTGTATCGCGTGCGTCGAGCCGGTACGAGCACGCGAGCAAGGCGCGGCTCGTGGGCGACATCGAGAACGAAGGTGTGTTGTTCGTGTCGCGCAACCATTGGCTCGGCTATCACGTGAACGATGACGTGATGCTGCGCGCAGGGCGCATGAATCTGCCCTTCGGCCTGCGCATGCCCGAGCACGTGCTCTGGATCCGCTCGGAGACGCAGACGGATCGCGAGTCTGATCAGCAGCACGGGGTGTCCGTCGTCTACACCGCGGGCGCCTTGCGCGGTGAGCTGATGGCGTCACTCGGAAACTTTCAGATCCAACCTGATGGGATTCGAGAACGAGGTTACAGCGGACACGTCGAATACCTGCTGGAACCCAAGCTCGCGCTGGGAGTGAGCTCGCTCGTGTTGTTCGCACAGCGGGAACGAGAATTGGACCAGGGGGCGGTGGTGCGCCACGCGCACGGCCTGACCGCAAGGTACGCGCCATGGAAGAAATGGGTCGTGCTCGCCGAGGCCGATGTGCTGAAGGCGACGAACCTCGACCTGGGTTTCGTGGGCATGGCGATGATGGACTTCGAACCGTTCCAGGCGCTGCACCTGGCCGCGACGGGCGAGCTCCTGAACCGCGGCGGGGCCGATCTCGGGGCGAGCCCGGGCCGCGGAGACACGCGCATCGGAGGCTGGCTCAGCGCCAACTGGTTCTTCGGCCCCCACCTCGACCTGCGGGTCGACTTCGTCATGCGCCAGAGCCGAGCACAGATGTTACAGACCCAGCTCCATTTTTATCTGTAGCAGCTCTATTTCTAGCAGCGCTCGCCGAGCCGCCTCATTTGCACGGCGCCTCGCGCTTCAAGCCCTTGGGAGAGTCATAGCGGTTGTTGGCGAGAATGGGTTTCGTCTTGCAACCGACGAGCACGTCGGTGCCATTGCGCGAAAATGTCGCGTCGCTGATGTGGACGCGATTCGGCTCCGTGCGCAGGGCGATGGCCGCATCGCCCTCCACCCCGCTCACATCGACGAAGGCGAGGCGCGTTTCCTCGGCTGTCTTTCCCATCAGCTGGACGCCACCCCAGGTCTCCTCGGGTACCTGCGACGTGAGCACGACCTTGGCCTCTTTGCTGCCCTCTGCGCGAACGCTGCCCGCTTCGTCGAGGCCGACGCGCAGGGCGCGCGATTTCGCGAAGCGGAGCTCGAGGCCCGCCGGCAACGTCAGGGTGGGCGCGCTGACCCCCTGCACGCTGACGTCTCCCTCGACCACGTAAGGCACACTCTGCGGAGCCCAGCGAGCGTTGCTGGCGACCACGCCGCCCTGGATCACATTGTGCGTGACACCGCGATATCCGACACGTTCGGGGACCTGCCCGGCGCTTTGGGGATCGAGCACGAAACCCACGCCCGTGTCCACGAAGCGCAGGGGGCCGAAGCTGACATGACTGTTCGTCAGTCGAACGCCTCCGTTCACACAGTTCTCCACCTGCACGTCGCTGATCTCGAGCCTACCGGGCTTCACTCCCGTCAGTGTCAGACAGCCGTGGAGAAGGTTAGGCTTGCTGTGACGGTTGTCCCCGCCGGCTCGGCGTATCACCGCGTGCGAGAGCACGCTGCCTTCGAGCGTACCGCTATGGAACCAAACACCGAGCCAGGTGGTCGGCGTCTCCGGACTTTGCGTGGTGAACACGATGGGCTCCTCAGCCGTGCCCTTGGCGATCAACCGCCCCGGTTCGCCTGCCGCCCCAATCTCCAGCCAGTCGTTGTCCCTGAAGCGAAGCTCGACCCCCGCCTCGATCGTCAATGTCGCGCCGTCGATCACGTCAATGCCGCCGCCGCGTTGAATGTACGGGCTGCACGCCTTGGTGAGCGTGATGTCCTTTCTGACCCCCGCGACCGCCACGGGGCACGAGTTGGCAGCGGATTTTGCCTGGCCCTGGGCGCCCTGGCCCGGCGGCGCCTGTGAAGCGGACCCTTCGGACTTCTCCGAGGAGGAGCGCGCACAGCTGGCGAGGAGCGGTGGAACCGAACACGCGAGAATGACTGCGAGCTCCAACGTACCCCGGAGCGATTGGCGACGGCTCGATGTCGAGAAACTCATCGGCGCGCAGACTACACATTCGACCGGGATGCTGCAACCGAGCCAGCCGCTTCGCCAGCTCCGCCGCCGCCGGGCTGTCTCAGGCACTGTCGGTAATTGGGCTTGGTGACGCTCGGCGCGCTCAGCGCCCGCTGCCAAACCAGACCTGGTCGCCGAAGAGCGCCACCGGAGCGGCGGCAGGGCGCGTCTCGTAGCCGTGGAGATCGAGCTGGCGCTCGGGCAAGCGTGGCTCGGTGCTGCCGCGCAACCAGCGTGACAACGTCGTGCGATCGACCCCGAGTTGTGACGACAGCTCCCCAACCGGCGTCTGGCCGGCAAGCTCCACGACGAGCCAGTGCACGCCGCGCGGGCTCGCCAGCCGCTGGGCTTTCGGGGTGACGGGCAACGCCAGGACTTCGCGCATGCGGGCCGCAAAACCCGGCTTCGTGCGCTCAGCCGCGCGTAGAAACACGCTGGCCTCGGGGAATCGCCGCCCCGTCTCCCAGGTGTACGCCACGTTGCTGGTGAAGCCGAGCGCGCGGCTGAACTGGCGCTGTGATAGCGCGCCGCGCTAGAGCCGCATCAGCTCGCGGCTCAGCTGCTCGATGGGCAGCGTGGACACGCCGTCCTACCGGTTCAGCCCGCGGAGCGAGACTGCGACCTCCGGCGCCGCGAGCAGCGGTGCGACGATCGCGCGCGCGGTGAAGCCGAGGCGTAGCTGCGGGTCCCGGATCAAGTCGCTGAGCTCGCGCGCGTACATGCCCGCGCGGCGGCGCAGCTCCGCGGCCTGGGGTGAGCCGGCGATCGCCAGCGCGTCACAACACAGGAGCCGTGTCTCGAGCCCGTATTCAGAGCCCTGGATGGTCTCGATGGCGCCCATCGCGGTGGTCGCCAGCAAGATGCCCGTGTGCTGTTCCCCGATGTCGACGCGCGCCGACGCTTCGATGGCCATGGCGTAAAAATGAAAGGCGACGTACGCTTGGGCTTCCGCCACCTGCCGCGCGTCAAAGGCGTGCATGACCGCGCTGCCGGGGTCGGCGCGTTTCTTGGCGAGCAGCGCGCGCAGGATCTTCTCGTGCACCGAGTCGTAGGCGTTGC
>JAYWEH010000585.1:0-3327 GCA_043780025.1 Deltaproteobacteria bacterium
CTCGGAGGCCGCAGCACAGGGCTCAGCTGGTGGTCGGTGCTGTCCGGCTTCTTCTTCATGGGGCTCTTGCTTCGCCCCGGCAGCGTCTCGCGCGCGGCGCTCTCGAAGGGGACGCGGTTTGGCAAACGTTGGCTCCACTCCGTTTCGGTGCTGTTCGTGTTCGGCGGATTGCTGCTGGTCGGTTGCGGCGATGACGAGCCGGCTGCGAGCGCGGGTGGGACGGCTAACCTCCCCCCCGATGCGGGCGGAGCGTCCGCCGCGGGCGGCAGCAGCGGCAGTGGCCCGGAGGACCCGAGCGGCGGTTCCGGTGGCAGCCTGAGCGGGAGCGGCGGTGGGCTCAACTGCTCGCCCACGGGCGGAACCGGCGGTGTGCCCGCCGTCGCGACCTGTGTCGACTCGCGGGATTGCGCGGCAACGCAATGGTGCAATCCCGCGACGCTCGTCTGTGATCTTCGCGAAACCGGCGAGACGGTCTCGTTCCGAGAGATCTCCGGGCTGCTGCGCCAGTACAATTGCACCACCTGTCATCTACCCGGTGGCCCCGGTGCGATCGCGACCGGTGGCTCCGGCGATCCGCTGATCCTGGACAACCTGGAGAACTTTCATCAATCCTACGCGAGCCTGGTGGGCGCGAGCGTCAGCTGCGCGGGCGGCTCCTTGCAGCGCATCTGTGTCGACGATCCGGCGTCGTCGCGCCTGATCAACAAGGTCTTCGACACCGGAGACGCCACGATCACGCTCGAATCGATCGCCTTCACCGCCTGGACCGACGAAGGTCTGCAGACGATCTTGCGCTGGATCGCCCGGGGCGCGCCGCGTGACCCGCCGTGTGGCAACTACGTCGTGGGTGCGAACGAACAATGCGACGACGGGCCCACCCCGAACGCGCGTTGCCCGTACAGCGTCAACCCAACGACGTGCCAGTTGTGCACGCCGCAATGTGTGTTCGCTCCGGCGACGGGCCCGTATTGCGGCGACAGCGTCGTGGACGCCCCGTTCGAGACCTGCGACGACGGCAACCAGCTGCGCGAGCAGGTCCCGCCCAACGGCGGCCCCGTTTGCGGCCGCTCCTGCACCTTCGAAGGCGGCATCCAGACGCCAGGGCTCTGAACGCCGTCAGTCCGCGCAGCCGCGAAGGGAGCGCCAGAGCTCGCTCTGGCCACGGCGGTCCGAGGCGAAGAACAACTCGCGCCCGTCGTGAGACAGGAAAAG
This sequence comes from Deltaproteobacteria bacterium, assembly GCA_043780025.1. GTDB lineage: Bacteria > Myxococcota_A > Polyangia > Polyangiales > Polyangiaceae > SZUA-265. Next base: position 1,213 of record JAYWEH010000585.1, read on the forward strand.
ATCGGTGTCCAGGTTCGGGCTGTTGAGCTCGGCCAGGTTGGCGGGCTCGGAGAACGGCTCGCCGGGCCCCGTGCGCGTCGCGGTCCATAAATCGTGGCCTCCAAGGCTACCCTCGCGCGCGGACCCAAAGAACACCGTCGAGCCGTCGCTCGCCAGCACGGCGCGGCCTTCATCCCGGCTCGAGTTGATGCTGACGAGCGGCGCGAGCTCGGCGAAATCAGAGGCCCTGTCAGCGCGCGTCGCGCTCCACACGTCCGACTGGCCCAGGCCTCCCGAGCGCGTGGATACGAACAGCAGTGTGAGCTCGTCCGCCGATAGCCATGGCAGGTGCTCGATGCTCGCCGCGTTGAGATTCTGGAGCGGCGTCGGGGCGCCAAACTCGGAGCTGTCTGCCTGCCAGGTCGCAAACCAGAGATCGCGGTCGAGGCCGGACCGCTGTGAGTAGAAGTACAGCGTCTGGGCATCAAAGCTCAACAGGGGAGTGCCTTCGCCTTGACCCGACTCGAGGCTGGACAGCGGCGTCGCTGACGCAAAGGCAGCGCCATGCTCCGCAAGGCGCGTCGCAGCGAACAAGCGCTCGACGCTGCCGCCGGCGCGGGACGCGAAATACAAGGTTCGTCCATCTCCGCTCAGCGCAGGCGCCCACAGCGCCGCAGATCCATCGAGCCCGCCGAGGGGCTCGGGCGCTCCAAAGCGGCCGAGCTCACAGCCGCCGGGCGTGGCGTCCGGACTGCCTGCGTCAGCGTCCGACGGCGAGCTGATCAGCGGCGGCGCTGGACTCATTTCCAGCACGGCCGGCAGCGCACGGCAGTCGCTGCCGTCAGCACAGCGATATCCGGCCTCCACTTTGCACGTGTCGTCGCAACCATCCCCGCGCTGGGCCCGGCACTCGCCGCCGGACACGATTTGGCAGCGATGGCGATCGCGCGTGCAGTCCCGCCCGTCGTCGCACGCCGAGCCGTTGTCGCACTGCTCGCCCGGGTCCAGCTTGCCGTCCCCGCAGAACCCCGCCAGCGCCTCGGAGAGCGCCGGGCGCTCCGTTTGCTCCGTGAGGCAGCCGGGACTGGCTCCTCCCGCGTCGGCACAACGACGGGCGACGTCGCAGTCGGCGACTCCGCCGCACACCGTGTCGCGGGTCGCCAAAGCGCAACCCCAGACCCCCAGCGCCACCATGGCCCCGCACGCGACCGCACGAATGCAGACCGAGCCCCACGCCTCCATGCTTCCCCCAGCACGGCGCCCCCGATGAGCGCCCCGGCACGGTCAACGGCGCCGCCCGAATCGGCCTAAAGGGGGTCCTTCGCGCATTTTCGGCGTGCCCCCGGGCGTGGGGCAGCTCTGAGCCATTTAGCGCGATCTACAGCGCGCTGCCTCTCGCGTCACCAGACGAGCCAGTCTGGGACTTCGGGAGCTCAGCGCCGCCGCCCGTTCGACGTGAGTGCACCCCACGGGATCGTCCTTGGCGGCGACAGCGGCTTCAATCACCAGCGCATAGGCGCGCGGCGTCTGGCTCGACGCGAGGTGGTCCAGCGCGAGCTGCAATCCCCGGGGCCGGTCATTGCCGATGCCGCTGAAAAACTCCGCGGCGTGGTCGAGAACCGCTGCGCGATGTTCGGAGAGCAGCTTGTGCGCAACCGGGCGCGGGTCAGGAGCGACTGCCCTTCCGCGTCGTTGGGATTGCCCTCGAGCCGCAGCCGCGCCAAGAGCGCTAGGGCCTGCGCGTCTTCGGTGCGCGACAGCACTCCACGCAAGCGAGTGGCCGCTTCATCCGATTTGCCGCTGCCCAGCTCGAGCTTCGCCAGATGCACGTTGGCCAGCGTGTAGTGGGGCAACCGTTGGACGGCCTCGGCGTACAGCGGCAAGGCCCGAGCAGGTTCGTCCGCGAGCTCGGACCACATCGAGCTTCGCTCAGCTCGGCGAGGAGGGTGTAGTCCTCGATGCGGCCGACAAAATGGCCACGACTGATGACCCGATCAACGAGCTGAGAACGCACCGTCACATCGGTGGGCAGTTTCCCCAGGCGCAGCTGGAACGTCTTGATCTGGCTATCCAGATGCGCCAGCGCGACCTCTCCACGCGTAGTGCGTCTCGGCTCGGCGGGAGCCGCCTCGGCGC
>JAYWEH010000586.1:0-7859 GCA_043780025.1 Deltaproteobacteria bacterium
CCCCGGGGCACGACCAAACTTCGTCCCAGCGAGACGACGCTCAGCCGTCCCCTCCAACCACGCCTGCACCGAGAACCGGTCCTCTCGAAACGGTCCAGAAACACTTTGCCCGCTGCCATTCACTTCGGCCCGCGCAGGCTCGTTGCCCGCGCGGCTATCGTGCTCAGCTAGATCGTCGGAGCCGCTCATCACAATTTGAGTCATTGCGCGTCCCTCTTGTTCGCGTCGCTTCAGAAAAGAGCACAACGCTTCAACTCACGCAAGGCACATGTGTGTTGCATGACACTACTGCAGTGTGATCGAGACGTAGCTCGCGATGATGAGTCGCAGTGAATGCGATGTGACCAAGATGGTCACAGGCTAGCTGGTGCGAACGCGCGTGACGCGCGCCAGATGCACATGCTATCGCGATGTCAGCAGTGCCCACGCAGGGCAGCGTCGGCGCCTGCGCGCGGCGCACCTGTACGGGACGTGTCCTTCGGGCAAACGTGCCCTCGAGGAGCAATGTCAGTGGCCAGTCTCGCAGCGATCACCAAGGGCAAGCGCGTGCTCCTCGTGGGCAGTGACACTCTGCTCGGCAGGGCCATCTTGTCCCGCATCGTCCGCAGCTGTCCCGACGTGAACTCTGTTCGCTGCATGGCGCGAGCGCCTTCGGCTGCGGCGTCGCGGAGCCAGTTCGAGAGAGACCTGGCATCCGTGAGCCTGCCAGCAGGCGGGTCGATCTCGCCCACCGGCGTCTTGCTCGAGCCGGCGCCCGGATCCTACGGGACTCCCAATCTGGGCTTGGCTCCGGCCGAGCTGCAGGAGCTGAGCGCCACGACTGATCTCATCATCAACTGCGCCAAGCTGCCATTGGGCAGTCATGACTTCGAGGAGGCATTTCAAGTCCACGTGCACACGGCGCTCGCCCTGCTAGCATTGCGCAGCCACGCGCACCGCTACATTCCCTATTGCATCGCGGTCAGCTGCTACAGTGAGCGACCGGATGACGTGCCGGTCGAAGAAATCGTGCACACCGCCAACCTTCTCGGTCCAGGGGCGGCCCTGTCCGACGCCGACGCCGAATTGAACGAGCTCGAATCGGCGTTCGAGCGCCTTCGCACCGAAGCGGGCAGCGCGACGCTCGAAACCGAGCTTCGCTCGGCCTCCGATACAGTTTCCGACGGGGGTCACTGGTCGCCAGCACGGCGCGCGCGAGAACGCCGACGCTGGTTGACGAACCAATATGCGGCCCTTGGTGATCGTCACGCTCGTCGATGGGGTTGGCCAAACGCAATCCTATACGCGCAGGCGCTGGGAGTTCGATTGGCGACCGCCCGCAGCAAACACGCGGAGGTAACGATTGTGAGGCATGGCCTGCTCGTGGCGAGCCTCGAATGGCCGGAACCGGGATGGCTCGACGGACCGGAACCGCTCAGCGCGTTTCTCTATATCGCGGCAAGAGGCTACCGAGCGTTTCCAGCGTTCCGAGAGCAGATCGTCGACGTCGTTCCAGTGGACTGGGCGGCGCATGTGTGCGTTACAGCCGCTGTGATGACCCTCGCAGGGCGCGCGCACGGAACCTACCATGCAACTCTGAGCGATCGCCATCCACTGACGATCGGAGGTATCCTCGACCACACGGCGTCGCTTCTGCAGCAGTGGCGACGAGACCAGGGGCCATCATTGTTCGGTGAGTTGACCGGGCCTTTCGCCGTCGCGCCTTGCGGCGCGCTCGCGCGCGGGGCACAGCACCTGCCCCTGATCCTCGAAGCGCTGGCCCGACGCGCTCGCCGGCTCAGCGAGGCGGAGCCTCGTCGCATGGCGGCGGCTCTTCCGCGCTTCGCTCGGACCCTTCGAACCGCGACGGCGTACGGCGCGTCAGTAGGCGATCGGTGTGCGGACGCGCTGGAGCATCGAAGTCGAATGCAGAGAAAGGTTGTCGAAACCTTCGGCGCAACTGCTCCCTTCGCCGCGAGCCGTCGAGGCGGGCGCTACGAATCATTACGCAGCCGGGCACTACTGATCCAAATTTCTGATCCCGAGCACGTTCGACTCGAGGCGCGCGTCGCCGAGCTGAATTGGCCCAAGTATTGGTCAGATGTGCACCTCGAGGGGGTGCGCCGCCAGGCGTTCGTTCGCCTTGGCATGAGCACACCTGCAATCGGGCTCGATGACGTGATACTGACCCCGTTCGACGTGCTCGCCCGGATGGCGCGCCTGCGGCCAGCGTCTCTCGCGGTTCATCAGCTCGGTGCGCGGGAACTCGGCAACTTGTCCTTTACCGACCTGTTCGAGCGCGCCAGGACCTTACGCAACGCCCTGGCATCTCGGGGGGTGGGGCCAGGGGTACGGGTCGCTATCGTGGGAGACAACGCCTGCCTTCGGGCTTTGGCATTTTTCGCAGCAACGAGTCTTCGAGCGGGAATCGTTACGCTGGCGCACAAACTTGGCGCCGCCGACCTGGATGACCACGTGGCGTCGGATTGCACGATCATTCTTTGTGACACGGCTGGTTTCGAATCGGCGTGGCAGAGCCGCCCTCGCACACACCACCTGCTCCATCTGGAGGCCGCGGGACTGCCCCGCCACGGCAGCCATGAACCAGCCGCCATCGCCACGTCCGTTGATGCCTACGATGCCGCGGATCATTGCGGTCCCACCTTGCAATGCGTGCGGCGCATGGGTCTGAAGATGCAACTGAGGGACCGCGACCGCTTTCTTTGCGTTTCAGACCTGTCGGATCGCAATTATGCCAGTTGCAACATTCTCTTGCCCGTGGCGATGGGCAACACTGCCATTCACGCGAGCTCGACCGACGCATGGCTGGCGGCGGTGCCGGAAGCCAAACCCGAGGCTCTCGTTGTCGACCAAGCTCGATTCGGCACCCTCCTGAACGCCAATCACATCAATGCTCGCGCGGCGGCCGAGCAGCAACCGCCGATTCGCGGCCAAGCGCTAGCAGCGATCAGCCGCTGGACATTCGAGCTAGCCGGCCTGCGCCCTCCCGTGAGCGTTCGCGATGGTTTGCTTCCAACCCTGCCAAGCGAGACTCGATATGTCGTCGTTAGCGCGCGAGCGCCGATACCCCCCTCCAGCAGGAGACGGCTAGCCAGCCTCGGTATCGAAACCATCCAGATACCCACTGAGGAAGGTCATACGGCGGTCAGCTGAGTGCGGCCTATTCCTCAACAACGTCTACGACGACAAGTAAGGCAAATCCATGAGCGATCTACGTCAACGCCTCGAGGACTTTCGCAATGATGCAAACGCGCATCCGCGCGTGAGGCAACTGATTAACAATTGGAGCCGAACCGCTGGCATCAGCGCTACGGACACGGGCGAAAGCTTTCTCTTCATGTTCGAGTCCGGGCGGATATCAGAGGTGGTCCCTGGCACACCAACCAACGAGCAGATCGTCATTCGGGGAGAACAGCATATTCTGGAGCGGGTGTTCACGGGTGCCCTCAACCCGGCGTCGGCCCACCTCGCCGGCGACCTGCAAGTACTGGCGAGCGAGGTCGATCAGGTCAAGCTGGATGCCATCACCATGGTGCTCTGGGGTGACTGAGTCTGTGGCGTCCCCTTTCCGTGGACTCGAATTCCTCGAGTATGTCGCCACCAGCGCCGGAATGGCGCTCGCGTGCAGCGCCTATCTCGTGATCGCGGATCTCCAGACCCAAGTTGGATCCTGGGCCCCGCTCGCCGTCATCGGGGGCTTCCTAGTGTGCGTAGTCTTGGCGCTGTCCATCGGGGAATTGGCGGGGCAGTTTCCAGGTGCTCCTGGGGCTTACACTTACTTTCGCACCAGTTTTGGTCCACGCGTCGGGCTCGCGTGCTCGTTCGTCGTTCTTTGCGTCGTGATCCTATTCGCAGGAGCCGAATGCCGCGCGCTCTTGATCACCGCTCGGCCTCTCCTCGGCGGCATCCCCGAGGTGCTGACGGTCAGCTTCGTTCTGGCCGCTACGACGGCGGCGAATCTGGTTGGAAAAGCACTTCCTCGCGCCGTACAACTCATATTCACTGCCTTGGTCATCGCGACGATCGTAGGCCTGTCGGGATATGTGGTGGCCTCCAGCCCCGTGACCACACCACAGACGGAACTACCGTTCTTCGACGCCATGGCCGGTGTCGGCAGCGCGATATTTCTGTATATGGGTTTCGAGTGGGTGACGCCACTCGGTCGGTCCATGGACGCCTATCGAATGCGCGTCCCCTGGTCGATGCTGGTCGCGCTGGTGCTACTTTGTGGCACCTACACTGTGCTCGCATTCGCGGCTGGGTCTCAGTCCCCGGGCTCCAGCCTTCCCCATCTAGCAGTCGCCCGTCGAGTCTGGGGTCGGCCGGGCGAGCTGCTCATGGGTGTGATCTCCATCTTCTCGCTGGTGACGACCTTCAATGCAGGCCTGATGGGAGCCTCCAGGTTGGTCTATGTGCTGGCTCGAGAAGGCCACCTACCGCAAAGATTGACCACGATATCGGGCACAACCGGCGTGCCGATCGCGGCGACATTGGCCATCGGCATGCTGGCTTGGATCTGCGGGATGCTCGAGGTCACCTTTCGCGTGTACGAGACGCTGCTCCTCGTCTGCGCCGGACTGTATTGTGCGGTGTACGGCGCGTTCATGCACGCCTGCCTTCGCCTCCGCAAGATCAGGCCCAACCACGCGCGCCCCTTCCGCACTCGAATCCCCGAATGGTTTCAACGCCTGCTGGCATGGTCGCTGCCCCTGCTGGGCCTAGGCGCGCTCCTGTCACAGCCGGAGCGCCGATGGGGAGCGAGCGTACTGTTCGCCACCGTCATCGTGATCTGCTGGTGCGGAGTCAGCTTGAACGGGCGCCGTCGACTGCTCGGAGCCAAAGCTGCGCAATAGTCACGCAAGGCCGCCATTCGTGACCCGGATAGAGTTAGATGCCCATCTGGCAACTCGCAGCCAGTCTGTTGGTTACCATGAGGCTTCGGCCGCATCGGCGCAGTTGCGTTTGACGGGAGCACCTTGGGCAGGCCCCCACGGCAGCCGGTGGTGCCCATTCCGGAGGCTGCGTTCTCACGGTCGTACGTGCGGCGGATCTCCCCCCATTTTGACAACAAATGGAGTCCGCTCGATCGGCCTGTTTGGCCGATGCAAACTACTGCGCACCCGACATCGAACTACAGAGGAATGAAGACATGTCGTATTTGAGCCCTACAGAATTCGTCATGAAGATGGTTGATGCCGGCGAAGCCAAAATTTTCATGTCGACCAGGGACACGTTGATCCGGGCCTACATGGCTGGAGCCCTGCTTGCATTGGCTGCAGCGTTCGCGGTGATGGTCACTCAGCAGACCGGCTATCCCATCATTGGTGCGATGCTGTTCCCGGTGGGGTTCTGCATGTTGTACCTGCTCGGGTTCGATCTACTGACCGGCGTGTTTGTCTTGGCGCCTCTGGCCTTACTCGATCGGCGTCCAGGGGTGACCCTGCGTGGAGTGCTCCGGAATTGGGGCCTCGTCTTCACCGGGAACTTTGCCGGCGCCGTGACGGTGGCCGTTATGATGGCCATCGTGTTCACTTTTGGTTTTTCCACCGAGCCCAATGCCGTCGGTAAAGCCCTGGCTGGTATTGGAGAGGCGCGCACGCTCGGCTACAAGGCGTATGGCGCTGCAGGCATGCTGACACTCTTCGTTAGAGGTGTCCTGTGCAACTGGATGGTATCGACCGGTGTGGTCGGGGCAATGATCTCAAACACGGTGGGCGGCAAAGTGCTCGCCATGTGGATGCCGATCATGGTGTTCTTCGCGATGACGTTCGAGCACTCCGTGGTCAACATGTTCCTGTTCCCATCGGCCTTGCTCCTGGGCGGCAATTTCTCGGTCGTGGACTACATCGTGTGGAATGAGCTTCCGACGGTAATCGGCAACCTGCTAGGGGGCATAGCGTTTACGGGGCTGACCCTCTACACCACCCACATCAAGACGGGCGCCAAGCGCAGCCCGAGGAGCCGCAGCGCCATCGCTCGCGAAGGTCTGCGCGCCGCCTCCTGAGCTCGGTCAATCAATGGCGGACCGCGAAATCAACGCGCGCAAGCGTTGGCTTTCAACCATCGCCCGGGACCAGCAGGGTTCGCGAGCATTGCGAAGTGGGCGGCGATCTCCGACGTGGTGGAGCACCATCACCAGGACGAGTCAGCGGCTCGCCTATTTGTTCTCTGTCCACGCCAATCGTCAAGATGCCCTGCTCGAGCGGGGGTAACCATCGCTGTCATCAAACCTGAGGAGTGCCACCTGGAATCGAAATTCGGTCCCACGTACGCGCAGTACAAGAGCGCCGTCGCCGCTGGTTTTAATCGACGGACTTGCCGCTGGGCTGTCCGTGGTGCATGGCAGAAAATGTACATGCCACGCTGGGCGTGATCGAGGCACATGGATACGGCGTCCCCTGCGCCGGCAATAGGTGTTGCCTCAAGCGGCATTTCGTGGACACCGATGCCGGGACAGCCAGGCACCCGAGCGCTGAAGGAAACCGGCATGGGGTCAAGGACACACGTACACGGTGCTAGCCGACGCTGCATCATTCGCGGATCTGAGGTTGGGTGTTGGTGACCGCTCTCTCCTGGTGGGCGTGGCCGGCTCATGTCATCCCGTGCTCCAGGGTGCTCGGCTCCGCCAGGGCCATGGCCGAAGCGTACGCGATGAGTGCACCCTGCGCGATCGCGGCAATGCCGCGCTGTTGTTCGAGGCGCTGCATTCTTTCTACTTGCAGCGCTCCGATTAGGCGGGCTGGCCATCTCGCTGAGCCTGTGAGCATTCAGATGGGCGATTAAGGTTGGCCAGCGCTGGCGATTGGATCGCCTTCGGCGCAGGCGTAGTGGGCACGGGATCCGCGCTCGTGCTCGGGGATCACCCACCACTGGAGCTGGTCGGCGTAGGCTCGCAACTCCTTTGGCAACTCCTGATCGGCACATCCTTGTCGCCAGCCTCGAGGTCACCAGGGATTGGTGACCTCGTCTCCTTCGTCGCCTAATCTAGACTCTCTCGCTTCCTGGATCAATGAATCCACGGGGTCGGTCGAGGCAAGGTCCTCGGTGAGCGCCATGGCGAGTTAGGCACGGGCAAAAATCATTGATCCCGCTCACGCTCCCGCTGGCCATAACGCGTCATGCCGCGTGGCTTGTACACGCCCAATGCCTGGACGAGGATCAGCACGATCAGGCCGCCCGCCGCGTGGACCAGTGGTCTCTTGGCCTCTGGTAGGGTGGCCATGGAGCGCGTGGAGTCCGAGGCCGCATCGGCGAGAGCTGCGATCGGCCCGAGCTGCACCAGCAAGACGGCGAGGGCTGCGATCGTGAGCGCAAACTTAAAGAGCACCCAATAGTGCCGAAGCAGGCCCCATTGCGTGCCCAGCGCGGAAAGGAGACCGCTGGCGAGCGAGGTCATAGCCAGGGGCACGATGACATAGGGTGCCAGGAAGCCCATCGAGAGAAATGCAGCACGCATCTGCTGTTCCTCTCGACTGCCCACTCCCCGAGCCGCGAGCGCCAGGAACGCGATCACCGCGCCGATCCAGCCTACGGACAAGGTCAAGTGCGCGGCGAGGGTGAGCTTGCGCAGAGCCGGCGTGAGCGTCATTCGGGGCTTCCCGTCGGAAACTCGCGGCATCGCCGTACCAGGTTCGATGAACGATGCCCAGCACCTTTACCCACCGGTATGCCGGGCGGCACCGACGACTCAGGCATGTCGTCCACGACCTCGGTTCTTGAGCGGCATTGCAGGAGCGTGACCGGTACCTGTTTCGGAAGTATGGGCAATCCGTGTAGAATTGTTGATCGGACTCGCGCGGAGCAGCCCATTGGACTCGGAGCATCTGCCCTGCCCTCGGGTCAGCTCGACGATCGACTAG
>JAYWEH010000587.1:0-7852 GCA_043780025.1 Deltaproteobacteria bacterium
GTGCTGCGTCAGCTCGACGACGAGGATTGGGCGCTGCTCGGAGCCCTGCCGCTCCAGCTCTGCCTGCCGGAGCACGATCTGTGCATCGTGCACGCCGGGCTCGCGCCGGACGTCGCGCTCGAGCTCCAGGACGAGTGGACTTTGACCCATACGCGTTCCCTGGACGCCTCCGGTCGCCCCAGCCCTCGCCATGATCTCGAGCTGTGGGCAGCCCGCTACGAACGCGGGCCCCACGTCGTTTTTGGGCACAATTCACGCGCTGGCCTGCAGCTCGCGCCGCACGCCACGGGCCTCGATACCGGTTGCGTCTACGGCGGCTCGCTGAGCGCGCTGGTGCTCGAAGCGGGCGAGAGCGTCCCCGGCGACGCCGAGGCGAGACGCGAGCGCGTGCGCTCGGTCGCGGCCGCGCGCTGCTACTACGCGGGCAGCGGACGTTAGGGGGACGCGCGCCAATGTAGAGGAGGGAGCCGGTTCAGATCGGTGGAAAGGCGGGAATTCATGGATCCGGCTACTAGCCGGCTGCGCTCGGCGTGGCAGCGCGGGCGGTGCGTAGGCCACGCAGCGCTTGCACGGCGGCCTCCAGGCGCTCGGCGCGCGCCGCTCCCGAGACCTGAGCCGTGCCTTCGAGATCCAGCGCTTCGAGGTGATCGATCACGTCACGCGCGACTTGCCGCATGATGACGCCAATGCGCTGGGGTGGAGCTGCCGCCTCGGAGCTGCGAAATGCCAGGTGGGCATTGTAGAGCGCTTGCTCGAGACGTCCGAGCTCCTCGACACGGCTGAGCCGGACCTGCTCCGCGGCGCCCGGGTTCGCTCCGGTCAACAAATGGGCTGTCAGAGCCCGATCCACGCGCACGCGGAACAAGAGCGCGTTGAGGTGGCGCCGCGCCTGGCTGTCGAGATCCGGGTCTTGCAGGACGGCCACCGCGCGAAACACGACCGAGCTCAGCTGCAGGTCGGTGGCGCGCTCGTGCCGCGCTTTCGGCTGCCCCCAGAGCTGCGCGAGCGCCTCGATGTCCGAGCCGGTGAGCTCGTGGCCCTGCCGCGCCGGCGATGCTCGCGTTCGGCGATCCAGGTGCGTCAGAGTTGCCTGGGTCAAGTGTTCGAGCCGCGGCCGATGGCGCGTGGCCCCGCCCAACATCGCGAGCGAAAGCAGGTCGAGCTGCCACGGATCGGGAACGCCCGCTTTCGGCGCGGGCTTGTCCAATTCTCGCGCGACCCAATCCCCGAGCGGAGCCGGAGCGCCGTCGAATGAAACGAGCGTGTCGATGGGCAGGCCTGCCTCGAGCAGAACCGACAAGGCCAGAGCGGGCTCGGTCTGGAATACCGGTGTGAGCTCTCGGGTATCCTCTGTCGGTTTGCCGGAGCGCCCGAGGCCTTGCCAGCTGAGCAGCCTTTCATGCGGCGAAGGCGCGCGTGTGCTGGCGCCGGCCACCCAGGCCGCGAGTTGCTCGATGCGAGCATCGAGCTCGGTGCGCTGCACCTCGACCGCTGGCCGGAGCAGCATTGCTGCCGGAAGCGGCGCGGCTGCCGCGGCGGGTTTATCCCGCAGCGCCGGCGCTGGCGGCGCGCCGAGGCGCAACGCTGCGACGCTGACGCCCAGCGCCAGCACTAGCGCGCAATGGATCTTGTCCTCGCTGTTCAAAATCGGCTCCCTGTTTCAGAAACGCTCGTTTTCGCGGGCACATCAGCCTCCGCGCCGGATCCACGGCACCTCGGGTGCTCGAGAATGGGAAAAGCTGCGCTCAGGTAGTAGCTTTGGGGGGTGCCCAAGCCGCTGCGTGTCCCCTCGAGCGAGTTAGCCCCGGGGCGCCGGCGCGTGACGGGGCCGGCGGCGCGCTACATCACCCGGGTGCATCGGCTCCGGCCGGGGGACGCCGTGTCCTTCTTTGATCCAGAGCAGGCGGTGGAGGCGGACGCCCGCGTGCTCGAGGTGTCGCGCGAGGCGTTGACGTGTGAGCTCGAGCTTCCTCGTTCGAGCGGCTATCGCCCCCATCCGTTCACGCTCATTCAGGGTCTCGCCAAGGGGGACAAGCCGGACCTGATCCTGCGCGACGCCACGGCGCTCGGCGTCTGGCGCATTCACTTCGTGGACACCGAGCGAGCGGTCGTGCACGTGCCCGACGAACGCTCGGCGGCCCGCCGGGAGCGCTGGCGGCGCATCGCCGTGGAGGCGGCGCGGCAATCAGGCCGCGGCGATGTACCCGAGCTCGGCGGTCCCTCGCCGCTCGGCCAGGTCTTGCCGGAGGTGGTTGCCGACTACCCGCTCTGCCTTTCGCCGCACGGGGTTCCGCTCTTCACCGCGCTCGCTGGCTGGCAGCACGAACAGAGCATCGCGCTCCTGGTGGGGCCCGAAGGAGGCCTCACTCCCGCCGAGATCGGGCTGGCGGAGCAGTTCGGTTTCGTGTCGGCATCACTCGGCCCGACCACGTTGCGCAGTGAGCTGGCGGGCATCGCGGCGCTCGGTGCCCTGGTGGCCTTCGGGGCATGGCGAGACGGTAGAAAGGAGGCTCCGCATGGCTAGCCGAGAACGCGTCCGCATCCTGGTCGCCAAACCCGGGCTCGATGGGCACGATCGCGGCGCGAAGATCGTGGCACGCGCGCTGCGCGACGCGGGCTTCGAGGTCATCTACACCGGCCTGCATCAGACCGCGGACATGATCGCGCGCGCCGCTCTGCAAGAGGACGTCGACGCGGTGGGCTTGTCCATCATGAGCGGCGCCCACCTCACGCTGTTCCCCGCCGTGGTGAGCGCGCTCGCCGCCGTGGGTGCCGCCGGCGTGCCGGTGTTCGGCGGAGGCATCATTCCGAAAGAAGACGTGGCAACCCTCGAGGCCGGGGGCGTGACGAAGGTCTTCTTCCCCGGCGCGCGGCTCGACGAAATTGTCGACTGGGTGAAGGCGCACGTGCGGCCGCGCCTCGTCGGCTGAGCCCTGGGTTCAGCCCGCCCGTGGGAGGCGGTGGGAAGGGACCCCTCGGGCCGGGGGGAAATGAGGGATGGACGCCGGACGGCGCCCCCCGCGCGTTGCGTGCCAGGAGGGGTGTCCGGCCGTGTATGTCGCCGCGTGTAAGTGCGCATCTTCCCGAGATCTTTGCCAATCGACGCGACTGTTGACAGGGTCGCTCTCGACCCGTAACCTGCCGACGTCAAGTGGGAGAAAGTGGATCACTATGGAACGTAGTGTCGATGTTTCCCCCGATGAACCCAGGGCGAGAGAGTGTTCCGCGGCCAGTTCACTCACAGCGTTGACGAGAAGGGCCGCGTCAGCCTGCCGTCACGCTTTCGTGACGTGCTCTGCACGGCGGGGGACAGCCGCTATGTGCTCACGCCGGACCCGGGCTACCCGTGCTTGCACCTGTACCCGTTCCGCGTCTGGGAAGAATACGAGCGCAAGGTCTCCGAGCTGCCGAGCCACGATCGCCGCATCGTGCGTTTTCGCCGGCTCTATGTCTCGGTCGCGCAGGAAGGCGAGCTCGACAAGGTTGGGCGCGTGCGCGTCCCGCCCGAGTTTCGCGATCGCTTGCGCGTGGAACGCGACGTGGTCTTCGCCGGCATGGGCAAGATAGTCGAGATTTGGTCCAAGCAACTTTGGGAAGAAGAGCTCGCAGAAAGCGCAAGAGAAGCGCCTCAAATCCTCGAAGAGGTAAGGGAGTTGATCCGCATATGACCGACGCCGCGCTAAGACTTTCCGACGAACTCGCGCCCGTACACGTCTCAGTGATGGCGCGCGAAGTGCTGGCTGCGCTGGCGCCGAAGCGGGGCGACGTGTTTCTCGATGCAACGGCAGGGGCCGGTGGGCACTCGGAGCTGCTCTTGCTCGCGCAAAGCGAGGTGAGGGTGATCGCCTTCGATCGCGATCCTCTGGCGGTAGCGCGGAGCCGCGACCGGCTGGCCCCGTTCGGAGCGCGCGCGCAGGTCGTGCACCTCGAGTTCTCGCAGATCGAGGGCTGGATGCGCGATCATGGCGTGCCCGCAGCGGCAGGTTTGGTCGCGGACCTCGGCTTGTCGTCGCCGCAGCTGGCCGAAGCCGAGCGGGGCATGAGCTTTCGCCTGGAGGGGCCCCTCGACATGCGCATGGACCCCACCCGAGGCGAGACGGCGCGCGACTTGATCGAGCGCTCGTCCCAGGACGAGCTAGCGGACATCATCTATCTGTTCGGCGGCGAGCGGCGCTCGCGGCGGGTGGCCCGCTGCCTGAAACAGGCGCTCGACGAGGACCGTCTCGGCAGCACCCTCGATCTGCGCAAGGCGGTCGTGCGAGCGGTGGGTCCTCATCGCGTCGGGGGCATCGATCCGGCGACGAAGACGTTTCAGGCCCTGCGCATCGCCGTGAACAACGAGCTGCCGCAGCTCGACGCGTTGCTCGAGTCATTGCCCGCGATCGTGCAGCCGGGTGGCGTCGCCGCGATCATCAGCTTTCATTCACTGGAGGATCGCAAGGTCAAGCAAGCCTTCGTCGACTCCGAACGCTTCGAGCGCCTGGACAAGAAGCCGCTCACGCCGAGCGCGCTCGAGCAGGCGCAAAACCCGCGCAGCCGCAGCGCCAAGATGCGCGCCGCGCGCCTCGCGCTTCCCGGCGCCACGCGGCTGATGGAGCTCGTGCACACCGAGGACGAGGTCTGAGAGCCGTCCATGCTCCGGCGCAAGAGCTCGTTCCTGGTCCTCTGGACTCTGGCCGTGGTGGCTTCCACGGCCGCGTTCTCGGCCTATCTCACCTTGCGCGTGCGAGCGATTGAGCTCGGCTATGAGCTCGGGCGTTCACATGGCCAGCTCGGCCGCCTGCGCGAAGTCCGGCGCGTGCTCGAGCTCGAAGTGGCCAGCTACCAGACACCGGAACGCGTCGATCTGGTGGCGCGGACCTTGCTCGGCATGGCGCCTCCGGGCTCCGATCGCATGTTGTCAGGCGGCGCGTTGCCGACGGTGCTCGACGCCGAACGGGAAGCGGCGCGGCGACGTCAGAGCGACGGTTTGCAAGGCTTGCCCGGAGGTGAGCCGTGAACCGAGTGCGCAGCCCGGAGGGTCGCTGGATCCGGCTGCGCATGGGGATCATTTGTGGCCTGCTGGCCTTCGCTTCCGGTCTGCTCGTGGCGGCAGGCCATGCCGTGATGGTGCGGGATGGATCGGAGTGGCGCGAGCTCGCGGAGAAGCAGCGCCAGCGCCGCTTGCGGCTGATGCCCAAGCGCGGCAGCGTTTACGATCGCAACGGTAGTCCGCTCGCGATCAGCATCGACGTGCCGAGCGTGAGCCTGGACGCGGTGGAGCTCCTGCGCGGTGTGCCCCCGCAGGAGATCCCGGTTGTCGCCAGGGCCGCCGCGGAGCGCATCGGTGGTGCGCTCGGGCTCGACACGGCCGCGGTGGAAAAGAAGATCCTGCGCCATCGCCGTTTTTCGTGGCTCAAGCGCCGCATCAGCAACGACGAGGCGGATCGGCTGCGCGAACTCGGTAGCCCAAAGCAACCGGGCGAACTCACCGTTCGGGGGCTCCTGGTCGAGCCGGAGGGGCACCGCTACTATCCTCAACGCGGGCTCGCGGGCACGCTGCTCGGTTTCGTCGCGCCGGACGGGTCCGGCAAAGATGGCCTCGAGCTCGCGCTGGACACCGAGCTCAGGGGCCACCACGAGCTGCTCCGAGGCTTGCGCGACCGGTCCGGCCGATTGCTGTTCATGGACGGCATTCAAGACGAGCAAGTGCTGGCCGGCCACGACGTGTACCTGACCATCGATCAAGGGATCCAGAACCTGGCGGAGCGTGAGCTCGGACGCGCGGCGCAGACCTTCGAAGCGCTGGGCGGGTCAGTGGTGGTCATCGATCCGAAGACGGGGGAGATCCTCGCCATGGCCAACTGGCCCGGATACAACCCCAACGACTACCGCTTCAGTGAGCCGGGGGTGCGTCGCATGCGCGCCATCACCGATCGCTTCGAGCCCGGTTCGACCGCCAAGATCTTCTCCGTCGCCGCGGGGCTCGAGGCAGGCGCAGTGGGGGCCAATGAGAACATGTATTGCGAGAAGGGGTCGCTCTCCGTCGATGACGTGACCATTCGCGATACGCATCCCTCCGAGTGGCTGACGCTGTCGCAGGTGCTGGCGGTGTCCTCCAACGTGTGCATGGCGAAGGTCGGGCTGGAGGTGGGCGGGCAACGCTTGTACGAGTCGTTCCGACGTTTCGGCTTTGGGCAGCCCACCGGCGTTCCGCTACCGGGCGAGGCTGCCGGGGTTCTGTTGCCGCGCGGCCGGCCCTGGGTGGCGGTAGAAACGGCATCCGCCGCTTTCGGCCAGGGCATCAGCGTCACGAACTTGCAGATGGCGCTCGCTACTGCCGCGATCGCGAACGGTGGCCGGCTCATGGATCCGATCCTCGTGCGTCGAGTGCAGAGCGGCAGCGGTGAACTGGTGCGCGAAGCTACGCCGCGGGTGCGCCGGCAAGTGGTCTCCGCGGGCGTGGCGCGCACCGTCGCAGAGATGATGATCGCTGTCACCGAAGGTCACGGAACGGGAGTTCAGGCGGCCGTCGAGGGCTTCAGCGTGGCGGGCAAAACCGCCACAGCGCAGAAGGCGGATCCCGGCACGGGGCGCTACTCTCTCGACAGCTACATCGCTTCGTTTGTGGGTTTCGTTCCCGCGCGGCAACCGGTACTGGCGATAGCTGTGACCATTGATGAACCCATGGTGGACCACCAGGGCGGCGCGGTAGCGGCGCCGGTGTTCCGCCGCATCGCCGAAGCGGCGCTCAACTACATGGGGGTGACGCCCAAGGGCAACGTCGTCGCCGACGTGCGCGAGTTCGTGGGGGCCTCCGATCCCGCCCGGGCCGCCTACGAGGTGATTCGCCGGGAGCAGGGCAAGCGGCCTCCAGTGCAGGAGGTGCAAGCCAACGTGCCGCTCGAGCCGGGGTTGGTGCGGGTGCCGGATTTGACGGGTTTCCCCGTGCGCGAGGCGCTGCGCAGAGGTGTGGAGCTCGGGGTGCGGCCGAAGGTCGTCGGCAGCGGGCTCTTAGCGCGTCAGGAGCCACCGCCGGGAGGCGTCTTGAAGAAAGGCGAGGCACTGCTCTTGGTCTTCGAGCCCGCCAGCTGATGGCCGCGGCATCCGCCCCCACGTTGGGTGAGCTCGCCGCGCTCTTGCGCTCGTTCCAACCCGAGCTCTGCGGAGAACCGAGCCTGACCGTGCTCGATGTGGATCAAGATTCGCGCAGCGTGGGCCCCGGAGCCCTGTTTGTGGCGCGGCGCGGGGGCAAGCTGGACGGTCTGCGCTTCGTGCCGGACGCGGTGCGGCGCGGTGCCGTCGCGGTGATGACCGATTTCGACAGCGTCTTGCCGGAGCTCCCGTGCCCGGTGCTGCGCGTGCGCGACCTGCCTCGGGCGCTCGGCTTCGCAGCGGAAGCGGTGCACGGCTATCCGAGCCAGAGCCTGAAGGTCACCGGCATCACCGGAACCAACGGGAAGACGACCATTTCTTGGCTGGTGCAGCGCACGCTGGATGAGCTCGGCGTGCCCTGCGGTCGACTCGGGACACTGGGTTTCGAATTTGCAAGTCGAAAAGACGAAGGCCACCTGACAACCCCGCTCGCCGACGGCGTTTCGCGCAGCCTGGCGCTGATGCGGCGCCTCGGTGCAACACATGCGGCCATGGAGGTGTCGAGCGCGGCATTATCGCAATTGCGCGTCGAAGCGCTGACGTTCGAGGTTGCCGCGCTGTCCAATCTGACGCACGATCACCTCGATTTTCATGGCAGCTTCGAAGCGTACCGGGCGGCGAAGGCGCGGCTGTTTCAGGAGCTCTCCCCCCGATTTGCCGTGCTCAATCTAGACGACGAGTTCGGTCGCTGGCTGAGCGTCAACACGCGCGCGCGTGT
>JAYWEH010000588.1:0-3314 GCA_043780025.1 Deltaproteobacteria bacterium
CGCATTGCTGCAATGAGTCAACAGCATGCCGCAGACGGCTACGAGCCCTTTCATGATGATCGATCGGGCGCCGCTCGAGCCCGCTCAGGGCTCGACGTCGTGGCTTTCCGGAGAATGGCCGGTCGCACGCCGCACCAGCTCGATCAACACCGGGTCGCTTCGCAGCTGCTCTCGCAGCTCTTCCTTCACGAAATCGAGCTGCTCCGGTAGCAACTTGCCCTCCAGGTGCCCGACCGCGTCGTTGACCCGCACGTCGAGATAGACGTCGAGCCCCACCTCGCCGCGTTGCACCTGCTCCAGCAGTTCGGGCCCCTGGCTCCTCGCCACCCCTTCGGTGGCCACCTCGAAGCGTTCGCCCGTACCACTCACCGAGACCGGGCCGGAGCCCACCTTCGGAGCGCTACTTCCGGGTCCAATGCCGTCAATTGCCATGTTGAGCCCTTCCACCAGTATTTTCAGCCGAACCCTCGGCTGTTCCTCGAGCCGTTCTCTCAGCGACACCGATCGTCCGCCATTCCAAGAAGCGGGTCGGTCAGGCGCCAGCACGAGTTGCGGAAAAACCGCCAATCGATGCTCAGAAAAATTCTGGGGTGGCCGGGCGGCCTAAATTCCGAACCATTCGGGAGTATCAACCGTGCTCTGCCCGGCGCGGACTTCGAACAAAAGAGCCGGCTTGTGCTCATAGGTCCCCACCGTACCGATCCTCTGTCCCGACGACAACTCGTCACCCGCCTGAACGGAGATTCGGTCGAGGTGCGAACTCACCGTGTAAAAGCGGTCGCCGTGGTCGATGATCACCGTCTTGCCGAGGCTCGGGTAGTCGTCGGCGAATGCCACGCGGCCGGGATAGACCGCGCGAACTGTGGCCCCGCCACTGGTTCGCATCAACAGGGCCTTGCCGGTTCCTGACGGGCTGCGAAGCTTCTGGATCTCCGAACGCCCGGCCAACGGGAAGGGCAGACGGCCTCGTTGCGCGGCAAAGCCTGCCTGCTCTGGAATGGGCGCGACCTGGGCGCCGTAGACAGCAGTACTGGCGGTGCTGCCGGCAGTGCCGCGGAAGTCGCCCTGGAACGCGCGCTGGAACGCGAGTTCCCGCTCCTCGGCGGCGAGGATGGCGGTGTGCGCTCGTGTCCTGCCGTCCCGATCGCTCGGAGGCATTTCCTCCAGCTCGCGCAACAGGCGGCCGGCCTCTACCCGGCGGGCGTCGATCTGCCGGTCACGCGCCAGATCCCGCGCGAGCGCCCGGCGCAGCCGCTGCAAGCGTGAAGCGTGTGCTGACAACGCCTCGAAACCGCCGCTCAGTGGCATCAAGCCGGCTCGTGAAAGGCGCACGTAGGCCCGGCCGCGCGCGACCGTGACCGCGTGCAGCTCGCGAGACTCGCGCCCGAGATCTTGGACGTGCGTCTGCAGGCGCTTGGTTTCCGCTCGGAAATCATCGCCGACGGGTGCGGGGGCTGGCTCCTGCGCTCCAGGGTCGACCCACTCGAACGCGGGGGCGCCGAGTGCGCTGCTGCCCAGAAGAAATATCGCCAGGGCATGGGCGGGGCGCACGTTCATGCCGCCAACATCTTTCGGACGCTCAAGTGCGCGGACAGCGCACCGAGCCCGGTGCCCAGAGCCAGCAAGCCCAGCGCGGCGTACCAGGGCAAAAAGCGAGGTGCGGCGCCGAGGAGCAGCGCCAGCTCCCCGCTGAATTGCGCGTAGGCCGTGAGAAATAGGATCACCACCACGCTCAACGCCGTCGCGGCGCCCAGGGCTCCTTGTGCGGCGCCCTCGATCACGAACGGCCGCCTCACGTAGTCGTCGGTGGCCCCCACGACCTTGAGCACCTGCACTTCGATGCGGCGCCGCTGCAAGCTCAGCCGGATGGTTGAGCCCACCACGCTGATGACAGTGCCGAGAACCACCAGCGCGAGCACGCCCGCGGCGGTCAGAGCGGAACCCAAGAGCGCGCTCAGGCGATCACCCCAGGCCTCATAGGTTTCGACCGCTTCCACGCGCGGCAGGAAACGCAGCTGTTCCGCCATCCGGGAAAGCGTTCCGGAGCGTTCGGGATCAAAAACCTGCACTTCGATCGAGGCCGGAAATGCCTCTGGGGGCAGACCGGCCAGGATCTCGTCGCCGCTCTGCAGCAACTCGCTGCGGGCTGACTCGCTCGTGACGTGCTCCACTTTCACCACTCCCCGCGTCGCTTTCAGCGCCGCAGTGATGGCGCCAATTTCCTCCACGTCGGCGTTGGGCTGCAGGTACACCGAGGCGCGGCCCGTCTCCGACCAGCGCGCGCGCAGATCCTCGAGGTTCGAGACCACGAGCAGCGCGGACGCGAGGCAGATGAACGCCACCGCGACGCTAAAAACGCTCGACAGGTGCAGCCGCCAATCGTGGCGTCCTCCGCGCAGAGCTCGCTGCCAAGCGTTCATGGATTCTGACCGACTTCAAACCGCGCCAACTCAAACCGCGCCGACTTCAAACCGTATAGCCGCTGGAGGCCGAACTGCCTCCCAAGCCCCCCGGCACATCGAGCGCCAGCCCTTCGTCGAGCACGATGACGCGGCGGGGCCGAATGTCGAGCAGGCTTCGATCGTGCGTAGCAAACAATACGGTCACCCCAGTGTCGTTGATATCCTCAAACAGGCCCAAAATATCGACCGCGAGCTGAGGATCCAGGTTCCCGGTCGGCTCGTCCGCGAGGATCAGCGCCGGTTCTCCGACGATCGCGCGGGCAATGGCGACTCTCTGTTGTTCTCCGCCCGACAACGTTCCGGCGGGGTCCTGCCCTCGACCGGCTAGCCCAACCCGATCGAGCACTTCGTCGATGCGAGTCCGGATCATACGCCGCGGAACGTTCAGCACTTCCAGAGGCGGGGTCAGGTTCTCGCTGATGCTCCAGTTGGGGACCAACCGAAAATCTTGAAAAACGATGCCGATATTGCGACGCAGGAACGGGATGGACTCGGACGTCAAATTCCCCACCTCCCGGCCCATGAACAGAACACGCCCCGAATCCGCGCTCTGATCCGCGTAGATCAGCCGCAGGAGCGTGCTCTTGCCCGCGCCGGAGGGCCCCGTCACAAATACAAATTCGCCCCTTTCGATCTGCAGGTTCAGGCCCCGAAACACGCTGGAACGGCCCTGGAAGGACTTGTAGATGTCCTCGAAGACGACCAGCGGGCGGCGTGCCGCGGAGGCATCGAAGCGCTTACCTTCGCGGAGAAACGCCCCCAAGGTGCGCGGCTTCGAGCCCGGACTCATCCTCGACAGTTAGCAGCCGCACGCACGCGGACCAAATTTTTTCCCGCCCGTTGACCCGATCA
>JAYWEH010000589.1:0-3310 GCA_043780025.1 Deltaproteobacteria bacterium
CGCACGGTTGGCGCTAGCGCTCAGCTGCGCGGCCCTGCTCCACGTCAACAAGGCTGCGGATGCTCGGGGCGTTCGAGCCCAACGTGCGCGCCTGATCAGCGAAGCGGCACCGCTCCTCGTCGGGGCCGAGCGCGTCGCCAGCGTGGACATCGGCTGGGTCGGCGCGGCCACGCCCGAGCACGTCGTCGATCTGGCGGGGGTGACGGACCCGGAAGTGGCTCACTTGCCGGGAGGCCACACGAGCAAGCGGCTCGCGCACGAATTTCTCGAGCGCCGCGCGGTGGACGCGCTCGTGTTACTGCTCGAGCCGCACGTCGAGCTGCCGGCAGCGCTCGACTCGGTCAAGCGCGTGCGCGCCGCTCGCGCGGTGGAGCAGCACGTGCTCACGCTGCGCGGCGCGGACGAGTTTGCCGTCGCGGGCACGTTGCCGCTGACGGCCTCGCAGAGCTACGTGGTATTGCGCCGAGGCCTCGCGCGACCAGCGCAGCCGCATGAGCCCACGCGGAGCGAATCACCGTGACGGCCCCCGATTCCGCCCGCGCGCGCCCGCGCGGTTTTCGCCAGGCCCGCTGCGGCGGCTGTGGATTGACGCAGCCCGCGTGCGTGTGCGAGCTGTGGCCCGCGCTCTCGTCGCCGCTCGAGCTCAGCATCGTAATGAGCCCGAGCGAAGCGCGCAGCGCTTCCAACACCGCGCGCTTGCTCGCGCTGTGGTTGCCCGGGACGCGGCTGCACGTGCGCGGCGGCCAGAGCGAAGCGGCGAGCCCCGACGCCTCGCTGTCACGACCCCATAGCGCGGTGTTGTTTCCGGGCGGCACTCCCGAGGCCGAGCTCAGCGCAGCCGACTGGTCATCGCTCGAGCACCTGATCGTGCCGGATGGGACCTGGTCGCAGGCGCGGCGCATCGAACGGCGCTGTTTCGCCCCCGAGGGGCTACCGCGCATCGAGCTCGATCCGGCCTGGCCCTCTATCTACTCGCTGCGCCGCAAGAGCGGCGGGCTGTGCACGTTCGAAGCGGTGGCGATTGCGATCGCACTCGGGCAGAGCCCGAGCCTCGGCCGGACGTTGCTCGAGCGCTTCAGCGAGTGGGCACGCCGAGCCGAGTGGCTCAAGGCGGGAGGAACCGGGAAACAAGGCGAAGTCATGCCGCAGAAGCCCCGAGAACACCCGGCGAGCGCGCGATTGCGGGAGCGGGAGGCTGCTCGTTAATCGGTGGTTTCGTCTTCCCAGAGGCCGAGTACCGTTTGGGCTGCGGCGTTCGGCGAAGCGGTCAGCTCGCCGAGGCTCGACCGCGAGTTCGAATGAACAAAGCCAAACCGGCGCACAGCCCGAGCAGGGCCGAAAACAGCCACAATCCGCGCGAAAACGAGCCGTCACCGCTCGCTAGTCGTTCGAGCAATACGGGCCCCGCCTGGCCTCCGAGGTTACCGAGCGAATTGATCCAGGCGATGCCACCCGCGGCAGCCGCCCCGCTGAGCAGCGCCGTCGGCAGGCTCCAGAAGGGACCGATCAGGCACCAGCGCCCCGCAACGCACAGCGTGAGGCTCGCCAGAAGAAGGGGGGGCGAGAGCGGCAACGCCAGAAACGCGAGCCCCAGCGCGAAAACGCCTGCCGCAAAGGCGACCTGCCCCGCGTAGTCACCGGTGGCGTCTGCGCGCCGGCCATACACGACCATGATCGGCAGCGTCACGAGCGGTGGAATAGCCGCCACCAGCCCGAGCTCGGCTGGCCCGAGCGCTGGGTAAGCGCGAGCCAAGAGCGTGGGCGCAAAGAAATCGAGCCCGTAGCCCCCCACCACGTTCAAGAAATAGATTCCGCTGAGCAAGAGCACGCGCGGATCCAAGAGCGACTGCCTCACGCTTGACGGCCCATGCGCGGGCAAAAGCGAGCGCTCCTGCTCGAGCCGCTGCGAAAGCCAGCTGCGCTCAGCGCCTGTGAGCCAGTGCGCGTCCTTCGGCGTATCCGGCAACACCAGCAGCACGACGAGGCCGAGCGCGATCGATGGCAGCCCTTCGACGAGAAATAGCGACTGCCAGCCGCGCAACCCGAACAGCGGGTGCTCCAGCAGAAAGCCGGACAACGGGCTGCCGATGACGAATGAAAACACCGCCGCCAGCATGAACAGGGAAACGGCTCGCGCCCGGTACTCCCGCGGGAACCAACCCATCAGATAGAAAATCACCCCCGGGAAAAATCCGGCTTCTGCCGCACCGAGCAGGAACCGGAGCGCATAAAACGAACGCGCTCCGGTCGTGAACATCATGCACGCGGAGATCACCCCCCAGACGATCATGATGCGGGCGATCCAGATGCGCGCGCCGACGCGCTGGAGGATGAGGTTGCTGGGCACTTCAAAAAAGAAATAGCCGATGAAGAACAGCCCTGCGCCGAGCCCGTAGGCGGTGTTGAATTTGTCTTCGCTCACCCCGAGCACCTCGCGCAGGTGGAGCTTGGCAAAACCCACGTTGATGCGGTCGATATAAGCGATGACGTAGCAGAAGAAGAGCAGGGGAATGAGCCGCCGCGTCACCATGGCCATGGTGGCACGCTGTTCTGCTTCGGAAAGTTGGGGCGTCTTGTTCGATGAATGCGGATCGCCGCCAGTCGGAGTGCTCATGTGATGGGGCGGACTTTCAGGGAAGGCAAAACGGACATCAATCACAAAGTCCGTGGCGAACTGGCGAACTGATGAATGCGACGTTGACGGCGCGGAGTGCGGTTGGTTGTCTTACGCCGATGCTTGATAATACTTCCGCGCCCTCTTCAACGCCCCATGTCGTGGGCGAAGGCTATGACTTTGGTGCCATTCGTGCCCACCTGGGCGGCGCTGCGATTCCGCCCAATTTTGTCATCCACCGCGAAGGCGCCATCCTTGGCTTGTGCCTGGGGTTGATGTGGAATCCCCTGGCAGAAGCGGACCCGGCCGAAGTCTGGGTGGGACGCAAGGGCGATCTACCCAAGTGGGGAATCAAGCTGGCGGAAACCACCGGACCTCTCCCGGTCTATGTGCGGCGGGCAGAAGGTGGAAAATGGTTCTACATCGGCCTGCATGAAGTGACCGGCAGCAGCGCCGAACTGCCGGCGATCAAACAGCGGCTCAAGCCCCCGGTGATCACGGGCATCTCGCGCATCGTCTTTCTGAAGCGGCTGCCTGCGGCTACGGCGGGATAAGGTGATTTCCACGAATCGTCGTCGCTTCGGATCTCGAGGTGAAAAAGAGGCTTGTGAAACTCGCCACTCTGACGAAGAAGCAAGATGCTCGCTTCTAAAGAAGTGCGCGCGCTTGTCATAGCTATGGGTACATCTATTGGTG
>JAYWEH010000590.1:0-3300 GCA_043780025.1 Deltaproteobacteria bacterium
CTCTTCGGCAGCGTCTCGGGTTGCCCGATGCTGAGCAGCCACGGCCTCACGGATTCGCCCACCAAGAAGCCCATCGGCAAGGCCAGGGTGGCCGATTCGCCAGCGACTTGCGCCATCAGCGTGCGTCGAAACGGCACGCGCAGCCCGAGCCGCTGGAGCAGCAGCTGGTAGGCGCTGGCGTCGAGCAGCTGCGCCAGCAGGAAGGGCACGGGCAAGCCCAGCCAGAACAGACCGGCCCCCGCGAACAAGCGCTCGACGTCGGCGACACGTACGTCCCCGAAGGTGAGCCAGAGCAGGCCCAGCGAAAGTGCGACGATGAGCCCCTTGACCCCGATCCGGCGCAGCAATGCGCCGCCTACCTGAGCGCTAGGCACGGGGATGGACGATGACTGCCGAACGTGTCGCGGCTTTGACGGTGGCGAAGAAATTGAGTGTCAAAGAGTTCAGAGCCGCCCAGGCCGGCACGATGGGCTGACCCGCTCCGGGCGCGCGAAGTAGAAGCCCTGCACGAAGTCGCATCCGAGCTCGACGACCGTGGCGAGCTCCGCTTGGGTCTCGACACCTTCTGCGACGACGAACGCGCCTATCTCACGAGCGAGCTGCGTCATACTCTTGACGACCTTGCGCTTTGTATCGTTCACGTGCACGTCGCGGACCAACGACATGTCCAGTTTCACGATCTCCGGTTCGAGCTGAGCCAAGGTAGTGAGCCCGGCATAACCCGCACCCAGGTCGTCGATCGCGATGCGAAAGCCCATGCGACGCAACGTGGCCACTCGCTCGGCGACTTTGTCCAGACGATCGAGCGAGGAGCGCTCGGTGATCTCCAACACGACCCGGTGCGCGATGCTCGATAGCGGCTCGCTCTTCAGAAATAGCGCGGGGTCAGCCAGGTCTTTGGGGTGCAAGTTCACGAACATCAACCCTTCGGAGGGCAGCTGCATGAACGCTTCGACCGCTCTGTGCCGGATCACACGCCCGAGTTCGTCCAGCGATCCGAGTAGCTCGGCCGCTTCCAGCACTTGCACCGGGTCCGTCATGTTGGGCTCGTCGCTGCGCAGCAGGACTTCGTGCCCGTATACTTCGCGACTGTCCGCCGCCAGGATGGGTTGGAAAGCCAGCCAAAGCGTGTCCACCGCTCGCTTGAAGCTCGATTTGAGCGCGCGGGTGGCCTGCGCGGAAGCCAGGGACGGATAAACCGAGTCGAGCGCTTCCTTGCGGCGGCGAGCCAGCCCCTGGACGATCGTGGCCAGCACCACGTCGACTTTGAAGGGCTTCAGAATGTAATCATAAGCGCCCGCTTTCATGGCGTGAATGGCCGTGTCCACGGTGCCAAATCCCGTCATCACGATGGTGAGCGCATCCGGATTGAGCTTCGATACCTCCGAGAGCAGCTCGAGCCCGCCCAGCTTGGGCATCTTCAGGTCGCTGATGACGACGTCATACTGATCTTTTGAGAGGCGGGTCACCGCCGCCTCCCCGTCGGCGGCAATGTCCACCGCAAACCCCTCCATCTCGAGGAAATCGCGCAACACGCGGCGGATCGCCGGTTCGTCGTCGACGACCAGCACCTTCGGAATGGGGGCTGTTAGCCCAGCGGGGACCGTCACCACGGCGTCAGCCTAACACAAAGACAACGTTAACCCTGCCCGCTGGCGACACGATACCAGCTGGCGCATTTGAGCACAGGTCTGTACAGGTGAATCCCAAGAGGTGCTCCTGGCGTAAAAATCTGTTAGAAGTGAGCCTTCGAAGGTCTAGACCGGCACGGATCAGGGCCTCCGTTCGAAGGGAACGAGAGGGACTCTTTCGAGAACGGCTCCCCCGGCGGCGTCCTAAACCCCCAACGCACCCTGTTTCACGATAAAATCGACCACTTTCTGAACGCCTTCTCCGGTCTTTAGATTGGTGAAGACGAAAGGGCGGGTCTGCCTCATCTTGAGCGCATCGCGCTGCATCACTTCGAGTGACGCGCCGACGTGTGGTGCTAGATCGATCTTGTTGATGATCAACAAGTCGGAGCGCGTGATCCCCGGTCCGCCCTTGCGCGGGATCTTGTCTCCAGCGGCCACGTCGATCACGTATAGCGTCAAGTCGCTGAGCTCCGGGCTGAAGGTCGCCGCGAGGTTGTCGCCGCCGCTCTCCACGAGCACGAGCTCGAGCTTTGGGAAACGCCGCAACAGCTCAGCGACTGCCTCGAGGTTCGCCGAAGCATCTTCGCGAATGGCGGTGTGCGGGCAGCCGCCCGTCTCCACACCCAGGATCCGATCGCTGGACAGCGCGCCGTTACGGACCAAAAACTCTGCGTCCTCTTTGGTGTAGATGTCGTTGGTCACCACGGCCAAGTCGTAGCGATCGCGCAGCTCGCGGCACAACGTGTTGACCAAGGCCGTTTTGCCGGAGCCCACCGGGCCGCCGACGCCGACGCGCAATGCGTGACTGTCACTCATGCTGCTTCTCCATTTTTCTATTGAACCGCTCGCTCGTTCGTCGGCTCAGGACCGGAACAATCGCGTGTATTGAGTCTCATGCCAGGCTGCCCCCATGGCGAGGCCTGGTGTAAAATTGCCGATCTGTTCGGCACCCCGTGCTGCCGCGTCGACCACCCACGTGGGGATTTCGAGCAAGACGCGAGACAGAACCCGCTGGGCTGCCATGTGCCCGAGCGGCACCAGGCGCAGAGCGGCGTTGGTCTGCTGCTCCGCCCAAGCAAACGCGTAGCCGAGCGCCGCCAGCTGGGGCTCGACGCCGAAGTGCACGGCTCCGAGCGCGTAAGCCACCACGTAGCTGGCCGGTCCGGGGATGGCGAGGCGTTTGGCCCGCTCCACGCCGAGGTTCTCCAGCACCGCGCCGAGGGCTCTCCCGAGCTGCCGTTCCTGCTCGAGCAACTCGCGAGCTTCACGCTGACACAACACCCGTTCGGCGATGCTGAGTGCTTCAGCGTCGTCCCCACGATGCCAGGCGCCGTGCGCGGACAAGAGTAGCGGCAGATCCAAGGATGCCACTGCGTGTGAGCCGATGCCCGAGAGCCAATCGCCGAGCGACACCTCGTCGCTGACCCAACCCCGCTCGACGGCGCTCTCCAGCGCTTGCGAATAGGCGAACGCCCCGATCGGGCACTGCGAGCTAGTGAGCTGCATCAGGCGCAGCAGATTCAGCGGGGCCAGTCGAGCCGGGTTCTCGAACGCGGCCACCGACGCCGCCGGGTCAGTGTTCATGATCCGAGTCATGGGCGTGGCCGTGTCGTGAGTGCTCGGTGCCGGACGAATGCGCGCCGTGCCCCGTCTGGGCGTAGGCCCC
>JAYWEH010000591.1:0-7808 GCA_043780025.1 Deltaproteobacteria bacterium
GACGATGTCCAGGAGCCGTTCATCGATCTCGGGGGGATTGCCGGTCTCCGTCCCCGGCTCGGTTTCGCCTCCGCAGTGATTGAGCAGCGGCGGGCAAACCGCGACCAAGAGCCAGGGCAGCAAGCAGCGAGTGAAGGTGGCGTATTTCATGGTGGGATCCTCAGCGGCGTTCAGCCGGAACGCGGGCAGCGGGCGGCGTGTTGTCTTTGGCCGTATCGGTGGTGAGTGGAAAAAGCTGAAAGTTCACCTGCACGACCTGGGTCGGCAGGACATCGGTTTCGGCGAGCTCGAGCAGCTCGCGCCGGAACGCGCGGATGCGCTCTTTCAGCTGTGCGAGCCCGTCGGAGCCCAGACACAACGTCAGCGACGAGATGTCGCGTTCGTGTGCCGGCAGCAGCGTCATAGCAGCCGTTGCCCGCTGCATCATCTCGGCGTGATAGTTGGCGATGTGCATGCCGGTCGTCTCGGGACCGGTGGAGACGATGCGCGTACCTTGTTGCAGGCGGCCGTCAGCGCCGCGTTCGAGCAAGCCGAGCTCGAGCAAGGTGTCGAGCGCCTGGCGCGCCTCACTGGGCTTGATCGGCGGGCGCAGGCGTGTGGCGATCCACTCGGGGTCTTCCTTGAAATGGGCGCTCAGCGCAAGCTCGCGGATCGCGGGCAGGTATCCGCGCGAATGGTAGGCGGCTTCACCGAGCTCTAGTTTTTGCGCGCGCCGGTAGCGGCGGAACCCGCTCAACTTCTGGTAGTGCTGGTTGCGCTCCTGATTGTCGGTGGCCTGGTTGAACCCGACCAGCGTGACGAAATATTCGGCGCCGTCTTGGCCGAGCCCGCAGGTCTCCGCGAAGCGGCGCGCCATGTCTGCGGTCAAGTTGCGGCGACCCTGAATCACGAGTTGCAGGTAGTTCGGAGCGCCGAGACCCGCTGCGCTCGCGAAAGCCCGATAGGAGAAGCCGCTCGGCTTCTTGTGTTCGTAATAGGCGCCCAGAAATGCCCGGTAGTCATGGTACCGAAACACGTCGATCGGGCAGCGCAGCCGCTTACTGGGCTTGGGACTCACGAGCCTGATGTCCCACGTGGCGCCTCTGCGCGCCAACGGCGTAGATACAAGAACGTATTCTCGAGAATACGTAGTGGCTGCTCTATGCCGCCATTATTTCAAACTATTTCAATTAGTTATTGCAGTGAACCGACCAGCAATTGTGCCGCGGTAACCCATTCGAGGCATACGTTGCGGCAGCCGGCGGGGGCTTGGGCGAGCTCGCCGACGCGCCTTGCCACACTCGGGCTCAGGGAGGAGCGCCCCGGCAAGGCCGGCGCTCAACGACCATTCCCGAGGCTAGACGCACCCCAAGGCTGCTCTGTGCACGAGTTTAACCAGCGAGGCGCGATGGAGCTCGTGCGAGCGGCAGAACGCCACACGATTGGGGGTGAACACTCGCGCGCCGTTGCCGAATGGAACGTGTGCACCATGCTTTTGGGGAGGCAGAGTCATGCGCTGGTATGTCAATAGCAACGGGACGACGATCGGGCCGCTGTCGGAAGAACGCATCGCCATGTTGTGCACGTGGGGAAAGCTTTCGGCAGAGGCCTATGTTTGTGACGAGCAGTTTTCGAACTGGGTGCCAATCGGCCGCACGGCATTCGGTGCGCTCGTTGCGAGTTGGGACGCGGGTGAAGACGCGGCTGCTGAGGAACAGCGGGATGCGAGTGCGTCCACATCCATACGCCGGATGGGCCAACGCCTTCGAACCTACCTGGTGGGGATGGCGCTGATTGCCGGCGCCGTACTGCTCGCGGTGTTTGTTGGGTGACGCGGTATTCCCGTCTGCGCGAATCGGTGGGGCGCGGCGCTCAGCCGTCGCTGTTTCGAACCAACGCCGTACCGGCCAAGACCAAACCCAGGCCGAGCAGCTTCATCAGGTTGATGGGTTTGACGGGCAGGCCAAAGGCGCCGAAATGATCCGTGAGGATCGAGCCCACGAGCTGCCCTGCGACCACGCACACGAAAAATAGGCCGACGCCGAGGGTTGGCGCGATCAGCACGCCCGCGACCACAAAGCAGAAACCGATCACGCCGCCGAGCGTCACCCACCAGGGCAGCGCACGCAGCTGACCCAGGTCACCCGCGGCCTTCCCCCATGTCAGCCAGAACAGCACCACCACGATGAAGCTGATGGCGATGGAGATCGAAGCGGCGAGCAAGGGGCTGCCGAGGACGCGGGCCATGGCCGCATTGATGGGCGGCTGCAATGCCAGACTGGCGCCAATCGCGAGGACGGCAGCGACGTTGAAGGGGTTGCTCACTGCGGGGCTCCTTGGGCGAGAGGAGCCGGACAGTGGCACGGGCACTCCGCGCTGTAGAGCGTGGTTTTTCGATCTCGGTGCGATGGGTCGCGGTTACTCGAAATACACGCGCACTTCGCCGAGCGTGACTACATCCGTGTCGGGGGACACCCCGTCGGCGCAGATGAAGCCGTCGGGGCTCGCGGCGCAACCCGGATACGTCGAGCCGCGGATTCGGAACACGGCATAACCGTCGTAGCGGGTAAAGCGCGAGTCATAGACGTCGAGAAAGACCGACTCGTACCCGCTCGCGTCGATCCCCCAATCGCCACAATGGGTCACGAAGTCCTCGGGAGAGTAGTAGCTCGCGTCCCCGCACGGGAACCACAACAAGCTCAAGGTGGCCAGTTCGATCTCCTGCGCGCCGGGAGCGAAGGTGCCCAGCAATTCGATCGGAAGATGCACGGGGCGTGGCAAGGCGTCGCTGCTCAATTTCAGATCCGCGAATACGTTCAGCTCGTCTCCAGCATACCCGGAGAAGCCAGTCCCCAACGGCGCGAAGCAGGCCGTCTGCGGTTTTGCGGTGAGCTCCAGCGCGACCGGCGCTTCCAGGCCACTTGCGTTGCGCAAGACCATCGACGGCGTTCCGCGGACCATCTCCAAGAGCCCCTCGGTGGACGGGTTCTGCTGCTCATAGAGCGCGGGCGTCCCGCGCGCGGAACAGTCCCCCCAGACGGGCCATTGCGCAGCGCGGAGCCGGCTGCGGTTTGTGCCGGTGCCGTAAAATTGCTCGATACGTCCTTCGATCCCGTAGCGCGTGAAGGTGCTGGACAGCCTGAGTTTGGACGGTTCCAGGCCGTCGAGCGTCGGTGGGTTGAACACGAGGTCGCCTTGAAGGGACTCGATCGCCAGCTCCGCCGACAGCCAAACGAAGCCCGGTGCCAGCTCCAAGACGCTGTCTAGTTGTTCACGAAGCGCCCCGTCCGCCGTGGTGACCGCCACGCGAACGTCCACTTCGACTCGATCCGCGCAGCGGGTGCCGCGCTCAATGTCGCCGCGTTCGATGATGCGCGCCTCGTTGGCTCGGAGCTGAATGTCGAGCTGCACTTCGCCCGGCGCCCCGGGCGCGTACGTCTCGAGCACGCCTTCGGTGGACCACACCGCGTCGAGCCACGATAGAGTCAACCGACGAGACCCGAGCGCCAGTGGCAGCTGGTCATTGGGTGCAAAACCCAGCGGTGAAAGCTCGTCGAAGGCGAGTGTGCGTGTGGCGAGCACGTCGCACGTCGTGGCGAACTGGCCGCTGTCATCGCCCGTCTGCCCCCCTCGAGGATTGGCCGGAGGACCACCGGGCTCGACGGGCGCGTCGCCCGGCGCCGCGACAACGCTGAGCGATGGCTTGGGCGCGCTGCTCATGGCCTCGAGGCCCGGCGGCAGCGCCGCATCGACACCCGGCGCCGACTCGCCCTCCGGCGCTGCACAGTGTGCCGTCGCCAACGCGATGTAGGCGGTCCAGAGCCCCTTCGAACGATTGCGACTTGTCATATCCAAGTGGGCAGTCTGTCAGGCCCCTCCGCAGCGTCCAGCAACGCTCTGCACATTTCGTCGAGCGATCGACCCCGATACTGTGCAGAATGGATCTATGGATTACTGCAAGTTGGCGTCCGAGTTGCTGAAAGCGCTGCGTGGTCGGCGCTCACAAAGTGCCTTCAGCGGCTGGCTCGGCTACAGCAGCAACGTCCAGTACCTGTGGGAAGCCGGCAAAGCCTTCCCGCGCGCGGCGCGCTTCTTCCAGATCGCCGAGCGCACCACGCGTCCCGTGGGTGACGCGGTGTCGAGGCTCTACGCGCGTCCCCCCGCGACGCTCGGCCGCGCGCGGCTGTCGACTCGCGCGGGGGTGGGCGCGCTGCTTTCGGATCTCAAGGGCAACCGTTCAATCCTCGACCTCGCGCGCAGCACGGGCCAGAGCCGCTTTGCCATCTCGCGTTGGCTCGAGGGCAAGTCAGAGCCGCGCCTGCCCGATTTCTTGTGCTTGCTCGAAGCCGTCTCGCTGCGCCTGCTCGATTTTCTATCGGCCATCGTCGATCCGCTCGCACTGCCCTCGGTTGCAGGCGCGTGGCGAAGGCTCGAGGCCGCGCGCCGGACGGCGTATGACTCGCCGTGGTCGCACGCGGTGTTGCGCGCGCTCGAACTCGAGAGTTACCGCGCGCTGCCCAAACACGCGCCGGGTTGGATCGCCCAGCAAGTCGGCATCACGCGCGCAGAGGAGGACCAAAGCTTGCAGCTGTTGAGCGAATCCGGGCAGATCAAAAAACGCCGCGGGCGCTTCCAGGTTGTCGAAGCCACGTTGGTGGATACGCGTCCCAATCCCGAAGCGGCGCGCAAACTGCGCGAGTTCTGGGCCGAACAAGCCGTGGCGCGCATGAAAGCGCAGCCGTCGGCCGTCTTCGCCTACAATGTGTTTTCGGTATCCCGCGCAGACCTGGAGCGCATCCGCGCGTTGCATCGCAACTACTTTCGAGAGTTGCGCGCGCTCGTGGCCCAGTCCAATCCCGCCGAGTGCGTCGCCCTCGTTACGATGTCACTCGCAGAGATGTCGAATGAAGGACTGTCAGTCGATGATGGATCCCGGACACCGATGCCCTTGCGGTAGTCGCTGCGGAAGGCCGTGGGCGAGTGAATTGTCGGCCCCGGAATGAGGCTGGCGGGGTGCGGACCGAAGCGCATCGCCTGCCGCGTACTTTGCAGTCGTGCATCGACGGCTGCCTTGGCGAAGCACAAGGCAGCGAGCTCCCGCCCATCCGTTCCACCTTGGCAGCGCTCTGAGGGCCCACGTCAGCTTCAATGTCGCAGTTCGGCAGCTCGCCTCGCTACGCAACGAGCTCCAGTTGCACCCTCACGCCCAAAGCCGTTGCCACTTTGCGCAATGTCGCAATCGATGGATTGGCACCAGGCCTCTCGAGTTTTGCAATCTGTTGCTGAGAAACGCCCACACGCAATGCCAATTCTGCCTGACTCAGGCCAGCATCTTGGCGCGCCCAGCGCAGCTCAATCGCGAGCCCGAGCTGTGGGTCAACTTCGACCACCTCCGCGTTCCTCGACATCCGCGCTGGTCTTGGTGGCGCGCGACCGTCTACTAGATGTGCTTCGAGCCATCCTTCGAGCGCTTCTCGCGCCGCAGCCAGCGCCTGCGCTCGCGAACGCCCATACGTTGCGCAGCCTGGTGCATCCGCGAAGATGGCGTTCCAAGAACGACCCTCCCTTTCCAGACGAACATGGTAGTGCATCAGCTTATCCTAAATGAGCTCTTGAGAACGCCTATGCTCAGGTCACGACGAGGGTGTGGGACCGTAATGATTGCGGGATTCGCCTCATGCTTGAAATGATGGTGGTCGCCGTTGACTCGAACCAGCGTCCAACCAGCCGCCTTGAGCACCTGGATGACCTCGCGCGAGCTTCGCACTGAACCAGTGTACAACCTTTCGGTTGTGGGTCAAGTCTAGCCAGAATTCGGCGTGAAAGTCCTGCGAAAGCGCGCGTAATCGGGCCCACGCAGGGGTCCGACATGCGCCACCGGCGTGCATCAGACGGACGGAGACCCGACACGCAGGCGGAGCGTGTTGCCTGTCAACTCGGCGATGTGCATCGATACGCGACGCCTCGGGGGTCTTGGCTGTCAGCAGAAATGGCCGAGTCATGCAGCCAATAGCCTCACTGTTGCGTAAGCCATTTCTTCATTGAACGCTCAGTCCGCCCCAACGCAGAGCCAGCTCTGCCATCGAACGCTCGGAGCGCGAAAAGCCCAGAGCCAGCTCTGGCTTCGAACGGTCAGACCACAAAAACCCAGAGCCTGCTCTGGCCTCGAACACGCAGGGCGCAAAAAGCCCAGAGCCAGCTCTGGCTTCGCACGGTCGGACCACAAAAACCCAGAGCCAGCTCTGGACGCATCGCGACCTGCGCGCGCATCTCCGGGCAAAACACCGTAACTTTTCCCCCCGCAACGCGTCCAGGGGCACAGGAACGACGCCGACCGTTCGGCGCCCGGCTTCAGCCCACGCGCTCGAGCGCGACGCTGACCGGGTCGACCCCGAGATGAGTGGCCAGCGCTTGCACCACCAGCTCGTGGTCGTCCCGCTCGGGCAACCCCGACACGGTGATGGTCCCGAGCACGGCCGCGCTCTGCTTCACGCGGATCGGGAAACACCCACCCGCCGCCACGAAGTCCACCAGCGGTGCTCCCGTGCGCGCTTCGAGCGTGGTGTTGCGGCTCTGGTAGTCCAGACCGACGGCGTAGCTGGAGCGGTGGAAGCGGCCCACCACGTTCTTCTTGCGGCGGATCCACTCGGCGTTGTTCGGCGTGGCGCCGAGCAGCGCGCAGTAGAACAGCGGCGCACCGGCGAGCGTGATGTCGATGGCGATGCCCTGATTGCGTTCGGCCGCGGCGTCGTGGATCCAGCGCCCAATGCTCCAGGCCGCGCCTGCGTCAAAGCTGCCGAACTGCAGCCGCTCTTCCTGTAGGGCGATGCGCGCCAGATCTCGCTCGAAGTCCATGCTCACGCCTCCGCGACCGCCCGGGCGGCGATCACTTGTCGGGTTTGATTTCCGGCCTCGGCTCTTTGCGCAGCTTGATGCCGGCGAGCGAGCGCCCGATTTGGAGCAACGGATCGTAGTAGCGATCGACCACGCGTTCCTTGAGCGGGATGATGCCGTTGTCCGTGATGTTGATGTGCTCGGGGCACACCTCGGTGCAGCAGCGCGTGATGTTGCACATGCCCGAGCCGTAGTGAGCCTTGAGCTCCGGAATGCGGTCCTCGGCGTCGAGCGGGTTCATCTCCAGACCCGCCACGCGGATCATGAAGCGAGGCCCCACGAATTTGTCCTGGCCGTCCCGGTCGCGCAGAACGTGGCACACGTCCTGGCACAAGAAGCACTCGATGCATTTGCGGAATTCTTGCGGGCGGTCCGCGTCTTCCTGATACATGCGCCGCTGGCCGTCCGGGCCCGGCGGGATCGGCTTGAAGGGGGCGATGCGCTTGTTCTGGCGGTAGTTCCAGGACACGTCGCAGACCAGATCGCGGATCACCGGGAAGGCCTTGAGCGGCTGCACCGTCACCGGTTGATCGACGGGCAAGCTGTTCATGCGCGTCATGCACGCGAGCTTGGGCTTGCCGTTGATTTCCATGCTGCAGGAGCCGCATTTGCCGGCCTTGCAGTTCCAGCGCACCGCCAGATCCGGCGTCTGAGTGGCCTGCAGCGAATGCAGCACGTCGAGCACGACCATGCCTTCGCCGACGTCGTCCGTATACGTCTGGAAATCGCCGCCTGTGCTGTCGCCCCGCCAGATCTTGAATGTTCGTTTTGCCATTGGAGCTCTGAGACTCAATCCTCGGGGGCGCCGGCGCCGATCTTGCCTGCTTCCAGGTCTTCGATATTGGCTTCGGCGATTTGTTTCAAGTAGTCGGGCGGCGGTTTGCGTTCGACTTTTTCGACCTTGGGCTGCCCGTCGGGGCCCTTGGTGATCACGA
>JAYWEH010000592.1:0-3297 GCA_043780025.1 Deltaproteobacteria bacterium
GATGGGCACCGAGCTCATTGTCTCAGGATAGCCTGGCCAACATCCAACTGGTAGCGAACAGGGCCAGTCGTGGGCGGCCGCGGGGCCAAGCGACGGGAAAGGCCGCAATCCAGCCGGATCGTGTGGAGTCCGAACCAACTGATTGCACGCGCACGACGTCTCTGTCGACACTGCATTGCCTCGCCCGCGAGCGGGGTCCGAAAGGGATTGGCGTTGGCTTTTCGCCCCCTCATGCGCCATCAGCTTCCGGTCACCCACGCTTTCGCCTTATCGCTCTAGGCGACAATAGCAGCCGGGTCCCACGCCCGATGTGAACGGGTCGGGCCTGTGGGAGGCCAGGGAACGCGGTTGCTGGAGCGGCACTGATCGGACGCTGTCGAACTCCGACGTTGGAGCTGGCGGGTTCCTGTCTGGAAGGTGATCGCTCGCTGCCTTGGGCTTCGCCAAGGCAGCGGCCGTCGCTCGTGGTAGGTTTGGGCGAGGCATTGCCGGGCCCGCAGCTCAACGCGGTCTCGTTCGGCAGACCAGTGAACCACCTCCCAACATGATGGTCGACCAAGTTTTGCGTGATCGGATCTCCCGGGCTGTCACCGAGGCGCTGAGGCCGCTCCCGACCGTGTTCGCCGGATGGGAGGGGGGCAGCGCAGCTTTCGGGGCCGTGGATGCCTATTCAGACATCGACTTGGAGTACTTGGTGGCTGACGATGCATCCTTTGACACTCTGTACGCGTTAGCGGAACGAGCCATCGAAACAGTCTCCCCCATCACCGCCAGCCACACACCCCTGCTGGGGCGCTACTACAAGATGAAGGACGGCGGTGATTTTCTCTTGGTCGACCTGATCTTTTTTCGAGTCGGAGGCGCCGATCACTACCTCGAGGTTGAGCGACACGGCGACAAATTGCCTCTCTTCGATAAAGGAGGCTGGCTGCGGCGCAACCCCTTGGCCGAGGGGCAATTGGCGCTCAAGCAAGACGAGCGTTATCGAGAGCTTCAGACCGGGTTCCCAATGAGCCAGGTCTTTGTCCGCAAGGCCATCCTGCGCGGTCAGCACGTGGAGGCAGTGAACGCTTTCTGGGCCTGTACTCTGAAGCCATTGGCAGAGCTCTTGCGCATGCGCCACTGTCCTGCGCGATGGGACTTTGGCGTACGCTACCTCGATCGCGATCTTCCCCCCGCCGTGTACGCTCAGGTCCGCGATTTAGCGTTCGTCCGGGATCTTGAAGATCTCGAGGACAAGTTGGCAAGGGCCACAGCCTGGGGTGCTGCGCTGCTGCAAGAATTGGAGCCAGTGTGAGCTGCCGAACATCCGCTTGCAGCCGACGGCGGCTGTCCGGATCATGAGCCGCCGCGGCTGAAGCGGCACGTTCGGCGGACAGGGGCAGGACTCACCGCGGCACGGGGCGCGGGCGACCGTCGTAGCGTCAGCGCGTTCGTTCCACGAGAGCATTGGCCTCCGCTTTTCGCGAGAGTATCATCCATCCTGTGCCGCTCGATGTCCCTGTCGGGTGTACCTGCGGAGCGATCACGGGAGTAGTCCGCGGCGTGACCGCAACGAATTCCAGGCGTTTGAGCTGCATGTGTGACGATTGCCAGACCTACGCCGAGAACGATGCTCACAGCCTTGCCCTTTCGTTCGGCAACTGCGCGTCTGGGAGGACGAACGCCGCGATGCGTCTACGCCATGCAAGGCGTCCCACCCTCAACGGACCCGGATACCGGACGCAGGTCGCGGGCCAGCGTCGCAGCAAATGCGACCGTGCACGCGCGTGCGATCGCGCGACGCTCAGCGATAGATCAACGTCAACCGAACCACCCCGAGATCATGCCGCACCGCGCCAGGCGAAGGCGCCGCCAGCTCGGACGACCGAAACAATTTTGGCGACGGCAAGCTCGAGGAAGCGGACGCGCAGGTGCGCCACCGCTCCAGGTCACCAAACAGTGGGCGCTTGGCGACCGGGCTATCATTGCAGATCGTCATTCCTGCGCTCAGCTCGAGGCCACGGCGAGTCTGCAAACGTTACGTTGGACGATGGGCGTTGGTGGCGCTGAAGACGAGCTCCAGGTCTTCTGGAGGCGGCTTGCCGACCCGCCAACGCACGGTTCTCGACGCGGCCTGCCAGTCCTTCCTAGAATCCGCGTATGCCGACGCTCGTTGTCGACCCCTGGCATTGGCTGACCCAGGACGGCGATTTCATCGTTGACCAGCCCTCCCTTTACCGGCGAATGCTCCGCATCGCACGCTTCATCGAGTACGGCGGGCCGCTAGCGAAGAACGAGACGCGCGAGACGCTCATCGAGTGCAAGTGCCGGCCGAAGCGGCGCCCGTGCCTTGGTCTGATGTGGGTCGCAAAGACGCCCGATGACGGAATAGTCGCCCGGTGTCTGGTCTGTGGAAACGAGGAGGCATTCGTGCACAACTGGCAAGAAACGGAGTGGGCGAATGGAATGATGGCTCCGGTTCCTATGTCGCTCGGTGCCGAGAAAATGAGGACGCATTGACGGCCCTACCCCGGGCTCTAAGCCGCCGACTTGGGCTGTCGCGCCATTTGTACGGCGTGCGCCCGAGCGCCTTCAGTCAGCGACCGGTTCGATGGACAGCAGGTTGCCGTAACGACTGAAGTCGGCAGCGTTGCGCGTCGCCAGATGGCGGACTCCATGCGCCATCATTGTTGCGACGATGTTGCAGTCATGAACCTGTTTGCCAAGAACGCCAAAGCGTCGAACGAGGCGCAGGCATTCTTGAAGGACGCTCAGG
This sequence comes from Deltaproteobacteria bacterium, assembly GCA_043780025.1. Classification (GTDB taxonomy): domain Bacteria; phylum Myxococcota_A; class Polyangia; order Polyangiales; family Polyangiaceae; genus SZUA-265. The sequence goes on from JAYWEH010000592.1 coordinate 2,759, forward strand.
TCTTCCTCCAGCACCCGGCAGCCCGTCAGCCAAACCTCCAAGGCAGCCAACGACTCCGACAGCGCGAAGACCCTTCCCGAGACGGGCTGGCGCGTCAGCACGACAAGGAACTCCCGGCACACCTGCAAGCTGATGCACATCGGCCGCCCCTCAACGACTCGAGCGTCGATGAACGCCGCTGAGCAGCCGTGTCCTGGATGCGCTTCTACAGTCGCGGCAATGAGCAAGCTCGTATCGAGGAAAGGGTTCCCGAACGGTTTCAGCGACCATCGTCGCCGTACAATTGCTCGCGTCCGAGAGCTCCGCCCACCCAGGCGGTTCCGCCGGCCAGCTTTGGTACGCTGAACTTGACAGACGTACGTGGCGCGTTGAGACGAGCTGCGTCTGCGAGAACTTTCGCGCGATCCTCGCGCGTCAGGTTGGCCAGCTCTCGAGCCAGGTGCTCTAGTTGTTCGCTGCTCTTCGGCGCCATTCCCAAAGAATAGCGCATGGGCATGTCAGCGCCAAGTGCGGGAATCCTCCAACGGATCTCCCTGTTC
>JAYWEH010000593.1:0-18292 GCA_043780025.1 Deltaproteobacteria bacterium
CCGCTCGAGCCCCGGAACGTTTTCAGCCCTGAGCACCGCTTCGATGCCCTCGAGCAATCCCTGCTCCGGGAACAAACCGCCGAGCGCCAAGACCCATCCGCTCGGGAGCGAAGCGAAGGCGATTTCTCGCAGATCCAGCCCGAGGTTGAGCCCCGCCTGCTCGCGGAGCTGAGCCGAGCGCCGGCCCAGCCCGCTGTCGTGGGCGCGTCGCGGGTTGGCAAAAGGCCATTGTTCGAGCAGCGGCAACAGATGCTTACGCACCGGCTCGAACACGATCACCTGCTCCAAGTCTGCGACCACGACGAGCTCGGCTCCGCTCGGTAAGTGCGCCTGGGCGCGAGGCTCGTAGCGGATGAATGCCCGATAAGAGAGCCACACGCCGAAGGCCAGCAGAAGGGCCAGCAGAAGGCCCGCCCGCGCCACGGCTCCGAACGAGAACGGACGCCTCTCGCGTGAGTCGTTCACAGCGAAGGCGCGGCAAGTTGGGCTTCGACTTGCCGGACCTTTTTCACGATCAGGTCCACCACTTCATCGATGCCCATGTGAGTACTGTCCAGGAGCTCGGCCCCTTCGGCCTGCATGAGCGGAGCGATGGCCCGCTCCGAGTCCCTCCGGTCGCGCTCCAGGACCTGCGCGCGCACACTGCCGAGGCTCGGGGCGCCGGGCTGCTTGGCGAGTTCGGCGAAGCGCCGCTCGGCGCGGCTTTGCATGGTCGCCGTCAGGAAGAACTTGGCCTCTGCGTCTGGGAACACGACGCTGCCGATGTCGCGCCCCTCCACCACCACGCCGCCCACCTGCCCGATTGCGCGCTGTAGATCCAACAGCGCTGCACGCACCGCCGGCAACGCCGAGACGATGCTGGCGCGAGAGCTCATTTCGGGTGTGCGAATGGACAGGGAAACGTCCTCCCCGTCGAGCCATACCCGAGTGCCGCCCTCCTTGGACGCTCCGAGTACGATGGCACCGCGAGCCACTATTTCCTGGCAGAGCGGGCCGAGATCGTTGCGCTCGGGGTCCAAAGCGGCGCGGCTGGTAGCCAAAGCCAAGGTTCGATAAAGCGCTCCGCTATCGAGGACCACGTAGCCGAGCGCGGCCGCGACCAGGCGCGATACCGTGGTCTTGCCGGAGCCAGCTGGGCCGTCGATGGCCACGATGGGCCGGGTTCGCTTCATGGGTCACTCCGCGCCGCGGTGGGCGGATCCCGCAAGACACTCGAACGCGTTGCCCAGCCCGGCCCCTGGTTGGACGGAGCGGCGGGCGGCGGCAGAAAACGTTGCATGAGCGTCTGAATGGCGGCCTTATCGACGCCCAGCACGACGCGCGTATCTGTACCCGAAGCTTGGGTTTCCAGCTTCTGGATCGGTTGCCCCAGGCCAAATAGGCGCGCGTACATGTTCACGCTCCCGCCGAGCCGCAACAATTCATCCGCACTGCTGCGCGCTGCCGCTTCGTTCGCGTAGCTGATGGTGGCGGCCAGATTGATGCCCGGCGCGTCGAAGTTGCCAATGCCTCGAGCCGCCGAACTACCCTGGAGCACGGAGATGCGCGCGGGCAGCGCGGCGGTGGCGGTGGCAGCATTCAAGTCCACGCCGACGGAAAACGTAGCGTTGGGGGTCGCTACGAGCTCTTTGATCCAGGCGGGCATGTCGTCAGCGACCCGGCCGTCCTGGATGCGATCGAGGCAACGGCGGATTGCGACCTCGTTACCGAAAATGGCGGTCCGGGCGGTGATGAGGCTGAAGCCCACCCCGAGCGCGGTGAAAAGCGTACGCCCCGCGTATTGGGATTTGGTGAGCGCGGGAGCGAACGCACCGCCTTTATACTCAGCAGCGGCGGCAGTGATGCGCTCGACATCGAAGCGGCCGCTGGCGACGCCGGCAAAATCGATCCCCTTCATCGAGTAAGTCGCGAGGCTAAAACGGTCAACGTCCCGCGACAGCACGAGGCCCGCGCTGGGCGGAAGAGGCACCCGCGCCTCCAAATCCTCGAGCAGGTATTGGCCGAACTCGGCCTGTGCCGTGCGCTGAACGTCAACGTGGAACCAGCCGACGCCGCCCGGCGGCAACAGCCACGAAGGGTCGGCGTCGATGCGCTCCGCGGTCATCTCGGCCCCCGCAGCGGTGCGCAAGATCACCTCGGGCCCCCCGCCGCAGCCCGCGGCCGCGACGAAAAGCCCGAGCGCGACCGCCCGAGCCAACGCCCTCGCGAGGCTCACTCGCGCACCAACCCGACCGCGCGGGCCTTCGAGCGCGACGGATATTTCACATTTAAAGCAATGAATAAAGTATTGAAATGACTAATATATTGGACGACGTCACGCGCCGGGCAACCAGCAGTGCCCGCGCCACCCCGCTCCCATCGAGCAGGCTCGTCGCCCTCGGCATTGGGGTTGCCCCACCCAATCATGCTGGGGTCAACTCGCCTTGGCGCTACTCGCAGGCGCTGGGGCCGGCGGCGACGGTTTGGCGTCCCCGGAAGGCGACGACTCCGCTGCGGGCTTTGACTCACCGGCGGACTTCGCGTCTCCGCCCTTGGCGTCTCCGCCCTTGGCGTCAGCGGGCTTGGTGCCCTCGCTTTTCGCTTCTGCCTTGTCGGAGGGCTTGGGTGCCCCTGCGCTGCCATAGCCATCTGCATACCAGCCACCTCCCTTCAGCAGGAATCCAGTTCCACCGGAAACCAGACGCTTGGCCTTGTCCTTGCCGCACGACGCGCAGCGCTTGAGCGCAGCGTCCTTGATGGACTGCTCAGCCTCCCATTGGTGGCCACAGGCCTGGCACTCGTATTCGTAGGTCATGTCTTCCGGTGCTCTCAGTGTATCGGGTGGTTGGAGATGTCAACAGCGGCCCGGCGCGCCATTGGCCAAATGGCCGCGGAATCGCCGGGGGCGACAAAAGGGTGGACGCATTATCAGCAAAAGCATCGATACTTGCTCGCCTGAGCACTTGAACGCTTGTATCCCCGGCTTGCGCGTGTATCATGACTGTCATATGGGGCATTGTCTTGTCACATATGGTCTTTCGCGGCCCCGTTTGCGTTCGCGCTGCCGTGCACGTTTGCCCCTGATTGGGTTTAGCCCGTCACGAAGGCGGCTCAGCTTGGCCTCCCGGTCCTCCGGAAGATACAACGGCTTTCAGGAACATCAGCATGCATATAAAGAAGTTGGAGATAGCCGGTTTCAAGTCTTTCGTCGACCGGACGGTTATCCACTTCGATCACGACGTGATCGGCATTGTCGGGCCTAACGGCTGCGGCAAGTCGAACATCGTGGATGCCTTGCGCTGGTGCATGGGCGAGCAGAGCGCGAAGCATCTGCGCGGACGTTCCATGGAGGACGTCATCTTCAGCGGCTCCGAGTCACGCGCCGCCAGCGGCATGGCCGAGGTCACTCTGACGTTTGACAACAGCGATGCTGGCTATGCGGCGTCCCTGCCCGAGGAGTATCGCGACTATCCGGAGATCGCCGTGGCACGCCGCCTCTACCGGGACGGCACGAGCGAGTACCTCATCAACACTGTGCAGGTGAGGTTGCGCGACATCACCGATCTGTTCCTGGGCACCGGCGTCGGAACCAAAGCTTATTCCATCGTGGAACAAGGGCGCATTGGCCAGATCGTCAGCGCGCGCCCGCAGGATCGGCGCCTCTTCCTCGAAGAAGCCGCTGGCGTGACCAAATACCGGCAGCGGCGGCGGCAGGCGGATCGAAAGCTCGACCTGACCCGGCAGAATCTGCTGCGTGTTTCAGACATCGTCGCAGAGATCGACCGCAACCGGGCTTCGTTGAAGCGCCAGGCCGCAAAAGCGGACCGGTTCGTAAAATACCGGGAGGAGGTGGAGGATCTACTCTTGCACCAGGCCTCGCACCGCCTGCTCGAGCTGATCGTGGTCCATCGTTACGAACACGACCACCGCACGACTTTGGCAGCGCGATCGAACGAGCTGGAGTCCGGCGTGCTGCAGCGCGACGACGAACTCGGAAAAGCTCGAGCCGAGGCCTCCGTCATCGAGGCACGCGCCGAAGACGCCTCCCGCCGAGCCTACGAGTCCGACAACCGCGTGGCCACGCTGCAGGCTGAATTTGCCCGCGGGCGCGATCGCCTCACACATCTGAACGAACGCCTCCAGAACGCTTCGCGCGTGGGCAAGGAGCTCGCGGGTCGAGGCGAACGGCTCTTGGACGAGGAGCTCGGCTTGACCGAGCGCGTGACGCAACTGACCGAGAGCGAGCTGGTGCTCTCCAGCGACGCAAAGGCTCGCGCGGAGCTCTTGAGCCGGCTGTTGCAAGAGGAGGCTGCCACCGCTAGCCAGGCGCAGCGGTTGCGGCGCAGCGTCAACGACGTGAGCTCGCGGATCGCGGGCGACGAGGTTCGACTCCAGGCTATCGGTGATCGCCGCGGCGTGCTCAGCCAAAGGCAGATCACGCTCGCCTCGCAGGGCGATGAGCTCTCCGCGCGCCTCGGCTCCCTGCGCGAGCGCGAAGCCGAAGCCGAGCCCAAGTTGATGCGCGCCATGGAGCAGCGCGAAACGGCGGTAAAAACCGAGAAGGACCTCGACGCCGAGCTGAGAGTCCTCTCTCCCCGGCTAAACGAAAGTGAACGTCGAAAGACCTCCGCGCGACGTGAGCTCGATGTGCGGCGCAGCCGCCTTCAGGCGTTGGAAGAGCTCGAGCGTCGGCTCGAGGGCGTCAAATCCTCCGCCAAGGCGGTGCTGTCGAGCGAGAACCCGAACGTGCTGGGGCTGTTTGCCAATCGCCTGGACGTGCCCGCGGAGTTGACCGACGCCGTCGCCGGCCTGCTCGGAGATCGTCTGGAGAGCGTGGTCGTCACCGATCCGCGCAACATGACCGAGTTGCTCGAACAACTCCGCAGCGGCAAGAAAGGCCGCGTGGCGCTGCTCCCTGAGCACCCGCAGTTTTGTTCCGGCGCAGCACAGTCGAGCTTGCCGTCCGATCCCGAGCTGCTCGGGCGAGCCATCGATCTGATCGGGCACGCCGCGGAAGACGACGCACTGATCCGCAGCGTGTTCGGCGGAGCCGTGATCGCCCGCAGCGTCGCGGACGCCAGCCGACTCAGTCAAAAGCTCGGCGTGGCGGCCGTGGCGCTCGATGGAACGCTTGTCGACCCCACCGGAAACATCACCGGCGGCAGCATCGCGGCACCCCAGATCGAGCGTCGTCGCGAGGTCGGGGAGTTGCGTCAAGAGATCGCGGAACGGTCGGCCCAGGTCGAGCAACTCGAGCTCGAGCATGCGACGGACGCGGAGAAGGTCGCTGGTTTGCGACGGGAGCTCGCTGCCGCCAACAAGGCGGCACATGAGGCGGCGTTACACCTGCTCGGTGCCGAGAAGGATGCTTCGCAGCTGGCCCGAGAGATCTCGACCACGGAGCAGCGGGTCGGCGAGCTCGGCGGCGAGCGAGACAGCATCGTCAAGAGCCTGGAAATAGCTGAAAACGAAGCCAATGCCTGCCAGTCAGCGCTGGAGCAGGGCAAGGCGGCGCTAGAGGGCCTGCGTGCGGAGCTCGAGGAGAGCGAGCGCGCGGCCAATGAGAGCAAGCAGAAGGCTGCCGAGCACTCCGTGACGGTCACGGAGCAAAAGGTAAGATTGGCTCAGGTCACTGAGCAGCGTGAAGCGGTGGCCGCATCTCTCGCGAGGGTGCAGCAAACCCGCGCGTCCACCAACCTGGAGCAAGGCGAGCTCGAGCGGAGCGCCCACGAAGCAGCCATTTCATACGGAGAAACAGCCGCACAGCTCATGACCTTTCGCGAAGAACGAAAGGTCGCGGAAGATGCCGCGCAGGTCAGCCATCGTCAATTCGAGAGCGTGCGGTCGGCCTTGGACGAAATTCGCAATTCGTTGGGCCTCGGGGAAGAACACCTGCGAGCGCTGCGCTCCGAGCTCTCCGCCGTCACGGCCGAGCTCTCCGAGCGAGAAATGCGGCTGCAGAAGCTCGATCTCGAACGCGGGCACCTGCTCGCGGGCATCCGAGAACGTTTCCGGGGCCTGATCCTCGAGCGAGTCGTCGGCGTCTACCACGCGCGTCCGGCACCCGATGACGAACATCGCCTCCGTATCGACGAGCTGACGAAGGCCATTGATCGTATGGGGCCGGTCAACCTGGATGCGATGACTGAGTACGAGGAAGCAGAAAAGCGCTTCGAGGAGTTGTCGCAGCAGAAGCAGGACATCGACCGTGCGCTGGCCGATCTGGAGTCCGCGATCAAACACATGGATCGCGAGTCGCGCCGGCGCATGAAGGAGACCTTCAAGGCGGTCAACGAGCTATTTTCCCAGACCTTCCGGCGCATGTTCAAGGGTGGCCAAGCCCAGTTGGTCTTGACCGACGGCGAGGATATCCTGGAGAGCGGAGTGGATATCGTGGCTCAACCGCCGGGCAAGAAGCTCGGCACGGTCGAGCTCATGAGCGGCGGGGAAAAAGCTTTGACGGCCGCATCGTTGATCTTCGCGATCTTTCAGCATCGCCCTTCCCCGTTCTGCGTGCTCGACGAAGTCGATGCGCCCTTGGACGAGGCCAACGTGGCTCGCTACAACGAGGCAGTCCGCTCGATGACGGATAAGTCGCAGTTCATCATCATCACCCACATCAAGAGCACGATGCAGTCAGTGGACTTGCTGTACGGCGTGACCATGAGCGAGCCCGGTGTGTCGCGCGTCGTGAGCGTGAAGGTGAACGAGCGAGCACTCCCACGCGCCGAACAGCATGCGGCCAAGCCGCTCCGGAGCACCGCGCCCGACGCGCTCCGGACCAGCGCCCCCGTTGCCGCCGAGGAGCTCGAAGAAGCCAGCAGCCAGGTCGCTTAGTCGTTCCGTCGACCCCCTCGCCCAGTCAACGGAAGTCGCGTGACGAATGGCTCAGGTGCACCTGGGGCATTGTGAGCCGTTCAGCAGAGTCGACGACCAAATGCACGATGGAAGCCACCCCATTGGCTTCACGTGGATCTCTCCGGTTTACCGAACCGGGCTTGGGATCTTGCCGTTCGACCTTGCCTCGAACGAGCAGCAGCGGTGAATGCTGGGCGGCCATTCGATATGCATCGAAGACACGGCTGTAAAAAATCAAATTGGCGATTCCCGTCTCGTCCTCGATCGTGACGAAAACTACGCCACTGGCCGTCCCCGGTCGCTGCCGAGCGGTGACGAGCCCGGCCACCGCAACGCGCGCGCCCTGGGGCTGTTGCGCCAACTTCTCCGTGGTGAGGACGGCATCACGCTGTAGGCGCTCTCGCAAATGGCATAGAGGATGGTCGTCGATAGAGAGGCGGAGCCGCGCATAGTCGAGTTCGAGTACCTCGATGGGTGCCAGCTCCGGCAGCGCCGCACGCGGCTCGTCCGCCCGGAGGCCATGAAACAACCCGAGTTGCCGCGGAGCCCTGGCCGACCACAAAACCTGGCGCCGTGCCGGCTCCAGAGCGGCGAATGCGCCGGCTTCCGCCAACGCTTCGAAATCGCCCTTGGGCAGCGGGACCTGACGAATGAAATCTGCCAGGTCAGCAAGCTGCCCGCCCTGAGCCTGCAAATGCCGGCGACGTTCGAGGACGCTTTCTGCGCTCGCTTGGCTGAGCCCTTTGATGCGCGAAAACCCCAGACGGACCGCCGCACCTTCCAGCGTGCAATCCCAGTCACTCTGAGCGATGCACGCCGGCCTCACTTCGACGCCGTGATTTTGAGCGTCTTTCACCAAGCTGGCCGGCGAATAGAAGCCCATGGGCTGGGAATTGAGCAACCCGCACAAGAATTCCGCCGGGCGGTGCGCCTTCAACCAGGCCGATTTGTAAACCAGGAGCGCGAAGGACGCGGCATGTGACTCTGGAAAGCCATATTCACCAAATCCTTTGATCTGCTCGAACAATGCCTCACCGAAGCCGCGATCGATACCGTGCCGCGCAAAGCCCTGGAGCAGCCTCTCTCGATGCCGCATGAGCCGCCCTGTCTTCTTCCAGGCCGCCATGTCCCTGCGCAATTGGTCGGCTTCTCCCCCGCTATAGCCGGCGCCGACGATGGCGATTTGCATCACCTGCTCTTGAAACAGGGGCACTCCCAACGTGCGATCCAAAATGGATTGGAGCCGCGGGTGGCAGTTTGGCGCTTCTTCATGATTTCTCCGGCGCAAATAGGGGTGAACCATGCCGCCCTGAATCGGCCCTGGCCGAACGATAGCCACCTCGATGACCAGATCGTAAAAGCTGCGCGGCCGCAGCCGAGGCAACATCGCCATTTGCGCGCGGCTCTCGATCTGGAAAACGCCAACCGTGTCGGCGCGCGCCGTGAGCGCATAAACGGCCGGGTCTTCGTCGGGAATCCTTGTGATGGCCTCCAGCGGATCGAATGGCTCACCCGGAGCCAAGGTGGGCCAGGCCAACTGCAGGGCTTTGCGAATGGCGGTGAGCATGCCGAGGGCCAACACGTCGATCTTGAAAAATCCGAGTGTGTCCAGATCGTCCTTGTCCCACGGGATGACAGACCGATCTGCCATCCGCGCGGGCTCGACGGGAGCCACTTCGAACAATGGCCTCGAAGACAGCACGAAACCCCCAACATGAATGCTGAGGTGCCGGGGAAAACCAACCAAAAGACGCGTCAAATCCAAAACGGCTTCGAGCTTCGGCGTGCTGATATCCAACTCCGCCTGGCGAACTCGGCGTTTGACATCTGATGCTGCCGATTCCTGTGCGGCCGATACCGATCCATACGAATCCCAGTAAGCAAAAGCGCGCGCCAGGCGATCGGTCTGAGCCACCGAAAACCCAAACACCTTGGAGATTTCGCGCATCGCGCTCTTCTTCCGGTAGCAAATGACTTCGGAAACCATGGCTGCTCGGTCACGCCCATAGCGCCGATAAATTTCCTGAATGACTTCTTCTCGCCGCTCGTGTTCCAAATCCACGTCGATGTCAGGCGGTTCTTTCCGCTCAATACTCATGAACCGCTCGAACAGGAGATTGCTGTGCTCGGGGTTGACCGCGGTTATTCCGAGCACATAACAAACCGCGCTATTGGCCGCGCTGCCCCGGCCCTGGCATAAAATGCCTCGCTCGCGCGCAATGTTCACGACCTCCCAAGTGCTGAGGAAATAGGGAGCCATGCCCATGCCTGCAATCAGCTCCAGCTCCTTGATGAGTTGCTCCCTCACCTTGGCAGGAACGCCAGCTGGATAACGGCGCGTTGCCCCACTCCAACTGAGCGACGAAAGCCATTCGTCCGGCGTCTGCCCATCGGGGGTCTGGCAAGGGAAATGATACACCAGCTCATCCAGGCGAAAGCAGAGTTCACTCGCCACCTGGGATGTTTGCCCGACCCAATCTGGCTGGTCACCAAAGAGCTTGGCCATTTGCGCTGCGCTACGCAAATACGCCTGACCGTTGGAGGCCAACCTCGTCTTGGCCTCAGCCAGGGTCATGCCCATGCGAATGCATTGCACGACGTCCAACAGCCGTTTGCGACTGGGCTCATGGTACATCGGCCGCGCTGACGCCAAGACGGGAAAACCATGCCGTTCACGCCGGCTCTTTGCCAGCAAAGTTCTGAGCACATCGTCGCGTGTCAGACGCCGATACGTCAGCGAATACACCGAATACCTTCCAAAACTTGCGCTCAGGCGCGATAGCATCTGCTCGGGAAAGGCGTCATACCCAGCCACAGCGTCTGAATTGGGGGAGGCTTCAGGCCGGCGCCGGACACAGGTGGGGATCAAGGCGATCAACCCAGCCGTCTTGCCCTCCAGATCGTCGAGATCCAAAAGACATTCACCTTTGGGCAGCCCCGCGTGGGCGCGAGTGAGGAGCCAGCAAAGATTTTGGTACCCGACGTGGCTTCTCACCAACAAGACGACGGCGGGATACTCATCCTCGATCAATTTGCGCTTGCGAGCGGCACTGGGCTTGGCGCTGCGCAACAGTTGGCGGCACGACACATCCGAATTCGATGCCAAAGCCCCCGCATACCCTGCGCGAATTTCTGACTCCGACAAGGCCAACGGCAGCTCCACTCCCAAGTGGAACCTCTGCTCTATTTCTCGAGCTCTGGTATGGGCGCGTGCCACACCATACAAGCCATCGCGATCGCATAAGGCCATGCCGCCCAGGCCCAAAGCCTTGGCCTGATCAATCATTTCTTCGGGATGGGACGCGCCGCGCAGGAACGAAAACGACGAACGCGCCGCCAGCTCCACAAAATCCACGGCGTTCACCTGGTGGCCTCGATTCTATCGAATCGAGGCCAAGATAGAGAAGGAAGCCGGCTCGAGTCTGCCTTTAGTCATACACGGCTTGCACGTAGGTTTGGCCATCCTCACGATCGCGATACACCAACGCTTCCAGCCCTTCGCGCGTGGAGCCGCCGTTCACGGCAGACAACCAAATCCGGTAGTAGTCCCGGAAAATCCGCGGCGCTTCCCACCATTCGACAGCTTCGATACGCTGCTCGAACCGGATCTCGGATACGAGATACGCTCGAGCCCCCAGCATCAAGAGCTCGCGTTTGCGGAGCGGCACATCAACCCCGATGGGGACCTGTAAAATTCGCGTCGGTATCAGCAGCTCTGGACTGGCCCATTCAAGGCGACCCGCGCCCTCTCTCGCGCATCGAAATTCAACCAGAGAAGTGCTCTTTTCCAGGAGGTGTGAGCTGTTCACCTGGAGCAATCCCACCGCGCTACTGCCTAGATCGGCAGCCAACTCGGAAACCAATCTCGACATCGCTTGGGGTTCCGACGAGAGGCCCGACTTCGAGCCCATGGAAGCGTGGATATCCAGCTGACAAGCCCGAGCGCGAGTAACCCCACTCGCTTTCAAACTGAGACCCACAGCCGGAGCATCCAAGACCTCGCGTTGAAGCCGAGCTCGAAGCACCCGCTCGAGCTCATCGGCACGAGCAATGGGCGTGGGAAACCTGAAGGTGATGGTTTTGCAATAATCCGTCGGCGCAACCGGTCCTGCTAGCCCGAGATCGGACCTAGCCAGTCGGTGTGTCGAAGTACTGCCTTTTGAAGCACTGTTCGTTGAAGCACTGTTCGTTGAAGCACTGCCCGTTGAAACACCGTCCATTGAAGCGACCTCAGCTGAGGAGCCAGCTGCTGTGTTCAGGCGCACGATGGCAGGATCGTGATGAATCACGAGTTGCAACTCTCGCACGGCTTCACCGCGGCCCTCCAGGCGAGCACACAGCCGATGCGAAAGGCTCTTCGAAACGAAGAGCAACGGCTCGACACTGCTCGACGGCTCATCCCAAATGAGCTCCTCCACGGGCATTGGCTCTGGTTGGTAGGGAATGAGCACACCTGGGTCATGCCCTCGAATCAAATCCAATATCGCGCCGGGCTCGAACCCTCGAGCAAGTTCACTCGAAGCACAAGCCTCAGCGCAATCAGCCAAGCGTGCTGCCAGCGATGAAGTTGGCAATTTTCTCAAGTCCCCGATGGTCAATAATCCCAAACGCGAAAACCACGCAGCAGCGTCTGGCGTGATCGGCAAAGCGATGATGGGCAGATTTTCGACCTCACGAACGGTATGTTCGGCGCCGACTATCGAAACATCGACTGACTCGTAACCGACACGGCCATACCGAGCGAAGGCGCGCGACAGCCAGGGGCCGCTGCTGATCGCCACTCGCGCGCTGTAACCCAGGCTTCTGATTTGAGCGATGAGCTCGAGCGCCAGTGCATGTTCGCTTTCGAACAGATGACTCGAACCCGTGATGTCGACCCAAACCGTGTCCAGCGCCTGGAAAGACACAGGCGACCCGACCCCCAAAGCCACTTCAGCGACTTGCTTCAAAGCATCGATGACGCGCTGGCGCGGCACCGCTCTAACATTCAACCGTTCGACTCGGAGCTGAGCCTCTCCAAGTGTTTGGCGAGGATAGATGCCCAATTTTCGAGCCGTGGAGTTGACGGCATCCAGTCGGGTTTTGATATCCAGCACCGCGTCTGGGGTTTCCATCACCACAACGGCACTCGGGCCTCTCGCTCGATCGGCGAGCGCGGACTGTGGTGCAGGGCCCGCGCCCGAGAGCTCGATGAGCAAATCCGGCAGAATGGCAGCGACGATTCTGCGCGAGCTCATGCTGGCAACTCCAGCGTGCTCAGAGCTTGCGGGCGCCGTTGATTGGAAGCGAGGTCCTTCTGAAATCGCGCCTTTAAAAAATCGCGCCGCTCAGACGAGCTGCGGCGTTCAGACCCCGAAGTCGTTCGAAAAACGGACCACGGAAAGGCATGAGATTGGCCAACTCGGCCGCTGCGTTCCTTTGCGACTTTCAGCTCAAAGGTTTCACTCCCCGAGCGACTGAACTCCAAACGCAATGCCACGGGTAGTGGCACCACCGGCTCTGCATAGGTAGTGCGCCCTTCCGCACGAGTGAGCACCAAAATGCAGGAGGCGAGCGGTTTGATTGCGAGCGACAAGCGGCGAATCGTGCGTTGCCAGCGCCGATTGTCGACCGACAATTCCCCCAAAGCTCCACGCAAATCGATGACCACCACGGAGCAGACTTTGGCTTCTGCGATACGCACCGCGATGCGCTCGGCAGAAGCCAGATCGGGGCGAACGACCAATAGGCGCGCGAGGTCAACTCCAAGCTGGGCCACACCCGGAGCAAAAAGACTGGAGCTGGGATCGACAAAGGCGCACCACCCAGAGGCGCTCCCCCCCACACCCTCTCTCGAGCATGCAACCCCTCCCGAAGATACAGCCCTCTCCGAATATCGAGACGCCGAACATTGAGCAGCGCGACACGCTGCCAGTGCAAAGGACGTGGCTGCGCCGCTCGCCCCACGCACGCGCAGCTCGATCACACTGCCAAAGTCCAATCCTCCACGGGGTAAGACCTCGTCGAGCGCTGGTATGCCCAGTGGAAGCACCCCCGCAGAAGCCAGAGATTCGAGCTCGGCGCGCACTTGCTCCGCAGTCTTCAGAGCAGTTGTGTTCAGTGCCATGACTGAACAAGTTATCAGTATTCGTCGGAAGTGCAAGCCCAGCGCGGGAATTAGCAACAATTTGCTTGTTAATTCAATAGATTGAGCCCCCCGGCGCCCTTCTTCGCAGAGCCGCTACTTCCTCTACAGAGCAAAGGTGTTAGTTTTCGCGCATGCCGACCGAGCCTCTTCTATCGCCGCGGGACGAGCACTCGCGCCAGCCCGCAGCTGGCGCCGAAAGCAAGCTGGCGGCCTTGCGCACCTTGATCAGCGAGCTCGGCTCCGTCCTCGTCTGCTATTCGGGTGGCATCGATAGTGCGCTGATTTTGGCCGTGTCGCACGAGCAACTCGGGGACAAGGCCGTCGGCATGACCGCCGTGAGCCCCAGCCTTGCCCCGCGCGAACGCGACGCAGCGGGGAATTTCGCCCAAAGCATTGGCGCCCGGCACGAGTTTGTGGAGTCTCACGAGATCGAGCGACCGGGCTATGTCGCCAACGGTCCGGATCGGTGTTTCCACTGCAAGAGCGAGCTCTACCAAATCGCAGCCGAGCAACGCCTGAAGCTCCGCTGCGACCATGTGCTCAATGGCACGAACCAGGACGACCTCGGCGATTACCGCCCGGGTCTGGAAGCCGCTCGTCTAGCCGGCGTCCGCAGCCCCTTCGTCGAGCTTGGCTTCGGCAAATCGGACGTCCGCGCCCTGGCTCAGCTGTTGGGCTTGGATATTTGGCAAAAGCCAGCCTCGGCCTGCCTCTCCAGCCGGATCCCGTACGGCACTTCTGTGACCCGAGAACGGCTCGCTCAAATCGAAGGCTTCGAGCGGGAACTTCAGGACCTGGGCCTGCCAGCGGTGCGTGTACGCTGGCACGGAGCCATCGCCCGGCTCGAGCTGAGCGTGGAAGCCCTTCCCCGCGCCCTGGAGCCCACGCTGCGCACGGCTATCGTGAGCGCCGGTAAGCGCCATGGCTTCAACTATGTGACGCTCGACCTGGAAGGCTATCGAACCGGGTCACACAATGAAGTGCTGCCCGGCCGAGCCCTCCGTGTGATCTGACCGATCATTCTGACCACTGAAACGGCACCAATGTAGGGTTTGGTGCGTACAAATTTCCGCGGCAGCCAGATTTATCAAAGCTTCACCACAACGCTTTTGACTTGGCTGCGCGTGGGCATTAGCAAGACACCACTGCGATGATTCTCGGGGCAACCCAACCAGATTTTTACAGTTCTGATTGTCGGGTTACCCCATCGATGGCGCTACTTTTTTTGGGGAAGATCTCAATCTCCCCCTGCGTAACGCACTCGACACGCATCGCTGTGTAGGCCCTGCACCGGGCTAGCAGATGGAAAAAGTAACAAGGATTAGATTCATGTTCCAAACGCGCTCACTCACCACGGGTTTTCTAGTTGCTGCGCTCGGCATCGCTGCCGGCCTCGCGGTTGTTTCGTCCCCCAGCGTCGCCTCGGCGGACGGCTGCGACAAGCTCACGATTGCTGAAGTCAAGGCTGTCTGTGCCAAGGGTGGCAAAGACGCCGTCAAGAAGTCCATGAAGCACGCGATGGACGAAGCCAACAAGGGCGGCGCCAAGCTCGAGTGCAAGTCCTGCCACACGGACCAGAAGGAATACGCGAAGTCCGACAAAGCCGAAGCGGACTTCAAGGCGAAGCTCGCCGCTCACTTCAAGTGAGCCGGTTTTCCGTAGGACGATCGCTCGGTCGAGCGTAGTCCAAAAGGAAACGGCCGCCGGCTCTCGCCTGCGGCCGTTTCACTTTTTGTCGTCCGCCTAACTCTCGTTCCGATGTCGCAAAGCCAGCGTTCGCGCCATTCCCCGGACGAACCTGCTTCGCTCCGGGACACCTCCCCGAGAGCCCGGGCGTAGCCGCCACGGCCACGCCCACCAATCAATCCGCTCAGCGGGGGGGACGGCGTTCGCGCCGACCGCGATCACCGCCGCCACCACCGGGCCCGTCACGACGGCTGCGGGGCGGCCCGTCACGACGGCTGCCCTCTTCCGGCATAGGACCGCTGTAGCCCTCCGGAACAGGAAGAAGCGCCCGGCGGCTCAAACGGATTTTCCCGTCGCGCTCCACACTGAGCACCTTGACGTCGACCTCGTCGCCCTCGTTCAGCACGTCCGAGACGTTCTCGGTGCGTTCGTAGGCGATCTCGGACACGTGCAAGAGCGCTTCCGTGTTCGGCAAGATCTCCACGAACGCGCCGAAGTCGACCACGCGCTTGACCACGCCATGGTAGGTCTTGCCCACCTCCGGCTCCTCGAGCAAACCCTCGATGATCTTGACGGCCCGAGCCACGGCATCCGCGTCAGCCGAAGCAATGGAGACGGTGCCGTCGTCTTCGATGTTGATGGCACACCCTGTCTGTTCGGTGATGCCCTTGATCGTCTTGCCGCCGGAGCCAATGATGATGCGGATCTGATCCGGTTTGACCGTGAGCGTGGTGATGCGCGGTGCGTGCTTGCTCAGCTCCGGCCTCGATACGGCCAGGGTCGCGCGCATGCAACTCAAGATGTGCAGGCGCCCTTCACGCGCCTGGTTCAGTGCGCGCTCCAAGATTTGGCGCGAGAGCCCCGAGATCTTGATATCCATCTGGATCGCGGTGACGCCGCGTTCGGTGCCACAGACCTTGAAGTCCATGTCGCCCAGGTGATCTTCGTCACCCAGGATGTCGCTGAGGATCGCCATGCGATCGCCCTCTTTGATCAGGCCCATGGCGATACCGGCCACGGGTGCCTTGATCGGCACACCGCAGTCCATCAGGCTGAGTGTCCCGCCGCAGACGGTGGCCATCGAGCTAGATCCGTTGGATTCCAAGATCTCCCCGACGATGCGAACCGTGTACGGGAAGTCTTCGTGGGACGGCAACATGCGAGCCAGCGCGCGTTCCGCTAGCGCGCCGTGCCCAATTTCGCGCCGGCTCGGGCCACGCAAGGGCTTCGTCTCGCCGGTGGAAAACGGGGGGAAGTTGTAGTGCAGCATGAAGCGCTTCCAGGATTCCCCGATGAGCGCGTCGATTTTCTGTTCATCCGTCGCAGTACCCAGGGTGGTGGTGACGATGGCCTGAGTTTCACCGCGCTGGAACAGCGCTGAGCCGTGCGTACGCGGCAACAGGCCTGCCTCGCACATGATCGGACGAATCGTCGTCGAATCGCGCCCGTCGATACGCCGCTCGGTGTCGAGCACGAGCTTGCGCACGACATGGTACTTGCGCTCGTTGAACTCTTCCTTGATCAGCGCCTCTGAAGCGAGCCATGCCGCGTCGCCGAGCGACGCCTTCAGGCTATCGACGAGTCCTTTTTTTGCCTCGGCGTAACCCTCGTAGCGCGCCCGCTTGTCTTTGATGACACAGGCCCGCTGGATCTTCTCGTCCACTAGCGCAGCCACCTGGCGCGCAATCCCCGCATCCAGGGCTGGCACCGAAAATTCGCGCTTGGGCTTGCCCACGGCCGCCCGCATCTTTTCGATCAGGCTGATGACCTTCTTGCCCTCTTCGTGCGCGAACATCAGGGCGTCGATCACCTCGGACTCTGACGCCTCGGCGGCGCCGCCTTCCACCATCACGATCGCCTCCTTGGAGACCGCGACCGTCAGATCCAGGTCCGACTCGGCGAGTTGCTCGAACGTCGGGTAGGTAATCAGCTCCCCTCCGACGGAAGCCACGCGGACACCAGCGAGCGGCCCACCCCATGGAATGTCGGACAAATGAACGGCGGCACTGGCGCCGATCATCGCGAGCACATCGGTCGGATTCGATCGATCCGAGCTCATCACCGTAGCGATGACTTGGGTGTCCCGCTTGTAGCCTTCTGGAAAGAGCGGGCGCAGAGGCCGATCAATCAAGCGCGCCGTGAGCACCTCGGTGTCACGCTGGCGCCCCTCTCGCTTGAAGAAGCCGCCGGGGATCTTACCGGCGGCATACGTCTTCTCGAGGTACTCACAAGTCAGGGGGAAAAAATCCAAACCCGGACGTTCTTCAGTGGATACCGCAGTGACCAGAACGACGCTCTCGCCGTAGGTTACCAAGACCGCGCCATTGGCTTGTTTAGCCAGCCGACCTGTTTCAATGGTCAGCGTCTTACCGCCCACCATCAGGGATTCTCGAACAAACATTTTTTCGCGCTCCTTTGCGCTCCCTTGCGGGAAAGCCACTCGCGTGGCGTCTACGCTCGAGTCGGAACGCGCCCTTCAGCCCCGGTTCGCAGGGCCCGACGACGACATCAGGCCCACGAATCGAAGTTGAAGTGAGTGCGTCTGGCTCGAGTCTTCACGCTCCCGAGCGAACCTCCAGGCTCCAGCCTGCAGGCGCTCGGGAGCAACCGTCCAGCCCCCCTCCCCTTCGACCTCTCTTCTATCGACGCAGATTCAGCAACGAGACGATGCCCGAGTAGCGCTGAATGTCGGATTTTTTGAGGTAATTCAGCAATCTCCGCCGCTGGCTCACCAACTTCAGCAGCCCGCGCCGCGAGTGATGATCCTTCTTATGGGTCTGGAAATGCTCGGTCAGGTATTGGATCCGCTGGCTCAGCAGCGCAATCTGAACCTCCGGAGATCCGGTGTCTTTTTCGTGCAGGCGGTGTTTGTCGATAACACCCTGCTTCGCGCCTATCGCTAGTGGCATGAGATAAATTCCTAAAGTTGGCGGACTATATTCTGCTCGCGCCGCCACGGTCAATGCACTGTCGCAGGCGGAAGGGGTCGAGGGACTAGCCCCTGTCACTTTTGGTCAGGGGCCGCCCCTCCGGCGCGGTTCGCTCCGATGTCCAGCTCTTGCCCGGAGGGGTCGAGACGTGGGGGTTCGAGCGGGGGCTTCGCATGGGCGAGCTCAGGTTGCAACCGCTCGGATATGTCTTCGACTCCCTCGCGGTCGCCCCTGTCCCGATCTGCCTCTTCGCGGTCGGCTTCGATGACGTCTCGGTGGGCAACGTCGATCGCCATTCCCGTGCGCCGCCCGAGCTCCACGGCGAGCCGTTCCGCCATCGCAACCGAGCGATGGCGGCCGCCTGTACAGCCCACGGCGACAGTAAGGTAGCTCTTGCCTTCTGCCTCATACTTCGGAAGTGCGAATTCGAGCAGAGCGAGCGCGCGTTCCAAAAACTCACGCGCATCGGGCTTCTGGAGCACGTAGTCTGCTACCGCGGCGTCCAGGCCAGACTGAGCCCGCAGGCCCTCGACGAAGTAGGGGTTGTCGATAAACCTGACGTCCAGAATCAGATCGGCGTCGACCGGGACGCCGTATTTGTACCCAAACGACAGCACGCGGGTTCGCATGCGTTCACCGCGCCCGACACCTGGGCCAAATTCGGCGATGATGCGCCTGCGCAGCTCGTGCACGCTGAGCCGAGTGGTGTCGA
>JAYWEH010000594.1:0-7793 GCA_043780025.1 Deltaproteobacteria bacterium
GACCCGAGGTGATCTGCTCGATCACCATGTGATCGAGGAATCTGCCTACGCGGGTTTCGCCCCTCTCACCGACGACGGGTTCAAGGTGATTCTCGAGCGCGGAGGCATCAATGCGGGTCTTGTTGTCAATCAAACCTGAGTACGCCGAGAAGATTCTGAACGGGACGAAGCGCTTCGAGTACCGCAAGGCAGCTCCTCGAAACGCCGACGTTCGCACCGTGGTGATCTACGCGACAATGCCCGTGGGAAAGGTGATCGGCGAGTTCGAGGTGGCCGGCGTCCTGCGGGAACGGCCCGACGTCCTGTGGCGGCGAACCCGGACGGCGTCCGGCATCTCTCGGCAGTTCTTCGACGAGTACTTCAGCGGTCGAGACAAGGCCGTGGCCTTCGCCGTGAGCAAGCCCAAGCGCTATCCGAAGCCGCTCATGCTCGAGGATGTGTCGGGCTCGGTCACGCCACCGCAGTCGTTCCAGTACCTTCCCGAGGCGTAGAAGGTTGACCTTTCGCTGGCCGTCAGACGTCGACGGCACGCGCCAGTTCGACGTAGCGGCAGACCGCGTTCGCGAGCTGCATCTGACGCGGGCTCTTGCACTCGGGTTCGAACAGCCGCGGGCTCGCGACGAGGATGCAGGCGCAGCGCGCACGCGAGGTGGCGACGTTCAAGCGGTTCAGGCTGTAGAGGAACTCCATGCCACGCGGCGCGTCCTCGAGGGTTGAGGTCGCCATCGAGTAGATGACGACGGGCGCCTCCTGCCCCTGAAACTTGTCGACAGTGCCGACTCGAACCCCGCGTGAATCGAGGCGTTCGGAAAGCAAAGCAACGTGGGAGTTGTAGGGCGCGACGACGAGGATCTCCTGGGCCGTCATCGCGTGCGCTACACCGTCGCGATCGATCCATCGCGCGTCGGGACGCAACAGGCTCGCAACGATCCGCTCGATCAGGTCGACCTCTTCGCTCGATGAGTTCTGGTTTCCCTCGTGCGCAACGGCGGCAACCCAGAGCCCCGCTCCTTCGAATGGCGCCGTGCCAACGAGCGCCTGCCGCTCGAGCCCGGCGCGGGCATGGAGCCGCCCCTCATAGAAGACCTCCGAGGTGAACGAACAGATGCTCGGCGCGAGCCGCCACGTCTCCGGCAAGAAGATCCCGCGATCGGCCGGGATGGTTTTGTGACCCCGCAGGATGTGTTCCAGCGCCGAGACGTCGGCGCCCTCGGGGTGGGTTCCTTGTTGGGGCTGTTCAAGCTGCTGCGGATCGCCGAGCAACACGACACTCCGTGCGGCCTGCGACGCAGCGAGAACATTCGCGAGCGACATCTGGCCCGCCTCATCCACGAACAGCACATCGATCGCTGCCAGCGACCCTGGACGCGCCCAGAGCCACTGAGTGCCGCCGACTACGTGAGCCCGCCCGTCGCCGAGTCGGGCGATGACCTCGTCGTTGTCGGTGCACTCGTCCATCGCCGAGGGCGGGTCGCTCTTGGTCGTGACCTTGTGAACGCAGTCGACCTGAACCCGCAGCTCGCCGGCAGCCTTGACGACGTCGTCGAGTAGTTTGCGGATGACCTTGTGGCTGACGGCGGTGACCCCGACCCGGGCGCCTCGTCGAACGAGCTCGCAGATCATCCGCGCGCCGGTGAAGGTCTTCCCGGCGCCGGGAGGGCCCTGAATCGCGAGGACCGTATCGTCGAGCTCGCCCGCGATGCGAACCGCGAACTGGACTGCTGTCTCGTCCGTTCCCACTTCAAAGGCACCCGCGCGAAGTCGTGGGGGCCGACCAAGGAGAAGCTCGCGCGCAGCTCGGTACTGGGTCCCGCCAGAAACGCCGTGCTGAACCACGTCCTCCGCGAGGCGCAGAAGCGCCTCGGCAAGCACATCGGTGTTCACTGCCGAGTGCGCGAACACCGCGGACGGATGCACGTCAGCCTGTGCACCGCGCTTCTTTACCTCGACCGTGCGAGCCACCCGATCGATGGTGTCAACGCTCCCGAAGTCGGTTCCGTCTGGCAGGTGCAGCGCGTCGCCACCACGAACCTCCGTGTCTTGGCGCGGGTAGTCGTAGCGGTCGATGGGGCTCTTCTTCGTTCCGCCGACGCGGGCAACGAAGTGCAGACCGGAGAGCGCCGCCTTTTCCGCGAACAGCTCGTCCTCCGAGAGATCGCGCAGGCGGAAGAACTCCCACCATGGCGCCTTGGCCTCGCGCCGATGCCAGTCGAGCAGATGAGCCAGCAGCCACCGGCCCTGTTGCTCATCATTCCTCTCGTCGCGATCTGCAGGAACGTCGACAGTGAGTGCCGCCATCAACGCCTGTACGCGGCGGGCACGGTCGTCGAGCTTCTCTGGTGCAGCGCCGTCCTCAGGCGTCGGACGCGGCACGGGTGTTCCTCCGGCTTCGACCGAAGCGCGGAGTTGCTCGAGCCAATCGCGGAGACGCAGCGCGGAGACGCAGTCGTCGCGGTTGTAGCCTTCGACGGCTGCGCGCGCCTTGTCGGTGATCGCATCCAAGACGCCGAGCTCGAGCGCGTGTTCGATCACGCGCAGGTTGGTTCGCGCGTCCACGAGCGCAACGGTCCTGGTGAAGCCGTAGAAGGGTTCGAGATCTTTGATCGAGTACCGCTCCACGCTCGCTCGCAACGAGTGCTTCACGACGGCGTAAAGGTCTACGAACACCCCGGCGCGGAGCATGCGATCGATCTCAGTTTCGCGCGTCGCGTGACGACCCATCAGCCGTTTGAACGCCGCGGGTTCGTAGGGAGCGTAGTGATACACGTGCATCCCCGGATTCGCCGCCCAAGAACTGAGGATCGCGTCCACCACGGCCTCGAACGCCGCACGCTCTTCAATGTCCGAGCAGGCCCAGAAGGCGCGCGCCGCTTCGGTACCGTCGGGCGCAACGGTCACGAGCCCGAAGAGGTACTCGCGCCCGCCGTCCCGCGCGAACGGATCGCCTTCGAGGTCGAGGAAGACATCACCGGGCGACGGAGCAGGCAGACGAGCGAGCCCCTGGTCCACGGTGATGGGGAGCAACTCGTGAACCGGAACGCCCTCGTTTCGACCCGCGAGCTGAAGCCGAGCTTGCTCGCGTACACGGACATAGGTCTCGATGGAACCGCGTCGCGGCGTGAATGAGAGCGGCAAGGGCAGCGTGCCGAGCTGCGCGAGCGTGGTGACGCCGGCCATCTGCAGCTCTCGGCTCTGGAGCCGTGAGACGCCGGCGACAAGCGACAGGTGATCGTCGGCGCGACGTCGCTTGTCGCAGACGCTCCACCAGCGGCACACGTCACAGTGCTCGACGGGCTCGGGATAGTTCGCGGCCGCGAGCGCACCAGGTTCTTGCTGCACGGTCAGCTCGAGTCGCGTGCGGATGAACCGGAAGTACGCGGTGAAATCCTGCACCCGGAAGCTTTGGACCGGCCGCTCAGGGTCCGGTGTGACGACGTGAAACGTCTCGGGGACGGCGTCCTGAACAACGCCGAGCAACTCCGAGTAGAGCGCGAGCTGAAGGACGGTGCCGCCTCGGGTGTCCTTCGCCAGCTTCGTGTCGACGACCTCGTAGGACCAAGCGCCGAAACCGCTGGGCGTCTCGACCCGCCGAAGGACGTCAGGCCGGCCGAACCAACTGCCGTTCCGTAGCGCGGGCTGAAGGATGACGTTCGTGCCCGCGCGCATGGCGTCGAGCGAGCGGTGCACGGCTTCGTCGCCCGCGTGGTCCGCCAAGTCGATCACGGTGAGCCCCTCTGCGCGAAGCGAGTCCGCGTAGCTGCGCTCGTGATCGAGGCCGCGTTGCTGGAGGACCAGCATGGCCGGGTCGACCCAAGTGGGCGCCGCGCGCTGGCCGTGGGCGACGGAAAGATCGAGAGCCGTGCGGTGCCGGCAGCCCAAGAACTGGGAGAGGTCCGAGGCGGACATCTCGATGGCGGTCCCCCCCAATCGCATTCCAGCAATGCTGCCACATCCAAGTGGCGCAACAGCATCCATCCGGGCAGCCACGAGGCCGGGACTCCTTGCCTCACGCCGCCCAATCGACACATCCGGTGGAAAGGCCAACCGACACGGACAGCGTCAGCCCAAGTGGTGCCCGGGGCGTCGGGCTCGACGCCAAAGACGGATGCACGGCGGCCGACGGCGTGTTGCGCCAGCGCCCGACCCGCGCAACGGGACATGCGGCCTGGCCGATAGGCGGCTGATCCAAGGACTTTTCCGTTGCTGCAGAGGGATCCCCTGGTCTTCTATCCACCGCCGGCAAGTTTGCCGGCGGGAACGGAGCAATGTCTTGACATCGGAACAGCGGCCTGTCACTTTTGGAGCCGGCAAGTTTGCCGGCGGATTTTCCATGTCACTCGCAGAAGCAAAACCAATCGCGTTCTTCCCGCCAGCGGGCCCTGCCGCCGGAACGGTGAAGCTCGGCTTCCGCTTCGGCGACAAGGGAACCCACTCGAGCAGGACGCTCATGCTCACGGAACTTACGGCGGTGCTCGACGCTGCTCATGGGCCAGTCGACCGCGCTGCCTACGCTGCAGCGATCATCGACAGCAACTGCCTTGAGAAGGCGACGGCATCGACGCGCAGGATCTCGAACCAGCGCCTTGCCGAGCTCTACGCCCTCGACCCATTCGTCGTGATCTTCCGTGTGCTGCGGAAGTTCTGGGACATCGACGCACAGGCTCGCCCTCTGCTTGCGATGCTCGTAGCGCTCGCACGTGACCCACTATTTATGGCCTCAGCATCACCTGTGCTTTCGCAGCCTGCCGGCGTCGAAATTCAGCGCGCACCGATCCGGGACGCGCTTCGCAACCTTGTCGGTGAGCGTATGAACGACGCGACGCTGGACAAGGTTGTACGTAACGTCTCGAGCTCGTGGACGCAGTCCGGTCACCTGCAAGGGCGGACCTTCAAGTTCCGGCAGCGGGTGCAAGCACAACCAACCGCTGTCGCGTTTGCCCTGTGGCTCGGGAACGCGGCGGGCTTCCGCGGCGAAGAGCTGCTGACGAGCGGCTGGATCGCGGCGCTCGATTGCACAGCGTCTTCGGCCCGCGGGCTTGCCCTCGACGCAAAGCGCGTGGGCCTCATCGACCTACGCTCAGCGGGTGACGTGATTGAGTTCGGACTCGACCGGCTCGACCCTGGACTTGGGAGGACATGACGAATGGCCCGAATCGAAGACCTCGCAGACCTCTACGCTCAACACATCGCTACGCCGTGGCAGCGCACCGTCGCGGGCGCGCAACGCGTGGTCATGGTGGCGTACGACAAGGAGCTCGAACGAGTTCTTCGTGCACGCAAGGGTGAGTTCGAGACGCGGACCAAGGAAGCGGGGCACGACTGGCACGAGGTCGACATCACGACCGCATTCTCCTCTTGGCTCGCGGCGGATGACTACCGCGAGGCGTACTTCGAGTCTCCCGAGGACCTGCAGATGAAGCTCGAGGCGGAGTTCCCGGACTTCGTCGCCGACCGCATTCGCGCCGTGCTCTCCCGCGCCGACGTTCACAGCGACTCAGTCGTCGCGGTCTTCGGCGTGGCGTCGTTGTTCGGATTCGCGCGCTTCTCGCAGCTGCTGAAGCTGATCGAAGGCGACGTGAAGGGCCGACTCGTCGTGTTCTTCCCAGGCCAATACGAGCAGAACAACTACCGCTTGCTCGATGCCCGCGATGGCTGGAACTACATGGCGGTGCCCATTTCGATTCACGCCACCGGGAGTGCAACATGAAGATCAAAGACGTCCTTCAGCGAGATCCTTCGACGCACCCGCTGGTGAATCAGGGCCAGGCCCGCATCTCGGACAAGGCCAACGACAAAGTCTTGGAGGAGCTGCGAGGGGAGCTGTCGACCTTTGTGTGCGAGGGGCAGTACGCCGACGGCATCCAGAGAATCCTCTCGTCGTATCTCTCCAACGTCACGCAGACGAGTCAGAAAGCGGCGTGGGTGAGCGGCTTTTTCGGGAGCGGCAAGTCGCACCTGCTGAAGATGCTTTGCCACCTCTGGGCAGATACAAAGTTCCCCGATGGTGCGACGGCAAGAAGTCTCGTGCCGTCGATGCCCGATGACCTTCGCAGTCTGCTTCGCGAGCTCGACACCGCTGGCAAGCGCGCCGGTGGTCTGCTCGCTGCGGCCGGGGCACTCCCGAGCGGCACGACGGACCACGTCAGGCTGACGATTCTCAGCGTTCTCCTTCGCGGGGTCGGGCTGCCCGATCAGTTCCCGCAAGCGCAGTTCTGCCTGTGGCTTCACGACCAGGGCTGGTTCGACAAGGTCAAGACATCCGTCGAGAGCGCGGGGAAACAGTGGGCCCCGGAACTGAACAACCTTTACGTCAGTGGCCCCATTGCCCGCGCTCTGATCGCCTGCGACTCAAACTTCGCCGCATCGGAAGCGGACGCGCGGAACACGCTCAAAGCTCAGTTCCCGCCTCGCGCCACCGATCTCACGACCGAGGAGTTCCTCACGGCGATCAAGCGCAGCCTGAAGCTCGTCGGGCGCGACGGTCGCTTCCCCTGCACGATCCTCGTTCTCGATGAGGTGCAGCAGTACATCGGCGATTCGAACGACCGCTCGACGCTCGTCACAGAGGTCACCGAGGCGCTGTCAAAGCAACTCGACAGCCACATCCTCGTCGTGGCCTCCGGACAGAGCGCGCTGACGGCGACACCCAAACTGCAGAAGCTCACGGACCGCTATACGATCCGCGTCCAGCTCTCCGACCAGGACGTGGAGGCCGTCATCCGCAAGGTCCTGTTGCAGAAGAAGCCGGCGTCGATCGGCCCGGTGCGGGAGTTCTTGGACAAGCACGGCGGCGAGATCTCGCGGCAGCTCCAAGGGACGCGCATCGGCGAGACGGCACAGGACCGCGACATCGTCGTCGATGACTATCCGCTCCTGCCCGCGCGCCGTCGTTTTTGGGAGCACTGCTTCCGCGCGGTGGACGCAGCCGGTACTCACAGTCAGCTGCGCTCGCAGCTCCGCATCATCCACGACGCGGTGGCACGCCTGTCTGAACGCGGGCTCGGCGCAGCTGTTCCCGGCGACGAGCTCTTCGAGGCGCTGGCGCCCGAGATGGTGAATACGGGGGTACTCCTCCGTGAGATCAACGAACGCATCATCAACCTGTCGAAGGACGGTACTGATGAAGGGAAGCTCGCTCGTCGCATCTGCGGCCTCGTGTTCCTCATCAGCAAGCTCCCACGAGAAGGCGGTTCCGACATCGGCGTCCGCGCGTCCAAGGACCACGTCGCAGACCTCCTGGTCGATGACCTGCTCGCGGACAACGGCAAGCTCCGCAGCTCCGTGGAGACGGTTCTAGAGAAGCTCGCCGGCAGCGGCGCGTTGATGAAGGTCGGAGACGAGTACCGTCTGCAGACGAAGGAAGGCGCCGAGTGGGATCGCGAGTTCCGCAATCGCCAGACGCGCCTCGCGAACGACGACGCGGACCTCCAGATTCGCCGTGACCAACTGGTCTACGCAGATGCGGATCGCGTGATCCGGTCTGTGAAGATCGTTCAAGGTGCCGCCAAGGAGGCGCGCCAAATCGTCGTGTCACGCGACCAGAATCCACCTCCGGCCTCGGGCGAGAGCGTTCTGATTTGGATCCGGGACGGTTGGTCGGCAAGCGAGAAGGAAGTCGTTGACGCGGCCCGCGCCGCGAACACCGATAGCCCCACCATCTTCGCGTTCGTTCCGCGCCAGGCTGCGGACGATCTCCGCAAGGTCATCGTCGAGACAGAGGCCGCGCAGCAGACAGTGGATGCCAAGGGCGTCCCGACGACGGCCGAAGGGAGCGAGGCGCGTCGGAGCATGGA
>JAYWEH010000595.1:0-7785 GCA_043780025.1 Deltaproteobacteria bacterium
GCCGACCACCACCGAGTGCGGGACCAGATTTCCAAGTTTGCCCCAGCCGAACAGGCCGAGCAGCATGAGCATGGGGCCGGAACACAAACAGATCAGCACTAAGAAGGCGTGGCCCGCGTAGGCATCAGCCGGGGTTCGATAGGCTGCCATGACGCCAGCGATCATCGGAATCAGCGCCGCCACGGGCCCGTACACGTTGTACTTCGAGCCGCCAAATAGCGCTCCCACCAGCCCGGCAACGGCGCCAGCCAAGATGCCATGCTCCGGGCGCAGGCCGGAAGCAATGGCAAAGCCCATTGCCATCGGGATCGCCATCATGGCCACGATCAACCCGGCGCTGACGTCGCGCCAAGCGACGAGAGGCCAATTGCCCTTCCGCATGTCCTCGTACCGGACGTCGAAGGGATCCAGGAACAGCTTCAGTCTCGCCCACATCGCGGTTTTCATCTCATGTGCTCGCATTTTAAAGAATGGCCCCAACTGTTCAGAGCCATGGCTCGCAGCTCGGGTGTGCTTCGCTTTTCTGGTCGAAAGCGCCGCCTTAGCTCGCCGAAGTGGGAAGCCTCAAATCGATCGGAAGTGGTTGAGAGGTAATGCAGCGGGCGGCAGGCGCGCCTCGGTGACCGGCAAGAACTGCCGCTGCTCCGGGTCGAACCCGAACACCTCACCGGTTTCAATCTTGTACACCCAACCGTGCAGACGCAGCCTGCCCCCTGCTAATTGCGTCGCGACTGTTGGTAGCGTCCGCAGGTGCTCCAGCTGTACGAGCACGTTCTCCTGAACCGTCGCCGTGACGCGCGCATTGCCTTCGAGGTGTCGGTAATGCTCGCCAATGATCTGTCGCGTCGCCTCTGCATGTCCGAGCCAGGTCGCAACCGCGGGCAGGCCTTCGAGGTCTTTTGGATGGGTAACCGCTTTCATGGCGCCGCAGTGGGTGTGACCGCAGATGATGATGTCCTTTACTTTCAGCGCGGCAATCGCGTATTCGATGGTGGCGGCCTCACCGCCGACATGCGGGCCATGCGGCGGCACGATGTTGCCGGCGTTGCGGATGATGAAGAGCTCGCCCGGCTCGGTCTGCGTGATGAGGTTCGGATTGATGCGCGAATCCGAACAGGTGATAAACAGCGTTTCCGGGCTTTGCCCGGCGGCAAGGTTCTCGAACAGCTCGCGCTGAGGGCGAAAAATATTGCGCTGGAATTCGTGAATGCCGTGGATGAGCTTCTGCATTGGACGGCAGCATAGTCTTCCATCGATACTTCGACAGCCAGGTAAACTGAGCTGTCTACTTCGGAATAACCGAAGTATAGGGATTACTCCGTGGAGTGGCTGAACTACCATCACTTGCTCTATTTCTGGCTCGTCGTGCGCGAGGGCGGGCTCGGGCCAGCGAGCGCGAGGCTCCGCCTCGCTCAGTCCACCGTCAGCGGGCAAATCCGGGCGTTCGAGCAGACGATCGGCGAAAAACTTTTCACACGCAGCGGTCGCCGGCTCGTACCGACGGAAATGGGTCGGCTCGTCTACCGTTACGCGGAAGAGATATTTCCAATCGGCAACGAGCTTCAGGATGCGATCAAGGGGCGCCCCGTGGGTCGCCCTCTGCGCTTGGTCGTGGGCGTCGCGGACATCCTGCCCAAGCTCGTCGCGCGCAAGCTTCTCGAGCCAGCGCTCGAGCTTTCGACGCCGATCCGGATGGTGTGCCGCGAAGACAAACCCGAACGACTGCTCGTAGAGCTTGCCCTGCACGGGCTGGACGTCATCCTCTCCGACGCACCGATCCCCTCCTCAGCGCCCATCCGAGCGTTCAGCCACCTCTTGGGGGAGTGTGACGTCACCTTTTTCGCGACTTCAGAGCTCGCGGCGCCACGGCGGAGGGGATTTCCGAAGTCACTCGACGGCGCTCCGATGCTGTTGCCCACCGAAAATACGGTCCTGCGCCGATCGCTCGAGCAGTGGTTTGCCGGACTCGGCATCCGTCCGAATGTGGTGGCCGAGTTCGAGGATAGCGCACTGCTCAAGATTTTCGGGCAGACGGGGCAGGGTATATTCCCCGCCCCCACGGTCGTCGCCGAGGAAGTTCAGCGCCAGTACGGCGTGCGAATCGTGGGCCGCACCGATGAAGTGCGTGAACGCTTCTACGCCATTTCGGCGGAACGCCGCCTCAAACACCCTGCCGTAGTGGCAATTACCGAAAAGGCACGGGAGAATATTTTTGGCAGCCCGTGGAGTCGTGGTGGAGCAGCAGAGCGTGTGAGGCCAGGCCCACGCTCTCGGTAGTTGCTTCGCGAAACGCCACCTATTTGGAGCTCCACCCTACCGAGATACGGAGAACGCGGTCAGGCACGGCTGTACTGCCTGCTTGTCTGCGCTCGACCCTCCACACTCCACTGCACGTCATTCCTACCCCGCCAGCAAGCACTCGGATAGGGAGGTAATCTGCGCTGAATGTTTCGTCTTTTACGAAGTATCGTTCTGGGCGTACCGCAGGGGTACCCATGCAAGGCCTCTTGCCATGTGGATCCAGCCGCCGCACGCGTCCCAGTTTGATGGGACGAACCTCGAAGGTTTCGCCGTCCTGCACGAAGACTCGAAGGTGGCCTGGGCCGGCGCGACCCGCTCTTTGTCTCGAGGAAGTTGCGCTGCACGTCGGCCAGTCCAGACTGTCCCAGCGCGGCCAACCGGTCTCCCTTGTGGATTCACTGATTCACTCAACTGTTGGAGCAGCGTCCCAGGAGCATGCGGTGTGTTCGTTTCCGGCCCCTGCCACCGCCGCACGATGTTCTGCTCCGGACGCCGCCACGCGAGCTCCGCGCTGACCTCCGACGTCCAGGGACCACGACAGTTCGCCTACCGCGAATGGGCGGCTTTCATCCGGATTGAAGCGGAAGCCGCTAGCGAAGGACGACATACGCATCAGCCTCAACTCCCTCGAGGCGACAAGAGACCGGAGCGCTTCGCGCGTACACTTCCGCGCTTGACATGCGACATTTTTTTCGTGTATACAATGTCGCTAATCTTGCAGTCGGGACAGGAAATCGCGCCAGGAGAGATTCGAAGGTGTACATGCATAACGACAACATCTCGGTCGTTCTCGGAGCTTCCTATGCTCTCGGGAGCCCTTGAAGGTGGATCGAGCAGATGGCCAGCGTGGGTTCTTAGCTCTAGAAGACGGGACCGTTTTCCCGGGCTCACTGTGGGGCTCCAACGGGACAGCGACCGGTGAGGTCGTCTTCACCACCGGCATGACCGGCTTCGAAGAAGTGCTCACCGATCCGTCGTACTGCGGCCAGATCGTCACAATGACGGCACCCCATATAGGGAACACCGGCATCACCTCGATTGACGGAGAGAGTCGAGACGGCAGGCCGCAGGTTGCAGGATTCGTCATGCGGGAACTGAGTCACACTCCGTCCAATTGGCGCTCACAGCAGTCCCTGAACCAATACCTTGTCGTGCACGGACTCGTAGCGATTAGCGATGTCGATTCACGCCTGATCACGCAGCACGTACGAGTTCACGGCGCACAGAATGGGTGCATCGGCAGCGAGGATCCCGATACCCTCGTAGACCGGGCACGTGCTGCGCTGAAGATGCAGGGCCTCGACCTCGTCGCGAGAGTTACCCCCCGAGAGCCTTACGCGTTCGTCGGGACGCAACGCTTAAGCCCGTCCGAACAAACGCATGTGGTTGTGCTCGACATGGGGGTGAAACAGAACATCCTTCGATGTTTGACCGATCTCGGATGCCGCGTGACGGGTGTGCCCGCAACGACGACTGCAGAACAGATTTTGGCGCTCGGTCCGGACGGAATCCTCCTATCAAACGGACCGGGAGACCCTGCCGCCCTGGACTACATAGCTGCAACGATCCGCTCGCTCCTCGGCGTGAGGCCCATTTTTGGCATTTGCTTAGGCCACCAGCTACTCGCACGAGCATTGGGAGCACACACTTACAAGCTGCCGTTCGGTCATCGTGGACTGAACCAACCAGTTCGAGCTCTCGATACTGGCCGCGTAGAGATCACCACTCAGAACCACGGTTTCGTCGTCGACGACAACTCTCTCGGTCCAGACGCACGAACCACGCATATTCACCTGAATGACGGCACGAGCGAAGGACTCTGTGTTGCAGACGCGCAAGCGTTCAGCGTTCAATACCACCCAGAGGCCGCAGCAGGGCCTCACGATACGCTCCACCTATTCGAGCAGTTCACCCAAGCGTGCCGTAGAGCGCGGTGAGCGCTCGCATTGAGCTCGAGGGAAACCATGCCGCGCCGCGCCGACATTCACAAAATTCTACTAATCGGCTCTGGCCCTATCGTCATCGGTCAGGGTTGCGAGTTTGACTACTCCGGCACGCAAGGCGCCAAGGCGCTGGCCGAGCTCGGCTATGAAGTCGTTCTGGTCAATTCGAACCCGGCGACGATCATGACGGATCCAGAGCTCGTCCGGCGCACGTACATCGAGACGCTAGATCGAGAGACCCTCCGCGCCATTATCGAGCGCGAGCGCCCTGATGCACTACTGCCCACTCTCGGGGGACAGACGGCACTCAATCTCGCGATCGAGCTACACACGAGTGGCGTGTTGGCGCAGTACGGCGTGCAGCTCATCGGCGCCCAAGTTGACGCGATCCGCCGCGCAGAAGATCGCCGGCTCTTCAAAGAAGCCATGGAGCGGATCGGGCTGGGCTCTCCGCGTTCGGGCTTCGCACGCAGCGTTGACGAAGCGCGGCGCGTCGTTCTGGACACAGGATACCCGGCCATCTTGCGTCCGAGCTTCACGCTCGGAGGAGCGGGAGGCGCCATCGTAGAAGACCCGGCGCACTTGGCTGAACGAGTGGAATGGGCCTTGCTTCAATCTCCAACGCACGAGGTGCTCGTCGAGGAGAGCCTTCTCGGCTGGAAGGAATTCGAGCTCGAGGTCATTCGCGACTGCGCGGACAACTTCATCGTGGTCTGCACGATCGAGAACATAGACCCGATGGGAGTGCACACGGGTGACTCCGTGACCGTTGCGCCGGCGATGACGCTTGCAGACCGTGAATATCAGTATCTCCGGAACGCGGCACGGGCCGTGATGCGCGAGATCGGCGTTGAAACCGGCGGCTCCAACGTGCAGTTCGCGATCAACCCAAAGGATGGTCGGGTGCTCGTTATCGAGATGAACCCGCGGGTGTCACGGTCCAGCGCTCTCGCGTCCAAGGCAACCGGCTACCCGATCGCGAAGGTTGCAGCTAAACTCGCTGTCGGGTTCACTCTGGACGAGCTCAAGAATGACATTACCCAGACGAGCGCGGCCTTCGAGCCGTGCATAGACTACGTAGTAGTGAAGTGGCCGCGCTTCGCGTTCGAGAAGTTCCCTGGTTCGGACCCTAAGCTCGGCACCCAAATGAAGAGCGTCGGCGAAGCGATGGCCATCGGCCGCACCTTGCCGGAGGCACTTCAGAAGGCTGCCCGGTCACTGGAAATCGGCAAAGACGGGCTCGTGACCCTGATCGGGCAGACCGACTACCGCGCCCTCGTAGCGGCCAGATCCCCAGAACAGACTCCGCTGCTGCAGCGTCTACCCGGAGGTCCGCTCTCGGACGCGCCCGTTTTCGAAGCGGGTGAGCTGCATGAAGCGATTGGCTACCTGATGGGCATCGCGACGCCGGAGCGGCTGTTCCACGTCGCGGACGCCTTCCGGATCGGCTACTCGCTCAACGACATCCATCAGCGCACGTCTATCGATCCATGGTTTCTGGGTCAGATAAATAGAATCGTGGAACATGAGACGCTGCTCCGTGGCGCCGCAAGCTTGACGAAGGATCTGCTTCGAAGCAGCAAGCGCCTCGGATTCAGCGACGTCCAGATCGCTGCACTCCGAAACAGCTCCCAGGAGCTTGTTCGGAATGCGAGGCTAGCCGCTGGAGTGCTGCCGACATTCGCGCGCGTAGACACGTGCGCGGCAGAATTCGACGCCCGTACACCCTACCTCTATTCGACCTATGAGACACGCAGCGAGGCCGATGTGAGTGACCGAAAGAAGATCATCATTCTCGGCAGTGGCCCCAATAGGATCGGCCAGGGAATCGAGTTCGACTATTGCTGCTGTCATGCTGTCTTCGCCCTTAAGGAGCTCGGGATCGAGACCATCATGGTCAACTCCAATCCGGAGACCGTTTCAACCGACTACGACACCGCGGATCGCTTGTACTTTGAGCCGCTCACGTTCGAACATGTCATCTCCGTCATCGACGAGGAGCGAAAGAGCGGCGAGCTGTTGGGAGTCATCGTGCAGTTCGGCGGCCAGACGCCACTCAAGCTCGCAGTGCCGCTCGAGGAGGCTGGCGTGCGCGTACTAGGCACATCAGCAGACGCCATTGACCGTGCTGAGGATCGCGAGCGCTTTGAGAAATTGCTCAAAAAACTCGGCGTTTTGAGACCGGAAGCAAGGATCGTCCGAAGCGTCGAGGAGGCGCTGGTCGCAGCGCGTGACATCGGCTTTCCTGTGCTGGTTAGACCTTCCTACGTGCTCGGGGGCCGGGCCATGATGGTATGTCTGGACGAGGGCGAGCTGCGTACCTACGCCGGCGTTGCCATGCACGCAGCGAGAGAGGCCGGTGCGCAGACGCTCCTCATCGACCAGTTCCTGAAGAATGCGATTGAGGTCGACGTCGATTGCGTGGCAGACGGGAAGCGCGTCGTCATCGGGGGCGTGATGCAGCACGTGGAGGAAGCGGGGATCCACTCCGGCGATTCGGCGAGCGTGCTCCCACCCCATTCGTTGCCGCCCGATGTTGTCGCCGAGGTCGAAGGCGTGGTACGGCGCATCGCCCTCGAGCTCGGAATCGTGGGCCTGATGAACGTGCAGCTTGCCGTCAAGGATCGCAAGGTCTTCGTCATCGAGGTCAACCCGCGAGCCTCCCGCACGGTTCCGTTTGTGTCGAAAGCGACGGGACGGGCGCTTGCGAAGATCGCCGCGAAGGTGATCGCGGGCCAGACGCTGGACGAACTCGGAGTCTGGGATGCACCGCCACCGGTGCACGTATCGGTGAAGGAATCCGTCTTTCCGTTCTCGAAGCTGCGAGGAGTGGATACGATTCTTGGCCCGGAGATGAAGTCGACCGGCGAGGTCATGGGCATAGCGACAAGCCTGGCCGTTGCTTTCGGGAAAGCCCAGCGCGCGGCCGGTGTTCCGATACCCCGAGATGGTTGCGCCTTCTTGAGCGTCAGCGACGATGACAAGGTCGGCGCTGGTGACTTGGCGCGCCGCCTTCGAAATCTTGGTTTCCGCCTCATTGCAACACGAGGCACAGCGGGCGCGCTGGAACGCTTTGGTATACCCGCCGCACTCACAAACAAAGTCAACGAGGGCTCCCCGCATGCGGTGGATGCCATTCGCGCGGGCACGATTCACCTCATCGTAAACACCACTCTCGGTAGGCGGGCCATCCAGGACAGCTACCCTATCCGCCGCAGCGCGCTCGAGGCCAACGTGCCGTATTTCACGACGATGTCTGCGGCGCTCGTCGCTGTCTCCGCGCTCGAGGCCTTCGCCACCGTGCAGACTGAAGCAGTCGATGTGCGCAGTCTGCAGGAGTGGCATGGGCACGCAGATTGAGGATCACGGCCGCTTCCGCGCGTCCTGTCCGCGGAAGGTGCGGGGCTAGCACCACTTAGTCAGAGTTTTCTTTCGATTCGGGCGATCGCCTCGCGTGTCGCGCCGGGTCACGACCAGGAGCTTCGGCATTTCGTGAGCGAGTCGCCCTGGGAGGCTGAGCCCACGGAGCAGGTGCTGTAGC